>JBFJPL010000024.1:0-47442 GCA_041617155.1 Kiloniellales bacterium
CGGCGGCCTTTCGCTGCCGCCGGGCATGAAGCTGCCGTTCTGAGCGGCGCCGTCCCGGCGGCCATGCCCGAAATACCAGAGGTCATTGGCAAGGGCCCATTTCACAAGAGCGCTCTTGTCCGCCAGCGCTGTTTTTCGCCCTCTACCGAAGGGAGAGGGCGAAAGACACTGCCCTCGACTTCTTTGTCCGTGAATCGGGAAGTGTGAATCCGGATCAATGACTTCTGGTATGAGCGAGATCGAGCGGCTGATTCAGCTCTTGGCACGCTTGCCGGGCCTCGGCCCCCGGTCGTCGCGCCGGGCCGTGCTGCACCTCATGAAGCGGCGCGAAACCCTCATGCTGCCGCTTGCCGAAAGTCTGCGCCGGACCGCCGAGTCTCTGCACAGCTGCTCGGTCTGCGGCAATCTGGATTCGCGCGATCCCTGCGCCATCTGCGCCGATGCGGAACGCGACCGGACGGTGATCTGCGTGGTCGAGGAGGTCGCCGACCTCTGGGCGATCGAGCGCAGCGGCGCCTTCAAGGGCTTCTACCACGTGCTGGGCGGCACGCTTTCCGCCCTGGACGGGCGCGGCCCGGATGACCTGCGGCTCGACGCCCTCGCCGCACGGGCGCGCGAGGCCGCGGTCGGCGAGGTCATCCTGGCGCTCTCCGCGACGGTCGATGGCCAGACCACGGCCCACTACATCGCCGAGCGGCTGGCCGGCTGCGGAGTCGTGGTCTCCCACCTCGCGCACGGCGTTCCGGTCGGCGGCGAGCTCGACTATCTGGACGACGGCACCCTGACGGCCGCGCTCAAGGACCGGCGGCCAGCGTAACTCAAAAACAGTTAATATAGTATTTTAATCAAATTGCAGTTAATCTTTGACCAGACGGGGCTTGGGCGGCGCCAAGGCTTCGGTCGCGGCCTGCGGCTCCTCGAACTCCAACTCTTCGATACGCTCGCCGCGGCGGACGATCTTATCCGACGAGATGCGGATCTGGCGCAGGTCCTCGTTGGCCAGGTCGAAGTGGCGCTGCAGCTTGCCGACCCGCTCGTCGAGCCGTCCGACATCGCCGATCAAACGGCCGATCTCGGCCTGGATCACGCCGGCCTGCTCGCGCAAATGGACATCCTTCAGCACCGCCCTGACGGTGTTGAGGGTCGCCATTAGGGTGGTCGGTGAGACGATCCACACCCGCGCCTTATAGGACAGCTCGACCACGTCGCGGAAATTGGCGTGCAGCTCGGCGTAGACCGCCTCGCTGGGGAGGAACATGAGCGCGGAGTCGGCGGTTTCGCCCGGCACGATGTAGCGCGCCGCGATGGCCTGGATATGGTTGCGCAGGTCGGCGGCGAGCGCCCGGCGCGCCCGCAGCCGTAGCGCTTCGTCGTCCGCCGTCCTCAGTGCCTGGTAGCTTTCCAGCGGGAACTTCGAATCGATTGCGATCGGACCCGGCGGGTTGGGCAGCTTAAGCAGGCAATCGGCCCGTTTGCCGTTGCCCAGCGTCGCCTGAAAGGCATAGGCATTGGGCGGCAGGATGCCCTCGACCAGGTCATTCAGCTGAATCTCGCCGAAGCTGCCGCGCGCCTGCTTGTTGGCCAGGATGTCCTGCAGGCCGACCACCTGGGTCGAGAGTTCGGTGATGTTCTTCTGCGCCCGGTCGATCACCGCCAGGCGCTCGCGCAGGTCAACCAGCGCCGTGTGGCTCTGGGTCGAGGACTCCTGCAGCCGATCGCCGACCCGCTTGGAGAGATCGGCCAGGCGCTCCTCGAGCGCTTTGGTGACGGCCCGCTCCTGCGCCTGGAGCCTTTCGGCCAGCTGGGCCTGCACGGCGGCCTGGCTCTCGGCCATCTGGGTCAGGCGCCCGGCCAGCTCGGCCGACGCGTGGCCGGCATTTTGGTCGCGCGCGAACAGGGCGGCCGCAACCGCGCCCAGCGCGACGGCGAGGACGGCCAGAACGGCGAGCAGGAGCGATAGATCCATGATGCCCCTACTTACCCCGATTCGGGGCGAGCGGCCTAGTATCACGTCGGCTCCGCGGGGCCTCTGTTTGGATTTCGATGTCCGAGAGCGGCGAAGTGCCCTCGTTTAATGCGGTTCAATGCGGTTGCGGGGACGATCCGCTTGCGGATCGGAAAGCGGCCGTTCCGTTACCGTATCTCATACCGCCGGTTGGCACCCTAAGCCGACGATCCGGCGATGATGTTTGCCGCCATCAGGAGTGCCAATTTCCAGGGACTCCGGCACCGCATTCTGTCTGAGGCCACTGGTCGCGCCCCCGGCCGGGTTAATGAAATCATAGTTTGCCGCCGCTATGACGTTTGCGCAGGAATCGTCCCCGGCCATCCGGTGGGGCAACTCAGTGCGGCAAATGAACCGCCCAAAGGGCTTGCAACGCGCGCAATGACGCCGCTCAAGCGCGAAGCTTTGCCCTGGAGGAGTAATCGCCAGTGCTAACTGCCATCCTTGCGACATTTGCCTTCTGCTTCGTTCTTGAACGGGTCGTTCCTGGTTGGCCGTTGCCGCGGGTTCAAACGTGGCCTTTGCGGGTGCTCGTGATCAACGGGGTCCAGCTCTGCGTCGTGTTGCTCGCGGGTTTTACGTGGGAGCGTTGGCTGTCCTCAGCCTCGCTTTTCCATCTATCGGAGCACGTTTCGCCAGCGGTCGGTGGGCTCGTCGCGTACTTCATCGCAACGTTCGTTTTCTACTGGTGGCACCGCTGGCGCCACGACTACAGCTGCCTGTGGCGTGTTTTTCACCAGATCCACCACAGTCCGCAACGGCTCGAAGTCATAACCTCCTTCTACAAGCACCCGGGCGAAATGATCGTGAACTCAATCATCGGCAGCCTCCTTGTTTACACGTTTCTAGGTCTGTCACTCGAGGCTGGCGCGATCTACACGCTGTGCACCGCACTGGGTGAATTCTTCTATCACACCAACGTCAAGACTCCCCGCTGGGTTGGTTTCTTCTTCCAACGCCCTGAGATGCATCGCATCCACCATCAGCACGACCGGCATAAGAACAACTACGGCGACATTACCTGGTGGGACATGCTGTTCGGAACGTACGAGAACCCGAAGGAGTGGGTTCACACCTGTGGGTTCGATGACGCGAAGGAACAGAAGTTACTTCAAATGCTGGCGTACAGAGATGTCCACAATGTGCCATAACCGTCAAAGACCGATCGGCGAAACCAGTCCTAAGGGCAGCTCTTGGCTGCAGCTGCCGAGCAAATCCATGCAGCTATGCGGCTGGTTTGATATTTGAAAGCCGACCTTCGTTTGGACGATCCTGAGCCTCCGCCATGCGAGCTGCCGACCCTCGATTTCAAGCCGGGGCACTGCCGTTGGCTCCCGGGTCTGGGTGCGGTCGCCCGGGTTGACGCTGGCCCGGGGAAGCCATACCTAAGGCACAAGAAAAACCGAAACCGTTCCAGGAAACCGAAGGATCGTCCCCGAGCATGGCGCTGCTGCCGATCATCGTTGCCCCTGACCCGCGCCTGAAAAGGGTGTCGGCACCGGTCAAACGGGTCGACCAGAAGATCCGCCGGCTGATGGACGACATGCTGGAAACCATGCATCAGGCGCCCGGCATCGGGCTGGCGGCGCCACAGGTCGGCGTGCTCAAGCGCGTGATCGTGGTCGACATGGCGCGCGAGGGCGAAGAGCCGCGGCCCTACCGCATGGCCAACCCGGAAATCATTTGGGTATCGGACGACGACGCCAGCTACGAGGAAGGCTGCCTGTCATTGCCCGAGCACTATGCCGAGGTGGTCCGGCCGGCGGCGGTCAAGGTGCGCTATTTGGATCATGAAGGCGAGCCCCGGGAGATCGAGGCCGACGGCCTCCTGGCGACCTGCGTGCAACACGAGATCGATCATCTGGACGGCATTCTCTTCGTCGATCACCTGACCGCGCTCAAGCGCAACATGATCCTGCGCAAGCTGAGCAAAGCCAAGAAGCAGTCCAAGCCCGACGAGGCGCGTGCCGAGCACGTGCTTTAGTCGGCTGCCGCCCGGCGCCCCCGATGTCCCGCCTGCGCCTTGCCTTCATGGGAACCCCCGGCTTTGCCGTGCCCTGCCTCGAGGCCCTGGCCGACGCCGGGCACGAGATCGCGGCGGTCTATTGCCAGCCGCCGCGGCCCGCCGGCCGGGGCCAGCGCGCGCAGCCGTCGCCGGTCCAGCGCCGCGCGGCGGCGGCCGGCTGGCCTGTACGCACGCCGACCAGCCTGAAGGACCCGGCGGCCCAGGAAGCTTTCGCCGCGCTTGAGCTCGATGCCGCCGTCGTGGTCGCCTACGGCTTGATCCTGCCGCCGCCGGTCCTGGCGGCGCCGCGCCTCGGCTGCATCAACCTGCACGCCTCGCTGCTGCCGCGCTGGCGCGGCGCGGCGCCGATCCAGCGCGCCATCCTGGCCGGCGACCGTGAGACCGGCGTGACCATCATGCGGATGGACCAGGGGCTCGATACCGGACCCATGCTGCTGCAAGAGGCCGTGCCGATCGGACCCTCGACCACGGCGGCCAAACTGCACGACCGACTGGCCGCCTTGGGCGCCAGGCTCATGGTCGAAGCCCTCGACGGGCTGGAGACCGCGACCCTCGAGGCGCGGCCGCAACCTGAGGCGGGCGTCACCTACGCCGCCAAGCTGCGCCGCGCCGAGGGCCGGCTCGACTGGCGCCGGCCGGCCGCGGATCTGGCCAGGCAGGTGCGCGCGTTCGACCCCTGGCCCGGCGCCTTCGCCGAGCTGCCGCTTAAGCGCGGCCTGGAACGGGTCAAGGTGCTGGCCGCCGAAGCGGTCGATGCGGGCTCCGGCGGCGACTCCGGGCAACTGCTCGACGACGGTCTTACCGTGGCCTGCGGCCAGGGCGCGCTGCGCCTCAGCCGGGTCCAGCGGCCCGGCCGGGCGGCCATGACCGCGGCCGAGTTCCTGCGCGGCGTCGACTTGCCGGCGGGCAGCCGTCTGCCGCTGCCCGAGGACGGCACGTGACCCGCTACAAGCTGATCCTGGAATATGACGGCGGCGGCTTCGTCGGCTGGCAGCGCCAGGACAACGGACCGAGCATTCAGGCGGCCCTGGAAGACGCCGTGTTGGGATTCTGCGCCGAGCGGGTGACGGTCGAGGGCGCCGGGCGCACCGACGCCGGGGTCCATGCCCTGGGCCAGGTGGCGCACCTCGAGATCGCCAAGGCGACCACGGCCGACACCCTGCGCGACGCCCTCAACCATCACCTGAGACCCGCGCCCATCGTCGTGCTCGCGGCGGACCCGGTCGCGGACGACTTCCACGCCCGCTTCTCCGCCACGCGGCGGCGCTATCTCTACCGCATCGTCAACCGCCGGGCGCCGCTCGCCCTGGACCGCGGCCGCGCCTGGTTCGTGCCGGTGCCGCTCGACGCCGCGGCCATGCAGGCCGCGGCGCAAGTGCTGGTCGGACACCACGACTTCTCCAGCTTCCGGGCCGCCGAGTGCCAGGCCACCTCGCCGCTGAAGACGCTGGATGTCCTGGCGGTGGAGCGGGCCGGCGAGGAAATCCGGGTGCGCGCGCAGGCGCGCTCCTTCCTGCACCGCCAGGTCCGTAACATGGTCGGCAGCCTGCAGTTGGTCGGCGCCGGCAAATGGAACCGCGAGGATCTGGCCGCCGCCCTGGCCGCGCGCGACCGCCGGGCCGCCGGCCCGGCGGCGCCGGCCGAGGGGCTTTATCTGGTGGCCGTGGACTACGACTCATAAACCGCTCGGCACGACCGGAGACCGCTTGCCAATCCCATGCCTCGCCACGAAGCGACAGCAGAGCGTCTCTACCACGACCCGGAACTGACGCAGTTCTACGATCTGGAGAACGGCTGGGACGCCGACATGGACTACTGCTTGGCGCTGGCCCATGACGCCCGATCCATTCTCGACCTTGGTTGCGGCACCGGTCAGCTTGCGACGGGCCTGGCCGATCGTCGAACGGTGGTCGGTGTCGATCCGGCGGCCGCCATGCTCGACATCGCTCGCCGTCGGCCGGGAGGGGAACGGGTCACCTGGGTCGAAGCGGACGCGAGGAGCCTTCGCCTCGGCCGCCGTTTCGATCTGGTGCTGCTCACCGGGCATGCCTATCAGGTGTTCCTCACGGACCAGGACCAGCGGGCGGTGCTTTCGACCATAGCCGAGCACCTGGCTGCCGGCGGCCGCTTTATCTTCGATACGCGAAATCCCGCCGTCCAGGCTTGGCGCAATTGGAACCCGAAGCAGTCAAGGCGCAGCTTTCGACATCCCGGCCTTGGTACCGTGGAGGCATGGAGCGATAGCGTCCATGACGCGGCCACGGGAATCGTTACCTATTGGACCCACTACCGCGTCGCCGCAAGCAACCGGCACCTTTCGGCCGCATCGAAGATCCGCTTCATCGCTCGAGAACACCTTGCGGAGATGCTGGAACACGCGGGCCTCGAGGTCGGGCAATGGCTGGGCGACTGGGAGGGAGGAGCCTACGAACCGACATCACACGAGATTATTCCTCTCGGCCGACTGGCGTAGGCCCCTTGTGTCGTAGCCGTCGTTTTGGAGGCAAACGAGAATGACCGCCAAGAAAACGGTTCCAAGGTCCATCAACTTTCACGGCGAGAGCCGCTGCGTGGATCTGCTCATGCGGCCCGACGGCACATTCGGTTTCGAGGAGTTCCGGCGCGATATGGAGGACGATCGAGGCTGGTTTCCAATCGGCCGCTTCGGCGATCGGGTTTTCGGCAGCGAGGAGGATGCGCGGCTGGAAGCCCGCTCGAAGGTCTCCTGGTTGAACGATGCCATGAAAGACGGCCAGCCGGTTCAGCGGATCATCGCCAGGCCGAAGCTGCCGATCGTGTAGTCCAGGACGAAGGAGAAAGCGACGATGCCGACGGCGGCCGGACCGCTGATCCGCAACGCCGTGCGGGCGATAAACCAGCTGTAGTACAGGATCGCGCAGAACGCGGCGAACCAGAGCAGACCGCCGAGCCCGCCGGGCAGGAGCCCGCTGCGGGCGACCGCCGTCACCGGGGTCAGCAGCAGGATCTGGATCACCTGGGCCCAATTGTTGGCGATGATAACGCCGGTGTATTCGGCTGCGCGGTTCATGGTCTGGGTCAGATAGTGCATCGCCAGCGGAAATGCGGTCCAGGACATGACGTAAATGATCGCCAGGACGACGACGATGCGCGGCAGGGCGGCGGCGAGCTCGACATCGCTCAACTCGATGACCAGCAGCAGGATATGACCCGGCGCGACCAGCAACGCGGCGAAAAACGACTTCCAGAAGCCTTCGACCGAGCGGTCGAAATAGCTCATCCCGCCCGGGTCGAGCCGGGCCAGACGCCAGGCGCCGTAGAGCGCGTAGGCGATCTCGGTCGGGCTCGGGATCACGGGGCGAAATAGCCGTCCAGGACGGCGCCATAAATTTCCGTGAGCTGTTTCAAGTCGGTCACGCTGACCCTCTCGTCGACCTTGTGTGCGGTCGCGTTCAGCAAGCCCAGTTCGGCCACCGGCGCGTGGTCTTTGATGAAGCGGGCGTCGGAGGTGCCGCCGGTCGTGCCCAGCGCCGGCCTGGCCCCGGTCACCCGTTCCACGGCGCCCGACAGCAGGTCGCTGAGCGGCCCCGGTGGGCAGAGAAAGGATTCGCCCGAAACGCGGATCTCCAGGTCGTAGTCCGCGCCCTTGGCCGCCAGGCGCTCGTGCAGCCAGCTCCTTAATGTGTCGCTCGTGTGCCGGTCGTTGAAGCGGATGTTGAAGGCCGCGCGCGCCTGGGCCGGGATGACGTTGCTGACCGGGTTGCCGACATCGACCGTCGTGACCTGCAGGCTGGACGGCGGAAAGTGCGCGTTGCCCTGGTCCAGGGGTTCGCCGATCAGGGCCTGAAGCATGGGCACCAGGTCGTGCAGCGGGTTCCTGGCGAGCTGCGGATAGGCGGTGTGTCCCTGGGTGCCGCGCACGGTCAGTAGGCCGTTCAGGCTGCCGCGCCGGCCGATCTTGACCATGTCGCCCAGCCGCCGGTCACTGGTCGGCTCGCCGACCAGGCAGGCGGCCAGGGATTCGTCCCGCTGGTCCAGCCATTGCAGCACCTTGCGCGTGCCGTTGACCGCGACGCCCTCCTCGTCGCCGGTGATCAGCAGGCTGATCGCGCCGCCGAACACCGGCCCCCGGCGCGCCAGGAAGCCGTCGAGGGCGGCGACGAAGGCGGCGATCGAGCCCTTCATGTCCACGGCGCCGCGGCCGTAAAGCCAGCCGTCGCGCAGCTCGCCGCCGAAGGGATCGGCGCTCCAGGCCGCGGCGTCGCCGACCGGCACCACGTCGGTGTGCCCGGCAAAGCAGAAGCTGGCGCCCTGACCGATCCGGGCATAGAGGTTGTCGACCGCGGCCGCGCCCGGCTCGGAGAAGGGCAGGCGGTGGCAGGTGAAGCCGAGCGCTTCCAGCACCTCCTGCAGCAGGTCGAGGGCGCCGCCGTCCGCCGGTGTCACGCTGGGGCAGCGGATCAGCCGCTGGGCGAGGTCGACCGTGTCGAGGGCTGCTGGCATTGCTGCCTACAGATCCGCTAGTCGCGCAGCAGGTCGTTGATCGAGGTCTTGGACCGGGTCCTCTCGTCGACCCGCTTGACGATCACCGCGCAGTAGAGTCCCGGTCCCGGGTTGCCGTCGGGCAGCGGCTTGCCCGGCAGGGTGCCGGACACGACCACGGAATAGGCCGGCACGCGGCCCATGAAGATCTCGCCAGTTTCGCGGTCGACGATCTTGGTCGAGGCGCCGATGTAGACGCCCATGGAGAGCACCGAGCCCCGTTCGACCACGACGCCTTCCGCGACTTCGGCGCGCGCACCGATGAAGCAGTTGTCCTCGATGATCACCGGCCCCGCCTGCAGCGGTTCCAGGACGCCGCCGATCCCGGCGCCGCCGGAGATGTGGCAGTCTTTGCCGACCTGAGCGCAGGAGCCGACCGTCGCCCAGGTGTCGACCATGGTGCCGGAGTCGACATGGGCGCCGATGTTCACGAAGCACGGCATAAGGATCACGCCCGGCGCGATATAGGCTGAATGGCGCACGACGCAGCCCGGCACGGCGCGGAAGCCGGCGGCCCTGAACTCGCTGTCGCCCCAGCCGGCGAACTTGGACGGTACCTTGTCGTACCAGGCGGCTTCGCCCGCGACGGCATCGCGCGGCCCGCCCGGGATCGGCTTGCTGTCGTTCAGGCGGAACGACAGCAGCACCGCCTTCTTCAGCCACTGATGGACCTGCCAGCCGCCGTCCAGCCGTTCGGCGACCCGGAACGTGCCGCGGTCCAACCCGTCCAGGGTCAGGGCCACGGCCTCGCGGATCTCGCCCCGGGTTGCCGAGGACACCGTGCCGCGGTCATCCCAGGCGTTTTCGATGATCGTCTTCAATTCGTCGTTTGTCATACGTTTGCGCGCCTGTCAGGAGGCCGAGCGGGCTTGGAACATGCGTGAGGCGTTGGGCCCTGTCAACGTCCGCCCGCGCCGACTCCCTCGATGACTTTCAAGAGCCAGTCGGCCAGGTTTTCGATGACGTGATGGACATGGCCGGCCGCCGCCTCGCTATCGTCTTCGCCATCCGCCGCGATCCATACCGTGGTCATGCCGAGCGCCGCCGCCGGGGCCAGATTGATCGCCAGATCCTCCACGAAGACCGCCCTCGCCGGGTCGATGGCATGCCGCTCGACCAGCGTCCGGTAGGCCTCGGGTTGGGGTTTCGGCACATAGCCAGCGGCCGTGATGTCGAAAATCTCGGCGAAATGGCGGCCGATGCTCAAGCGCCTCAGCACATTCTGCGCGTGGCGCGTCGAAGCATTGGTGAAGATCAATTTACGTCCGGGCAGGCGGGCCAGGGCCGCGCCCAACGCCTGGTCCGGCGCGATCACGGTCACGTCGATATCGTGGACGAAGTTCATGAAGACGATCGGATCGACGTCGTGTTCCTCCATCAAGCCGCGCAGCGACGAGCCGAAGCGCTGTCGGTAACGCTGCTTGAGCTCGAAGGCCGCCGCCGCCCCGAGCTCCAGGTGATCCCGGATGTAGTCGACGATGCGCCGGTCGATTTCGCGAAACAGATTGTTGGAGGCCGGATAGAGCGTGTTGTCGAGATCGAAGATCCAGTCGTCGACGGCATCTGGCCGGACGGCCGGTTTGCTGGATCGCCGGGCTGTCATGGCGCGCACTTTGCGGCCCGGGCGCGTCCTTTGCAAGGTCGCCCGCATAAGTCCGAAGGCATCGCTTAAGTGCCCCTTAACGGGCCCTGCGTCAATATATAGCCGTAATAAGCTAACCTAATCATGCTAAATTGCCCATGCCCATGGCCATGACCGGATCCGGATCGGCCGGGGCCGCGCATGCGGATTCGCAGGATGCGGCAGTCCGGGAAATGTCCCTCGGCCCTTTGGCGGCTGACGGACCGTTTGCTCTCTATCCGGGGCCGATGCTGGTGGTTGCGCGCGGCGGCGCGGTGCTTAGTTCCAATCCCGCCGCCGAACCGATTGCCCGCCTGCTCGAGGCCGGATGCCATGGCGATCTGGAGGCCGCCGTCAAGTCGGCTCTGGCAGGCCGGACGGCTCAAGTCACCCCGATCGAGGTCGAGCGCAAGGGGGCTGAAGGCGAAGGCGTCCAAGCTTTCGACCTGGTTGCTTTGCCGTGGCAAGGCGGTGCGGCGGCCCTGCTGCTGGGGCGTGATATCACCTTGGAACGCAGCCTGCGCAGCGCTCTGATCGATTCGCGCCAGCGCTATAAGGATTTTGTCGAGACCTCGAGCGATTTTGCCTGGGAAACCGATGCCGACGGCTGCTTTGCGTTCGTGTCGCCGGGTGGCGCGCTCGGCCACGCGGCGGCCCAACTGGTCGGCCAACCGGTTAACGAATTCCTGGTGGAAGCCGGCGGTTCCGAGCCGTCGCCCTTTGCCACGCGGATGCCGGTTGACCGGGTCGAGGTCTGGTTTCGCGATGTCGGGGGCGCGCCCGCCTGCCTGCTGGTGACCGGCTTGCCCTTGCCGGGCCCGGGCGGTGCCTGGCAGGGCGCCCGTGGAACCTGCCGGGATATCACTGTCGAGCGTGCCCGCGAGACCGCCTTGGCACGGGCCGGCCACCGCCAGCGGTTGCTGGCCTACATCTTGAGAATGGTGCGCGAGGAACTGGAACCGGCGCGCATGCTGGCCGCTGCCGTCCAAGCTCTGGTGCCGGCTCTGGCGGTTTCGGGCGCGGCGATCCAGCGACGTGGCGAGGCGGCGGCTCTGGTGCCGGTCGCCCGATCCGGCTCCGAACCGCCCGAGGGGCGACTCGATCCGCTCCTGGCGCGCATCTCGAACGGCGAGCCTGACGCCGAACTGCGTGACGACGCGGGCTACGTCATGGTTCGGGCGACCGGATACCGCGCCGATTGGAACGGTGCTCTCTGTCTGTGGCGTCGCGAAGCGGCTGGCGGATGGGGCGCCGAGGAAGCGATGCTGCTTGACGAGGTATCGGCGCAGATCGGTGTTGCGCTCGAACAGCTGGCGCGCACGGCCGAGTTGGAATCACTTTCCGCGACCGACCCGCTCACCGGCCTGCTCAATCGCCGCGGTTTCGTGGAGCGCTTGACCAAGCGGCTGGCCCAGCCGAAGCGGCGCAACGATGCCGCGGCGCTGCTTTACATCGATTTCGACAACTTCAAGCTGGTCAACGACCGGCACGGCCATCAAGCCGGCGACCGGGCGCTGGAGGGCCTGGCGGAGGTGCTTCGCAGCCAGGTCCGCAGCGGCGACTTCGCCGGCCGCTTGGGCGGTGACGAGTTCGCGCTTTGCTTCGCGGCGATGTCCGAGGAAGCGGCCGTGTGCAAGGCCAACCAACTGCTCGATGCGGCCGGCGACCTGGAGCACTTGAGCGCCGGGCCCGAGCATCCGCTCGGTCTTTCGATCGGCATCGCCATTTTCGATCCCCGCGCCCCGGAAGTTCCGCAGCGGCTGATCGAGCGGGCGGACGCCGCCATGTATGAGGTCAAACGCAACGGCAAGGGCGGCGTCAGGGTCGCCCGTGCGGCTCGAAGCCGGTCCGAGCCGTGATCTTTTCCCGCGGCAAGAAGGGCGGTGCACGAGGCCCGATTTCCTACCAAGAGTCGAAGCGCCTGCTCGACCACCAGGACGCCGCCGTGCGCGCCGACCTGGCCAGCCGCCCCGATGTCCGCCCGGAGATCCTTTACTACCTGGCCGAAGACCCGTCGCCCGAAGTGCGGCGACGGATCGCGGTCAACCTGCGAACGCCGGCCAAGGCGAATCTGCTGCTGACCCAGGACAGCGACGAGGTGGTCCGCTGCCAACTGGCCGCCAAGGTGGCGCGTCTCGTGCCGCAGTTGGACGAACAAGACAAGGAACAGGCGCGTGCCGCCATCGTCAGAACCCTCGAGCTGCTGGCGCGGGATCAGACCCGGCGGGTGCGCCAGATCCTTGCCGAAGCGCTCCAGGATCTGGCCGACGCACCGCCTTCTGTGGTCCAGCGCCTGGCCCGCGACAGCGAAGAGATGGTGGCCTGCCCGGTGCTCGAATTTTCGCCGCTGTTGAGCGACCAGGATCTGCTCGAGATCATCGCCGAGGGCTGCCCCTCAGCGAATCTGAGCGCGATTTCACGCCGCCGAGAGCTTGGCCCGAGCGTTGCCGACGCCGTGGTCGCGACCGACGACCGGCCGGGCATCGCGGCCCTGCTCGCCAATCACAGTGCGCAGATTCGCGAGGAGACTCTGGACCGGCTGGTGACCCGTGCCGAGGTCGTGACCGCCTGGCAAGAGCCGCTGGTCGAACGGCCCCGGCTGTCGCCGGGGACCATCCGCCGCCTTGCCGTTTTCGTGGCGGACCACCTGTTGAACAGATTGCAGAGCCGCGAGGACCTGGACCCGGAGACCGCCCGCCGGGTCGCCGACGAGGTGCATCGGCGGCTCGATGGCGAGCCGCCGCCCTGCGCAGCGGCCGACGAAGCAGGCGAAATGCCGCGCGATCAGGCCGGCCCGCTGGACGACGAGGCGCTGCTCCGGGCGCTTGCCCGCGGCGACCGGGAGTCGGTTCGCCAAGGGCTTACGCAGACCGGCCTGAGCGCCGCGCTGGTCGAGCGGATTCTGAGTTCCGGCAGCGCCAAGGCAATCACGGCCCTGGCCTGGAAGGCCGGCTTCGGCATGCGCGTCGCCACGCAACTGCAGTTGCGCATGGGCGGGATTCCGCCGGCCGAGGCCTTGAGTCCGCGCCGCGGCGGAGGCTACGCACTGGCGCCCCAGGAGATGGCCTGGCAGCTCGAGTTTTTCGAGACCCTGGTGGACTAGCGCGTTTTCCGTTCGCGAAGAGTCGGTGCCGGCCCGCTCCCCCTCCCGGCCGCCCATATCATACGATTCCGTGGGCGGCCGGGAGGAGGAGCGGGCTGGATCGAGTTGTTCGGATAATGCTCTAGTCAGGGCTATCGCATATCGCATATAGAGGGCGTCAAGTGGTGCGACGGCAGCCTCATGCTGAGCTTTTCGAAGCATGAGATTGGCGGGACTTGCACGAGGTTTACCGCAAGGGCGCATGACCTCGGACAGGCCATGGCGATCCTGCCTTCCTCACTCTTCGACAAGCTCAGCATGAGTGTGTCTTTGTGCGGAGGGGCCGCCTGTCGTTTGAGAGATCAGGGACTCTCGGCAAAGATCCAAATGCGATTGCCGTGGCGGACCAGCGACCGCTCAGCCCTGCTTGATCAGCGTGCCGACGCCGCGTTCGGTAAATATTTCGAGCAGCATGGCATGGGGCACCCGGCCGTCCAGGATCACCGCGGCGCCGACGCCGCGCTCGACCGCATCGGCGCAGGTTTCAAGCTTGGGGATCATGCCGCCCGACACGGTGCCGTCCGACACCAGCGCCCGAACCTCGCCGACCGTCAGATCGCTGAGCAACCCCTGATTCCTGTCGAGCACGCCCTCGACGTCGGTCAGCAGCAGCAGGCGCGCCGCGCCGAGCGCGGCGGCCACGGCGCCCGCGACGGTGTCGGCGTTGATGTTGTAGGTCTCGCCCTTCGGACCCACGCCGATCGGGGCGATCACCGGGATCATCCCGGCCTGTTCCAACGAGGTCAGAATTTGCGGGTTGATCTGGCTCGGCTCGCCGACGAACCCCAGGTCGAGGATGTTCTCGATGTTGGAATCCTTGTCGCGCTTGGTGCGGCGCAGCTTGGTCGCCTGGATCAGGCCGCCGTCCTTGCCCGACAGGCCGATGGCGGTGCCGCCGGCCTCGTTGATGACGCTGACGATGTTCTTGTTTATGGCGCCCGACAGCACCATCTCGACCACCTCGACGGTCTTGGCGTCGGTCACCCGCAGGCCGTCGATGAAATGGGTCTCGACCGACAGCCGCTCGAGCATCTTGCCGATCTGCGGCCCGCCGCCATGCACCACCACCGGATGAACGCCGACCTGCTTCAGCAGCACGATGTCGCGCGCGAAGATCTCCGAAAGCTCGCGGTCGCCCATGGCCGCGCCGCCGTATTTGATGACGAAGGTCTTGCCCGCGTAGCGCCGCATATACGGCAGGGCCTCGGTGATGGTCCGGGCGGTGCGCAGCCAGTGCTTGGTGTCGCTGATGCTGTTCTGGGTCATGACGGCAACTCTAGCCCGCAAATGCCGCACTGGCCATGGTCAGCGTCGGGTCCAGGCGCCCGATCCGCCGCCGTGAAACGCGTCATGATCAATGACCCTTGGTACGACCTTGTCAGGCTCGGGCCGGACCCGAGCGTCCAGGGTTGCCGGACGCACCTGGATTGCCGGGTCGGGCCCGGCAATGACCGCTGCAGGGAATCGAGCGTTGAAGACAAACCACTAGCCTTCCGCCGCGGGCGCGGCCAGCGTGGCGAGCGCCGCGCGCAGCTCCGGGATGCCGCTGCCCTTCACGGCGCTGGTCACCTGGACCTCCGGATGGGCCGCGGTATGGCCGGCGAGTTCCCGGCCGGTCGCGCCGGCGACATCGGCCAGCTCGGCGGGCCTCACCTTGTCCGCCTTGGTCAGGATCACCTGGTAGGAAACCGCCGCGGTGTCCAGCTCGGTCATCACCGCCCGGTCGCTGTCCTTCAAGCCGTGGCGCGCGTCGATCAACAGGCAGACCCGGCGCAACCCGGCCCGGCCCTTCAGATAGCGCCGGGTCAAACCGCTCCACTGCTTGATATCGCTCTTGGCGGCGCGGGCGTAGCCGTAGCCGGGCAGATCGACCAGCACCAGGCGCCCGCCCAGCTTAAAGAAATTCAGCAGCCGCGTGCGGCCCGGCGTGTGGGAGGTGCGGGCCAGGGTCTTGCGGCCGGTCAGCGCGTTGACCAGGCTCGACTTGCCGACGTTCGACCGGCCGGCGAAGGCGACCTCGGGCAATCCGGTATCGGGCAGCTGGCCGGTTTGCGCCGCCGATAGCAGAAAGTCGCAGTGCTGCGCGAACAGCAGGCGACCGGCTTCGAGCGCCGCTTCGCTATCGGCGGCAGCGGCCGGGGTCAACGTCTGTCGGTGCCGGTCTTGGTCTCGGGCCCGCGGCGCCGCTTGCGTCTCCGGCGGTTCTTCTTGGACTGGGCCTGAGCTTGGCCGTTGGTCGACGCCCGCCGCTCGGCCTCGGGCTGAGCTGCGCGCTCGGGCTTAACATCGGGCTCAGACGGCTGTTCTTGGTTTCCGCTCGCGCTGGGCGCGGGCTGAGGCTTCGGTAGCGGCGTGGTTTGGGCGCTGGGCTGCCGCCCGATCGGCACGCCGGCGCGCTTCATGATCACGGCCTGCTGGAGGATCGACAGAACGTTGTTCCAGGTCCAATAGATCACCAGGCCAGCCGGGAACTGGGCCAGCAGGAAGGTGAAGATGACCGGCATCCAGGTGAAGATCTTGGCCTGCAAGGGGTCGGTCGGCTGCGGGTTTAGGCGGTGCTGCAGCACCATGGTGACGCCCATGACGATGGGCCAGACGCCGATGTTGATGACCGCCAGCAGGCCCAGGTCCGGCACGGTCCAGGGAAACAGGCCGAAGCCGTTCAGGATCGAGGTCGGGTCCGGTGCCGAAAGATCGTGAATCCAGCCGTAGAAGGGCGCCTGGCGCATCTCGATGCTGACGAATAGCACCTTGTAGAGCGCGAAGAACACCGGGATCTGCACCAGGATCGGCAGGCAGCCCGACATCGGGTTGGCGCCCTCCTTCTTGTACAGCGTCATCATCTCCTGGTTAAGCCGCTGCTTGTCCTCCTTGAAACGCTCTTGCAGACGCTTCATCTCGGGCTGCAGCTTGCGCATCTTGGCCATGGCCCGGTAGGACTTGTTGGCCAGCGGGAAGAACACCAGCTTGACGATGACCGTCACCGCAAGAATGGCCAGCCCGAAGTTGCCGAGCAGGCCGGCGAAGTAGTGCAGCATGTAGAAGAACGGCTTGGTCAGGAAATAGAACCAGCCGAAGTCGACCGCCCGATCGAACCGGGCGATGCCGAGGTCCTCCTGGTACTTGTCCAGCAGCAGCACCTGTTTGGCGCCGGCAAAGAGATGGCTGGTGACCTCGTGATTGCTGCCCGGCGCCAGCTTGACGCTGTCATAAAGGAAATCCGTTTGGTACTTGCCCGGACCGTTCAGGGCGGTGAACACGAAGCGGCTGTTGACCGGCTTTTGCTGATCCGGCACCAGGGCGACCAGCCAGTACTTGTCGGTGATGCCGATCCAGCCGCCGGTCGTCTCCTGCTGAATGACTTTCTTTTCTTCCAGGTCGCTGTAGTCGAGCTCTTCGAGCGTTTCGTCGAAAACGCCGATCAGACCTTCGTGCAGGATATAGAAACCCAGGATGTCGGGGTGGCCGGTGCGTGAAACCAGTCCGAAGGGCGAGAGGGTCAGCGCCGCGCCGCCCCGGTTCTCGACCCGCTGGGTGACCGTGAACATGTAGTTCTGGTCGAGCGAAAAGATCTTCTCGAAGGTTATGCCCTGGCTGTTGGTCCAGCTCAAGGTTACCGGCCGGCCGGGAGTCAGTTCCGTGCCGTTGGCCTGCCACAGGGTTTCCCGGTCCGGCAGTTCCAGGCTCCGCTCGCCCGACGACCAGCCGAAATCGGCGAAATAGGGCCGGGCCGCCTCGGCCGGCGACAGCAGTTCGATCCGCGGGCTGGTCGGATCGATGGTCTCACGGTAGTGGGTCAGGACAAGGTCGTCCAGGCGCCCGCCCTTCAACGCGATGGAGCCGCGCAGCGTCGGCGTGTCGATCGTCACCCGGGGACTGAGCCGCAGTGCGGCGTCCCGGCTCAGGGTGTCGGAAACTTCAGTGCCGGTGCCGGTCTCGCCGCCCGGCGGCGCGGGTATTTGGGCCGGGTCGGCTTGCGGCGCGGTGCCCGGCTCGCCCAGCTGTGCGGCCTGTTGCTGGCGCTGCTGCTCGGCCAGCTGTTCGCGCTGGGGCCCCCCGACCAAGTACTCGAATCCCAGGAGAATGGCGAGCGACAGGACGATCGCCACGATCAGGTTGCGGTTGTCGATCACTCGGAAGGCTCCCAGGACAGGCGGGCGGAGCGCCGGGCCGTGGCTTTGCGGTCGGTTTTCGGCGGGACCGGATCATAGCCCATGCCGCCCCAGGGATGGCAGCGGGCGATGCGCTTGACCGCCAGCCACAGGCCCATGACCGGACCGTGCCGGGCGATCGCCTCGGCGGCATAGCTGGAGCAGCCGGGGTGATAGCGGCAACTGGCCGGCAGGTAGGGCGAGACGGTCCACTGATAGACCCGTATCAGGCCGATCAGCAGCCGACCGGGTAGACTCCTCGGCACTAGACTCATGGGCGCCCTGACCCCTTCCTTGCTCGCCTCGCCTTGGCCTGCAGTCCGGCCAGCGCGTCCCTCAGGTCGGCGGTTAACTCCATATAGGTGCGCGACAGCGTGCCGG
Source organism: Kiloniellales bacterium (assembly GCA_041617155.1). Lineage (GTDB taxonomy): Bacteria > Pseudomonadota > Alphaproteobacteria > Kiloniellales > JAKSDN01 > CAMYKD01. The sequence goes on from JBFJPL010000024.1 coordinate 17,848, forward strand.
CACGGGCAATCACTACGTAGTCGGTACCCGGCGCTCCGGCAAGCGGCAGAATCTCCTTAGCCAGGGCCCGTAGACGGCGCCGCGCCCGATTGCGCCGCACCGCCGACCCGACCTTCTTGCTGGCGGTCAGGCCGAAACCGATGTCCTGGGGGCCGGTTGGCTGGGGCCGGCCTGCCGCAGGTGCCGGCGCCGTGTCGGCCGGCCCGTGGCGCCGAGCCTGGAGAATCAAGCCGGGCGTCACCCAAGAGTGGCGCGCCCGTGCAACCTGCAGGAATTCCGGCCGTTTCCGGAGGCGCCGAAGGCTCGGCGTCATCGGACAGGCTCCTAAGCGGACAGACGCTTGCGACCCTTGGCGCGACGGCGGGCGATCACCCGACGACCGCCGACCGTGGCCATGCGAGACCGGAACCCGTGGCGCCGCTTGCGGACTCGCACACTGGGCTGAAAAGTGCGCTTCACTGCTGACACTCCGTTGACTGGCTGGATTGATTTGGCCGGGGCTGTATAAGCGTGCCCCGGGCCGCTGTCAACGACCCGCCGCGCCGGCCCGCCGGGAGCGGCAAAACCGGCTTGGTGCGGGCGATCCGACTACCGGCCAAGGAAACGCCGGATCACCGGTGACGGCCGGCCGGCCGCGGGCCGGCCCGTTTTGCCGGCGGGAGCCGGCGCAAAGCTCACAGAATTTTGAAATATATGACGCTTTCGTGAATCGAACCCGGCCCATGGATGTGCCACTATGAGGCGATAATCCGCCGTATAGTGTGCCCGGGAGGCTTCACCCCGGCGCTGAGGGGCGGAAAACCGCCGGCAAGGCCGGCTAACTCAACTCGGGAGGACGAGATGATCAAGAAAACCGTTGTCGCACTCAGCGTGGCGACCCTTGCGACCTCGGCCGTGGCGCTGCCGACCGCGGCCGTCAAGGCCGCCGATACCTCGGTGCAGATCGCGGCCTGCAACCCGTGTGCGGCGGCCAAGTGTAACCCGTGCAACCCCTGTGCGGCGGCCAAGTGCAATCCGTGCAACCCCTGCGCGGCGGCCAAGTGCAACCCGTGCAACCCCTGCGCGGCGGCCAAGTGCAACCCGTGCAATCCCTGTGCAGCCAAGACACAGTGACCTGACCAGCTGTTTTCTGGGTTGTTCGGGAAGGTAGGCGCGGCCGCGATCCTGCGGGTTTCTCCTCTCCCCATAGGAGTGCGGCGCGCCTACCTTGTGCGGACCGGAATGCGGACCACGGCGGCGGCCTGCATTCCTGAGGCGTTGCTCTGATGCCCGTGCTATAACTTGCTTGCCATGATGGGTAAGCACCTGAGCCTTCCGCCGGTAGTCGCGGGCCTTTCGGCGCGCCTGCTGTTGCTCACCGTTGCCTTTGTCATGCTGGCCGAAGTGCTGATCTTCGCGCCCTCGATCGGCCGCTTCCGGAAAGACTACCTGGAAGAGCGTCTGGCCGACGCGCACCTGGCGGTTCTGGCGCTCGAAGCGACGCCTGACCAAATGGTCAGCGAGGACCTTGCCATGGAGCTCTTGAGCCACGTGGGCGCGCGCATGGCGGCCCTGAAAAAGCCGGGCGCCGGCAAGCTTGTCTTGATGGACTCACCGCCCAAAAGAATCGATGCGACCTTCGACCTGGTCAACCCGGGCTTCCTGGCCTTGATCGGTGACGCCTTCATGGCGCTGGCGGCACCGGCCGACCGGGTCTTGCGGGTCACCGGACCGTCGCCCAAGGATCCGGCTGTCATGGTCGAAATCGTGCTCAACGAAGGCCCGCTGAGAACCGAGATGTTCGCCTTCGGGCAGCGCATCCTGTTCCTTTCGCTGGTGATCTCCCTCTTCACCGCGGCCCTGGTGTATCTCAGCCTGCATTGGCTCCTGGTGCGGCCCATGCGGCACATCACCCAGAGCATGGTCGCTTTTCGAGAAGACCCGGAGAATGCCGCCCGGGCGATCATCCCGGGCGAGCGGCGAGACGAGATCGGCGTCGCCCAACGCGAGCTGGCGACCATGCAACAGGGGCTTCGTGCGGCCTTGCAGCAGAAGACCCGGTTGGCCGCTCTCGGAGTCGCCGTGACCAAGATCAACCATGACCTGAAGAACATCTTGGCGACCGCCCGCTTGGTGTCCGACCGGCTGGCGAGCAGCGAGGATCCGGAGGTGCGGCGGACGACCCCGACCTTGATGAGCGCGATCGACCGGGCGGTCGACCTTTGCGGCCAGACGCTGAGTTTCACACGCGAGGGCCCGGCCTCGCTGGACATCAGCCGCTTCGCCCTGAGCAGCCTGTTGAACGAGGTTCCCGCCTCGCTGGCTGGCCGGCTAAACGGCGAGGCGGTTTGGCAGAACCGCGTCGATCGCGATATCGAGATCGAGGCCGATGAAAAGCAACTTTTTCGGGTTTTCTCGAACCTGGGCCAGAACGCGATCGAAGCCGGTGCGACGCGTATCGAGATTTCTGCCACGGTCGGCGACGGGCAGGTTATCGTTCATATCGGCGACAACGGTCCGGGTCTGGCGCCACGGGCACGCGAGAGGCTGTTTCAACCCTTCGCCGGGTCGACCCGGCCGGGCGGCACCGGTCTCGGCCTCGCGATCGCCCGTGACCTGGTCAGGGCGCACGGCGGCGATATCAGCCTCGAAAGCACGACGGGCGACGGCACCTGCTTTCGCTTGGCTCTGCCACTGATTCAATCTAAGAACTGACATCCGGCCGGACATCGAGCGTTCGTCGGGGTTGGGACTTTGGGGCAACGGGACGAGGGAATGTGTCATGACAGGTGAGGGAAGACGCTGGGTTCTTGGTGTTCTTGTCGGCATTTTGGGCTTGGTTGGTTTGTTCCTTGCCTCCGGGGCAACAACCGGCGGCCTCTACTTTGGCGGGCTTGGCCTGGTCGGCTTATCGATCCTCATGATCGGCTATCTGGTCAAGCGGCACTACGACGAGGTTGGACAACCTTAACGCAGGGTTGGTTTGAACCGCCTGCGCGAAGGCGCTATGCTGGCAGCGGAATTGGCCAGCGGTCGTACAAGAGGATCGCGCTGCAGCATGTCGCCATTCGACGTCAAAACGACCAGAACGCTATCCGACCCTGTGCGGCGCGCAGTTGCCGGCACGTCGCCTTGCGCGGCCTGCTCGGTGCGTCAGCTGACGATCTGCGCGGCGCTGGCCGTGGAAGAGCTCCAAGAGCTCTCGGCCATAGTCACCAGCGTAGAACTCGGCCCCGGCGAACCGCTGTTTCACGAGGTGGAGCCGGCCGATTACGTGTTCAACGTGACTGCCGGCATGATGAAGGTTTACAAACTCCTGCCCGACGGGCGTCGCCAGGTGACCGGCTTCCTGTTCCCGGGCGATTTCCTGGGACTGTCCAACCGGGGCGAATACGCCTACAGCGCCGAAGCGGTCGGCCCAGCAACGCTGTGCCGCTTTCCCCGGCGCAAGCTCGAAGCCCTATTGGAGCGCTTTCCGCAGATGGAGCGGCGGTTGCTCGGCATGGCCAGCAATGAACTGGCTGCCGCGCAGGAACAGATGCTGCTGCTGGGCCGCAAAACCGCGCGGGAGAAGATCGCCTCCTTCCTGATCCTGCTTTCCAAGCAGGCGCAGCGCCGCGGCCAGAAAGGGAACCCCATCAACGTCCTGATGAGCCGAACCGATATCGGCGACTATCTGGGGTTGACCACCGAGACGGTCAGCCGCACCTTTACCCAGTTCAAGGGCAACGGCACCATTACCCTCTTGCCCGGCGGCAAGGTGCAGGTCGACAGCCTCGAGGCGTTGGAGGATCTCGCGGAAGGCATGTGATCGCCCGGGGCCGTTTGGGTGCGTCGCAGCATATTTTTGCATCGCAAAACAATTGTTGTAGTATGGCGGCGTTCGCGGGCCGCGTGGCCTGGACGGCCAGGCGACCGGGAGAGGGAGTCCGGTGAGCGTCGGAAGTAACACCAACGCGACCGCTGTCGGCGATATCCGGGCTCGCAAGGGCGGCCAGCCGATCGTCTGCCTGACCGCCTACAGTGCGGCCATCGCTGGCCTGTTGGACCCGCACGTCGACTTGGTGTTGGTCGGTGATTCTTTGGGTATGGTGCTGTACGGCCAGGACAACACTCTAGGCGTTACGCTCGACCAGATGATCGCCCACGGCGCGGCTGTCGTGCGCGGGGCGACCCGGGCCTGCGTCATCGTCGACATGCCGTTCGGCAGCTATCAGGAATCGCCCGAGCAGGCGTTTCGCAATGCGGCCCGCGTCCTGGCGACGACCGGCTGTGCCGGCGTCAAGCTGGAGGGCGGCCGCGATATGGCCGAGACCATCGCTTTCCTGACCTCGCGCGGGATACCGGTGCTGGCCCACGTCGGTCTGATGCCGCAACTGGTCAACACCCTCGGCGGCTTCCGCACGCAGGGACGGGACGAGGCCGGCGCCGCGGCAATCCTGGCCGATGCCCGGGCCGTGGCCGAGGCCGGCGCATTCGCGGTGGTCATCGAGGGCACGGTCGAGGCGGTCGCCCGCCGGGTCACCGAGGAGCTGGCGATCCCGACTATCGGTATCGGCGCGTCGCCAGCCTGCGACGGGCAGATCCTGGTCACCGACGACCTATTGGGGCTCACGGGCGAACAGGCGCCGCGCTTCGCCAAGCGCTATGCCGATCTGGCCGCCGCGATCGGCGAGGCTGTCGCCAGCTACGCCGCCGAGGTAAGGGATCATCGCTTCCCCGGTCCGGGGCAGGTCATCCAGGCGCGACAAGCAGCCGTCGGCAAGAAATGACGACGACCGCGCGCCATACCCGCCGGGCGCCGCTGCCGATCGTTCGCAGCATCGCCGAACTGCGCGCCGCGGTTGCCCGATGGCGCCGGTCCGGCGACAGCATCGGCATCGTACCGACCATGGGCGCGCTGCACGACGGGCACCTCGAGTTGGTCCGCCGGGCACGGCGCGACTGCATGCGGGTCATTGCGACAATCTTCGTCAACCCGACCCAGTTCAACCGGCCCGACGACCTGGCCAGCTATCCGCGGGAGGAAGCACAGGACGCCGGCAAGCTCCAGCAGATCGGCGCCGACCTGCTGTTCGCCCCGCCGGTTGAGGAAATCTACCCCACAGGCTTCCGCACAAAAGTCCTGGTCTCCGAGCTGACCGACTGTCTGTGCGGCGTAACTCGGCCGGGCCATCTGGATGGCGTTTCGACCGTGGTTTCCAAGCTGTTGATCCAGGCTCTGCCGGATCGCGCCTACTTCGGCGAAAAGGACTACCAGCAGCTCTTGGTTGTCAGCCGCATGGCGCGCGACCTCGACATCCCGGTCGAGATCGTCGGCGTCGAGACGGTGCGCGAAGCTGACGGCCTGGCACTCTCCTCGCGCAACCAGCTGCTGACGCCGGAAAACCGCGCCCGCGCCGCCGCCCTCAACCGCGTGCTCCGAGAGCTGGCAGCACGCATGAAAGACGGCGCGGCCCCGGCGGGACCGGCGCTCGCTTGGGGTCGCGAGGCGCTGGCCCGCGCGGGCATCGAAAAGATCGACTATCTCGATCTGCGAACCGCGGACACCTTGCGCGAACTGGAACGCGCCGACCGCCCGGCCCGGCTCTTCGTGGCCGCCTGGCTCGGCGACGTCCGCCTGATCGACAACATCCCGGTCGGGCCAGGTTGATGTTCAGTTTGGCCGATTTCGCCGAGGTCAAGCGCCTGCTCGAGGAGGTGGCGGCAGTCGAGGACCGGCTGACGCCCAACGAGCTGGAGCTCTACCGCAGCCTAAAGGCCAAGTACGACGATCCCGGCGCCGGCAGCTTCGACGACAAGACCTGTCTCGAGGTCATCCTGCGCAACATCGAGATCCGCAAGGGTTTCCGCCTGGCGCCGGGCGACACCGCGGGCCGGGTTATCGACATGCCCCGGGTCGGTGGCAACGGTGCCGGACCGAGCGGGTCCAAGACCAAGAAAAGCTAGACCACCAGCCGCGCCCACGAGGGCGTGATAAAAAGTGCCAGGAAATAATTCGCTTCACCCGCCCTTGAGCGGCGGCATGATCGAGAGGTTGTCGCCTTCCGACAAGGTCAGCGCGGCGCGCTCCGCCTTCGGCACCGAGTTGCCGTTGTGGATCATCAGATAGCTGGCGTCCGCCGGCATGCCCAGTTGCTCGACGACATCGAGCGGCGTGGCGCCGGGCGGGACATCGAGGACGGCGGTGCGGTCCTTGCTGCCGGCCGGCAGGTACTTGACCAGGATGCCCGCGGTCTTGAAGGAAATCTTCATTGTGCCGCCAGGGGCGACACCTCGGCGCTCTGCGTGCAGGCCAGATAGGCGTCCATGACCCGGTGCGGGTCGCGCAGCAGCGCGTCCTTCCAGGGGCCGAGCGGTATCTGGGTCTGAACCAGCCCACGCACCACGCCGACGTGCTGGGTCAAGCCCAGGGCGAGCGCGCCTACCACGACGTCGCCGTCGAACTCCAGCCTCAGGTACTTGGAGGCTTTCTGGTCGGCAACCACGGCCTGGTCGCCGCCCTTGACGCCCATCCACAAGCCGAAGGAAGAGGAGATCAGGCCGAGGGTGGAAAGCACGTTCATGGAAAGGCTGCCCCGGTAGTAGGACTTGACCCCGGCCATGTTGAGGGCCGCGATACGACCGTGCTCGCTCGCGGTCGGCTGGATCGCGTGGATGTCCTGCTTGCCGGTCGAGAGGTCCGGGCCCTGCGCGACGTCGCCGGCGGCGTAGATGCCGGGCACGTTGGTCTCCAAGTAGTGGTTGACCAGGATGCCGGTGTCGGTCTCGACGCCGCTGCCCTCCAGGAAGTCAATGTTCGGCTTGACGCCGGTGGCGCAGACCACGAGGTCGGCGTCGAGCTGCTTGCCGTCGCCCAGGGTCAGGCGCAGCCCGTCCTTGCCGCTCTCGATCGCCTCGACCTGCGTGCCGGTCAGCACGGTAAGGCCCTTGTTTTCGCACCAGCGCTTGATCATCGCGCCGCCAGTCTCGTCCATCATGCGCGGCAGCATGCGGTCGGCCATCTCGACCACCGTGAGCTTGACCTTGCGGGCGACCAAGGCCTCCAGAACGATGCAGCCGATGAAGCCCGCGCCCATCAGCACGACGCGCGACCCGGCCTCGGTGCCCTTGGCGATCCGGCGCGCGTCCTCGAGCGTCCAACAGTTCTCCACGCCGTCCAATTCCATGCCCGGGATCGGCGGGCGCGTGGTGTGCGACCCGGTCGCGAGCAGCAGGCGGTCGTAGCCGACGGTACTGCCGTCGGCCAGGGTGACCGACTTGCTGTCCGGCGAGAGCGCGGCCACACGGCCCTGGCGCACGTCGATCTTCAAGCTGTCGTAGTGACCCGCGCCGTGGCGCAAGTGGGTGCCCTGCTCGCCGACGTGCTCGGCCAGCAGATAGGGCAGGGCCATGCGCGAGTAGGGCGCCTCCTTCTCTTCTCCGATCAGCGTAATGCGGCCCTCAGGATCGGTCCGGCGCAGGGTCTCCGCCGCGATCACGCCCGCCGGTCCGCCGCCTACGATCACATAGTCCATCGCCTCGTCCCCTTGTCGTTGTAACCCGTGGCACGTTGTCCGGCCCGTCACGCGTTGTGCGTGGCCGTCAGGCCGAGCCGCTCCAAGGTTTCCTTGGTCGGCACGCCCGCCGGCGTCCAGCCGCGCAGCTGGTAGTATTCGGGCAGCATGATGTCGAGTTGGTTGACCTTGCCCATGGCCGTCCCTGACGGTGCCGGCACCTCCAGCAGGCGCTTGGGCAGGGTGTCGTCCGCGGCAGTCAGGCCGGCGGCCAGGTTGAACTGCCGCTCCAGATTCCAGATCCGCTCGCCGGTTTCGATCAGCCGTTCGCTGGTCCACTCGCCCTCGCAGGCGGCGTCGATCTGGTCGCGGAACTCTTCGACCCCCCAGGCGCCGGTGGTGAAGAGGCAGAGGCCGGTGGAATCGACCATCGAGGTCCTGTCCTGGGACTCCTTGCAGGGCTTGGCCTTGCCCTTGCCGGTCTGGTCCTCCATGTCCTCGGCGAAGGTGTCGTGCTTCAGGTGGCAGGCGCCCCGGTTGCTGGTCGCGTAGCCCAGTCCCATGCCCTGCAGGGCGCGGGAATCGTAACCGGCGAACTCCTGGCCCTTGACCGCCATGGAAAGTTCCGGGTGGCCGTACTTCTCGCACATGCGCCTGGAGCCGAGCCCGAGCACCTGGCCGAAGCCCTCGTGCTTGCCGGTCTTCTCGGCCATGACGGTGAGCGCCTCGGCATTACCGAAGGTGAGCGGCACGCCGTCGGTGTCCTGTTCAGTGATGACGCCCATCTCGAACAGCTCCATGGCCGCGGCGAGGGTGACGCCGAAGGAGATCGGGTCCATGCCGTGCTCGTTCATCAGGTAGCCGGCGAAGGTCAAGGCATCGATGTCGTCGACCCCGACCACCGGTCCGAAGGCGAAAGCGGTCTCGTACTCCAGCCCGCCGGAAGCGTGGCGGTACTGCGGCCGGTTGACGATGGTGAAGTGGTCTTTGTCGATGTGGGCAATCCGGCCGCAGGCGATGGTGCAGCCGAAGCAGGCCTTGTTGGTGATCAGGTTCCGGTGGCCGTTGGGGTGGACCATCTTCATGGCCGCCGGATTGATTTTCTCCGTGCCCTCGAACTGCACCTCGTTGAAGTTGCGCGTCGGCAGGCCACCGAACTCCTGCATCATGTCGATCATGGAGTTGGTGCCGTTTTCGGTCAGGTCCTTACGGCCCTCGTTTTCGGCCAGCAGCTTGTGGGTCGCCTTGACCACCTTCATGAAGCGCTTCGGGTCGTCGACGGAGACCCCGACCGTGCCGTGCACGGCGACCGCCTTGAGGTTCTTCGAACCCATGACCGCGCCGACGCCCGAGCGCCCCGCGGCGCGATGCAGGTCGTTGACCACGCAGGCATAGCGCACGCCCTTCTCGCCGGCGACGCCGATCGCGGCGACCTTGAGCAGTGGGTTCTGGTGGTGCGACTTCAGCCACTCCTCGGTGTGCCAGACGGTGGTGCCCCAGATGTCGTCGGCCGGCAGGATCTCGACCTTGTCATCGACGATGTGGAGGTAGACCGGCTTGGGCGACTTGCCCTCGAGAATCAGCAGGTCGTAGCCCGCGAACTTCAGCTCTGCGCCGAACTTGCCGCCGGAGTTGGAACAGGCGATGGCGTTGGTGAGCGGGCCCTTGGTGACGACCGCATAGCGTCCGCTGGTCGAGGACATGGTGCCGGTCAAGGGGCCGGTCGCGAAGATCAGCACGTTGTCCGGTCCCATGGCGTCGGCCTTGGGGTCCATGCTCTCCCAAAGATACTTGGTCGCCAAGCCCCGTTCGCCGAGGTAGTCGAAGGCCCACTCCATGTTCAGCGGTTCGATCTCGCAGCTGCCCTTGTTGAGGTCGACGCGGAGAATTTTTCTCTGCCATGCCATTGTCGCTAATCCCCGTTTTCCGTTCCTCAGGCCGGCCGACCAATGCTTCTGGCGGCCCACTCGTGCATCCGCTCGAAGCCGGTCCAGTCCGAATCGACGTAAGTGATCGCGTCGGTCGGGCAGGCCTCGGCGCATTGCGGATCACCGCCGCACAGGTCGCATTTGATGACCTTGCCGGTGTCGGCATTGTAGTTGACGGTGCCGAAGGGGCAGGCGATCGTGCAGACCTTGCAGCCGACGCAGGTGTCGTCGTTGACCTCCATGGCCCCGGTTACAACGTTCTTGGTGATCGCCTCGACCGGACAGGCGTGCATGCACCACGCCTCGGCGCACTGCGTGCAGGTATAGGGAACCGCCCGGCGGCCGTGTTCGAACTCGAAGACCTTGATCCGCGACTTGGCCGGATTGAAGACGCCCTCGTGCTCGAAGGAGCAGGCCAATTCGCACTGCAGACAGCTCGTGCACTTCTCCGGATCGATCAAGAGTGATTTCTGCATCCCGTTCCCCTTCCCGTCACCTTGCGCACGGCGCCTTTGTTCGAGCCGGCGAAGCGTATTTGCAGGCAGTGTAGTGCGTTCGGCGCGGCGGCGGTAGACCCAAACATGGGCCGTAGGGACCATCCACGCTGTTTACCTTGCGGCTCGATCCGGGTCACCAGATCCGATCGCCGATCTCGGCCTTCTTGGCGTCCCACTCCGATTTCGACAGGACGATGATTTGGTGGCTCTCGACCAGCCTGGCCAGCGCGCCCTCGCGTTTTTCAAAGTACTGGGTGAGTTTGCCGTCGCCGCTGCTGACCATGACATCGTCGCCGGCCGCGATGTGATCGGTGATGGCGGCGGCGCCTGCCGGACCCATGACCGTCAGCACGCGGCCCCAACCGTGGGTGATGCCGTAGAGGCCATAGACGATCATGGATGGATGACTTCCGCGATCTTGGAAAGAACCTAGTCGCCCCGGCTGCGTATGATCGGCGGCACGGATTGCGGTTCGGTATCCCAGGGGAACAGGATCCAAGTGTCCTGACTCACCTCGGTGATGAAGGTCTCGACCAACGGCCGTCCGGCCGGTTTGGCATAGACGGTGGCAAAGTGCGCCTTGGGCAGAAGGTCGCGCACCAACTGCGCGGTGCGACCGGTGTCGACCAGATCGTCGACGATCAGCCAGCCCGCGCCGTCGCCCGGTACCCGCTTCAAGACTTGCATATCGCCCTGGCTGCGATCTTCGTAGCTGGCGATGCAGATCGTGTCGATCAGTCGGATCTCCAGTTCGCGCGCGACAATGGCGGCCGGTACCAGGCCACCGCGGGTCACGGCGACCAGGCCCTGCCAGGGGCCGCGGTCCATCACACGCCAGGCCAGGGCCTTGGAGTTTCGGTGCAGCTCCTCCCAGGACACGGGAAAGGTCTTTTGGTAGGTCGAGGCTTCGGACATAGGACGCTCACCCTCCGGCATTCCGTTTGCCGGATTAAAGCCGAAGCGCCGGGGGTGGGCAACGGCGCCCGTATTTTTCGGAACGACTCCTAGCTACTCGTCTCGTCGGTGGCGATCAGGAAAACGCCGCCGATCCGCCAGCTGCCGTCCGGCTGCCGTTCCATGCTGTAGATCGCAATCACCGACTTGCCGTCCGGGCCGACAAAGCGCACGGCCTGGGCCGTTTGGCCGTCCTTGACCCGCGCGTCCAGGAACTCCACCTCGCGCGGCCGGTAGACCGGCGCGTAGCCACCCTCGACCATCGCCATGAAGTTCTCCGGCGACCCGAACTTCTGCTGGATAATCGGCGAGGCATAGGAGAAGGCGGAAGAGCTGTCGTCGCGCTGAAAGGCGTCGAGCTGGGATTCGATGATTCCGCGGATGGCTCTTTGATCCGCAGTGCTGGGCGTGCTTGCCCCGCCGGCATCGGCGAGGAAAGGCGTCATTCCGACGATGAACGAGAGTGCGGCGATCCAGGCTTGCATCCGCTGTCTCCTTATGTTGCTGAAAGGAACATGGGGCAAAGGCGACCGTTGGCCAGCCCGGATCCCGAGGCACGCGATCAACGCACGTAGATGTGAATCTCGTGCGTCGAAAGGCCGGGCGTGGTCGTCGCCGAAAGTGACAGGCGCTCGACCGGCATTCCCATGGCGACCATGGCCCGAAAAACCAACTCGGAATCGTGGGTAATCGCCGCCTGTTCGGCGGTGCCGACGCGTGGTGCCAGGGCGACCAGATCGAAAACGCTGTTGGGCCGCCGTTCGAGTGCGCCGCGCGCCGCCGCATAGACCGTCGGCTCGAAATCCGGCGGCGTGGCGCCGAAGCGGATCACCACGAGCGGCCGCACCCGTCCGACCAGCGCCGCGCCGCCGCCCGGCAGTGGGGCCGGCGCATCACCGGCGACCAGTTCGGCAAGGCTCGTCCGTTCCGCGGGCGCCAGCGACTCGCCTTGCAACGACTTGGCCGCGGCAACCGCGGTCGGCGCCTTCGTCGTCGGCGGCCAGTCCGCACTCTCGGGAAAGCCGCAAGCCGCGAGCAGAGCCAACCCAATGCAAGCGCCCGACGCGTGACCCGGAAACGATAACTGGCTTAAGAGCATGGAAAGGTTCCGCTTGTGCTGGACACGAGGAAACGGCTCAACGGCCGGGGAGGGTACGTGAGGCCGTTCGGCCGGACAAGCCGGACGACCAAGATGCCGGGCTGGCAACTCGCTCGTCGATCACGGGGGCGGGCACCGTTTCGCCGGTGCCGATGGCGATCGCGGCTTGCAGGGTGGCCGCCGCCCTTCGGGCCGCCGCATCGTCGCGCGCGTGGACTCGGGCGAGCGGTCGTTCGCCGTCGACCGCTTCGCCGACGGCCGCGACATCGCTCAAACCGACTGCGTGGTCGATCGGATCCTGGGCGCGGCGGCGGCCACCCCCCAGATCCATCACCGCCAAGCCCAGCGCGCGCACGTCCACGGCGCTGACAATGCCCGGCGCGGCCGGCGGTACGCTCAAGACAACCGGGGCCGCCGGCAGATGGGCCTCCGGCCGCTCGATCAGATCGGCCGGACCACCGAGACCCCGTACCATTTGCTGAAAGGCCTCCGCGCCCGCGCCGCTTGACAGGGCGCGATCGCACCGGGCCCGGGCCGCCTCGACATCGGCGGCCAAACCGCCTAGCACCAGCAGCTCGGCGGTCAGGGCCAGCGTGACCTCGCCCAGACGAGGATCCCGCTTCCGCCCGGTCAGGTGGTCGACCGCTTCGGCCACCTCGAGCGCGTTGCCGGCCGTGCGTCCCAGCACTTGGTTCATGTCGGTGAGCAGGGCCACGGTCGGCAAGCCGGCCTCGGCGGCGGTCGCGACGATATTCTCGGCCAGGGCCTTGGCCGCGGTCTTCTCGCGCATGAAGGCGCCGGAGCCGAACTTGACGTCCATGACCAGTCCGTCGAGCCCGGCGGCCAGCTTTTTCGAGAGGATCGACGCGGTGATCAGCGGGATCGACTCGACCGTCGCGGTCACGTCCCGAATGGCGTAGAGCCGGCGGTCCGCGGGCGCCAGCTCCTCGGTCTGCCCGATGATGGCGCAGCCGGCTTCCCGAACCACGGCGCGAAAGCGCTCGAGCCCCGGCGTTGTCGTGTAGCCGGGGATCGAATCGAGCTTGTCGAGCGTGCCCCCGGTGTGACCCAGGCCGCGCCCGGAGATCATCGGCACCGCGCCGCCACAGGCCGCGACCAGCGGGCCCACGATTAGGCTGACCTTGTCGCCGACGCCGCCGGTGGAGTGCTTGTCGAGCGCGGCTCGGCCGAGGTCGGACCAATCGAGCACCTCACCGGAATGGGTCATGGCGCGGGTCAGGTCGCCGCACTCCCCGGCGCTCATGCCCTGAAAGAAAATCGCCATGGCGAGCGCGGCCGCTTGCCCTTCGGTCACCGAGCCCGCGGTCAGGCCGGCCACCATGAAGTCGATCTCCGCTGTCGAGAGCGCGCCGCCGTCGCGCTTCTTGCGGATGATCTCCTGCGGGAAGAAGCCGCCGCTGGCCATGGCTCAGGTGTCCCCCCCGGCGCCCTCGCGGGGTGCGTCGCCGAGCTCTCGCAGGACGTCGCCGAGCAGGCTCGATGCGCCGAAGCGGAAACGTTCCGGCACCGGCCAATCGGATCCCAGGATGTCTTCGGCAAGAGCCAGGTAGGCGGCGGCTTCGGCAACACGGCGGATGCCGCCGGAGGCCTTGAAACCGACGCGGCCGCCGGCCACGCGGATTTCCTTGAGTATCGCCTCGGCGGCCTCGAGCGTGGCGCCGCCCTGTCTCTTGCCGGTCGAGGTCTTGATGAAATCGGCGCCGGCGGCGATCGCGTCGCGCGTCGCTTCGGTCACTTTGGCCGGCGGGCCGAGCGCGGCGGTCTCCAGGATCACCTTGAGGCGCGCCCGCGCCCCGCAGGCCGTTTTGCAGGCCGCGATCAAGTCACGCGCCTGGGCCCGCTCGCCGGCCAGCCAGGCCTCGAACGGCAGGACCACGTCGACCTCGTCCGCGCCCGCAGCCACGGCCGCCTCGGTCTCGGCCGCAGCCTTGCCGACGTCGCGGCCGCCTTTCGGAAAGTTGGCCACCGTCGCGATCCTCACACCGGTGCCGGCGAGCAGGCGCCGGGCCTGGGGCACGAACCGGGCATAGAGGCAGACCGCGGCCACCGGGCCGTGGGGCGTTACCGCGTCGGCGCAGAGCCGTTCGATGGCGGCCGCGTCGTCGTCATCGTTCAGGCTGGTCAGGTCGATCAGCCGCAGGATGCGTTCGGCAGCGCTCATGGTTGCGCCAGGCTCTTCGGCCCGAAGGCATGCGGCAGCAGTTCGTCCAGGGTCACGGTCTTGCGCAGCCCCTCGGGGCCGCAGATGTGTATCGGCGTGCCGGGCGCGGCGAATTCGGCCAGCCGCTGGCGGCAGCCGCCGCAGGGCGCGCAGAGCTGATCGCCGCCGCCGAGCACCAACACCTCGGTGATCTCCCGCTCGCCGTCGCTGACCATGGTGCCGATCGCCGTTGCCTCGGCGCACTGGCCCTGGGGATAGGCGGCGTTCTCCACATTGCAGCCGGCATAGAGCCGGCCGCTGGCGGTACGCAGGCAGGCGCCCACGGCGAAGTCCGAGTAGGGCGCATAGGCGCGTTCGCGCGCTTGCCGGGCCATTTCGATCATCTCGTCCATCGGGCTAAACCGTCCTTCAGGTCGGGTTGGCCGCCGCCTCGATACCGGCCATCATCAAGCCGATTCGCCGCGGCTCGGCCTCGGGGCCGCTCAGCTCTCCGACGATCCGACCGGCGCACATCACCAGGATGCGGTCGGCCAGACCGAGGATCTCCTCCAGCTCGGCCGAGACCAGCAGGATCGCCTTGCCGGCGTCGCGCAGCTCGATCAGCCGCCGGTGGATGAACTCGATCGCGCCGATGTCGACGCCGCGGGTCGGCTGTCCGATGAGCAGCAGCCGTGGGTCGCGTTCGATCTCGCGGGCCAGTACCAGCTTCTGCTGGTTGCCGCCGGACAGCGCGCCGCTGCCGAGCCGCGGGTCGGCCGGTCGCACGTCGAAGGCCGCCATCAGGTGTGCGCAATGGGCCAGGATGGCCGGCCGGTCGATCAGCACACGGTCGTTGTAGGCGGGATCGTCCTGATAGCCCAGGATCGCACTCTCGTGGGCCTCGAAACCCTTGACCAAGCCACGCCGCAGCCGGTCCTCCGGCACATGCACGACGCCCATGCGTCGTAGCGCGCGGGCCGCGCTCATGCCGTGCGGCACCGCGAGCCCGTGACCGCCATAGCGGACCCGGCCGCTGGTCGGCCGGCGCAGGCCGGCCAGCACTTCCAAAAGCTCCGACTGGCCGTTCCCGGAAACGCCGGCGATGCCGACGATCTCGCCGGCGCGCACGGCGAAGCTGACGCCCTGGACCCGGGTGACGCCGGCCTCGTCGATGACCGACAGGTTGTCGACCTCGAGCACCGCGGCACCGGGTGTGGCGGCGCCCTTCTCGACGCGCAGCAGCACCTCCCGCCCGACCATGAGCTGGGCCAGGTGCTCGCGGGTCGTGCCTCGGGTGGCCAGGGTTTCGACCACGGCGCCGTCGCGCATGACCGTCACCCGGTCGGTCACCGCCATGATCTCCTGCAGCTTGTGGGTGATCAGAATGATGCTTTTGCCCTCGGCCCTCAGCCGGCGCAGCACGCGAAACAGGTCGTCGGTTTCCTGCGGCGTCAGAACGCTGGTAGGCTCGTCGAGAATGAGAACGCGGGCGCCGCGGTAGAGCGCCTTGAGGATCTCGACCCGCTGCTGGACGCCGACCGGCAGATCGGCGATCACCGCGTCGAGGTCAACCTTGAGGGCATAGTCGGCCTCGAGCTCGGCGAGCACCCGGCGCGCCGCCGCGAAACCGCCTTCGAGCAGCAGCCCGCGCTCGGCGCCGAGCACGATGTTCTCCAGGACGGTGAAGTTGTCGACCAGCATGAAGTGCTGGTGCACCATGCCGATGCCGGCCTTGAGGGCGGCCTGCGAATCCTTGATCTCCACCGGCTCGCCGCGCACCCGAATCTCACCCGCGTCCGCCTGGTACAAGCCGTAGAGGATGTTCATCAAGGTCGTCTTGCCGGCGCCGTTTTCGCCGACAATGCCGTGGATGCTGGCCGCGGCCACGCTCAGGTCGACCGCACGGTTGGCGTGGACCGCGCCGAAGCGCTTGTCGAGACCGATCAGCTCGACGGCCGGCGGTTCGCCGCTCGGCGCCGTCAGTCCCTGCTCATCGTTCATCTCCAAACGCCCCGGCCGGAGGTCACGGCGAACAGGCCGGGCATCAGGTGTCGCATGGCTCCAAGCACCTCACCGTTTGGTGGTTTTCGGCGTTGCGCGTTGCCGCCCTGGACGGAGACTCAACCACCTCGGCGCGGCAAGTGCAATCGTCTGGCGCAACACATCGACTGCGGGCGCGACATACGTTGCCCGGGCCTTGCTCGGGCCAAAGGCTTCTGATATGACACCGCCTCCCGGCAAGCCGGCCCAGCGGCCCCGGCGGACAGCGACACACGCGCCCGTAGCTCAACTGGATAGAGCACCTGACTACGGATCAGGAGGTTGGGAGTTCGAATCTTCCCGGGCGCGCCATTTCTAATTGAATTCACATGGCCTGGGGGCTCGGCTGTTTTGGTCAGCCGCACATCCTGGCTCATTTCATGGCGTTGCGATCGTCGAACGACGTGCCGGCGGCACGGCTGATCAACATGGTGTGGATGGTATTCGCGCTCTTTAACGCGGTCTTCGTCGGCTACGCGGGCATTGCCTACTTTACCGCGCAATCGCTCGAGAACAGCGAGACCGTCTTCATCCAGTTCTGCCGGGTCCTGTTCAAGCCCTGGGCCCGGAGCCGGAGGGCCGCGTCGTCGCGGACTTCGACCGCACCATCGAGGGCGTCGGCGCCGGCCTTGTCACGAAGCCTGCGGCGTAGGCGTATCGAAGCGTAGCCGTCGAGCGCCGCCGCGGCTCGAGCTCACCCCGCCGTGGCAAGCAGGCTGGCGTTTCCGCCGGCCGCGGTCGTGTCGATGCAGAGATGGCGTTCGACATAGAAGCGAGCCGGCACCACGATTTCGGTCTCGAGCGGAATGATCGGACCCTTGCGGCCGGCCAGTGCCACGCGCAGCCTGCGGGTCCATTCGGAGGCCCCGGCCGCGGCGACCGAGGCGATGCCTTCGATCGTCCCGAGCACTTGCGCCGAGACCGTACCGTCGAACAGCGCGGCCGGTGTCCCGGCGTCGGTCAGCGGCTTGGCCCAGCAATCGGCGCCCGGTGCCGCGATCACGACCGCGCAACCGGCGCTGAGCGCCTGAGCGGCCTGTGCCAGCGCGATGTCGCCGGTCGGGCCGAGACAGAGCACGATCCCCTTGGGGTAGAGGCTCAGACGATTGCTCTCACCGGTCGGGCCGGGCAGCGTGGTCGGGGTGCCGTCGAAAGCGGCCGCGGCCGACAGCGCCTTGCGGAGGATTCCACCTCTGCCCGTCAAGGCCTTGCGCAGCACTGTGACGCGATCGGGCCGGGCGGCCCAATTGCGGGCATCGAGGGCATCGATCCTCGGCTGCAGGTCGGCCGCCGCCAACTCGGCGCCACTGGGCGCGGGATAGCTTTCGCCGGCAGCCGTCCGGCGGAACCGCGCAACGTAATGCGGTCCGCCGGCCTTGGGCCCGGTGCCCGAGAGCCCCTCGCCGCCAAACGGCTGCGAGCCCACGATCGCGCCGATCTGATTGCGGTTGATATAGGTGTTGCCGACCCGGAGCCGCTCGACGATCTGCTGCACGCGATCATCGATCCTGGTGTGCAGCCCAAAGGTCAGGCCGTAGCCGCGGGCATTGATGCTATCGACCACTTGATCGATCTCCTGCGGCTTGAAACCGGCGACATGCAGGATCGGGCCGAAGATCTCGCGCTCCAGATCGGCGATGCCCGAGACCTCGACCACGGCCGCCGAGACATAGGTACCGCTCGCCGGTGCCGGCAGCGATTTCAACAGCTTGCCCTTCTTCTCACAGGCCGCCGTGTAG
This sequence comes from Kiloniellales bacterium, assembly GCA_041617155.1. Lineage (GTDB taxonomy): Bacteria > Pseudomonadota > Alphaproteobacteria > Kiloniellales > JAKSDN01 > CAMYKD01. The sequence continues at coordinate 35,741 of JBFJPL010000024.1, forward strand.
GCCTCGATGTCGCGCTTGGCCTCGGCGTCGATCACCGGCGAGACGTCGGTGTCGCTGTTCCAAGGGTCGCCGATGGTCAAGACCTCCATCGCGCCGTAGAGCATGTCGAGCAGGCGGTCCTTTGCTTCCTCCTGCACGTAAAGCATTCGCAGCGCCGAGCATCGCTGGCCGGCCGACTGGAATGACGAGATCAGGATGTCGCGCACCGCCTGTTCGGGAAGCGCGGTCGAATCGACCACCATGGCGTTGAGGCCGCCGGTTTCCGCAATCAGGACGGCATCGGGTCCGGCGTTCTCGGCCAGCGCCTTGTGGATGATCTGCGCCACCTCGGTCGACCCGGTAAAGCACACGCCGGCGATGCGCGCATCGGAAGTGAGCGGCCCGCCCACCGTCGGCCCGTCGCCGGGCAAGAGCTGCAGCGCCGCCGCCGGCAGCCCGGCCTCGCGCATCAATTCGACCGCGCGCGCGGCGATCAGCGGTGTCTGCTCGGCTGGCTTGGCGATCACGGCGTTGCCGGCGGCCAGCGCCGCCGCGATCTGGCCGGTGAAGATCGCCAGCGGAAAGTTCCAGGGGCTGATGCAGGCGAAGATCCCGCGCGCCGAGCCCGGCTCCTCCGCCTCCAGCCGTTCGGCCTCGTTGGCATAGTAATTCAGAAAATCGACGGCCTCGCGCACCTCGGCGATTCCGTCCAGCACCGTCTTGCCGGCTTCGCGGGTCGCCAGTGCCGTCAGCTCCGCCACATTGTTTTCATAGAGATCGGCGGTCTTGCGGAGCACGTCAGCCCGCGCCGAGACGGGATACGCCGACCATTCCTTGAAACCGGCCTCGGCACCTTCCAGCGCCACTGCGACCTCGTCGGCGGTTGTCTCGACAACCTCGCCGATCACGCGATCCGGGTCGGCGGGGGAGGCCGCCTGCCGCGCCGCGCCCTCGGGGGCTGCCGCCTTGGCGAGCATCGGGCCGGCCCGCCATGTCCGGTCGGCGAAGGCTTCGCGGGCGGCAAGCAGCGGCACGATCGAGGCGGGCTCGTTGATCCGGAACCCACGGGAGTTTCGTCGTTCGGGGGCGAAGAGGTCGCCCGGCTGGCGGATCGCCGGGTTGGCGATCCGATCGCCCAGTGCTTCGACCTCGGCAACCGGGTCACGGGAGATCTGTTCGGGCGGAATGTCCGGGTCGACGATCTGGTTGACAAACGAACTGTTCGCGCCGTTCTCCAAGAGCCGCCGGACCAGATAGGCCAGGAGGTCCCGATGGGCGCCGACCGGGGCGTAGATCCTGCAGCGCGTGCCGGCGGCGGATTTGACGATTTCGTGCAGGGCCTCCCCCATGCCGTGCAGCCGCTGAAACTCGAAGCTTTCCTTGTCGTCGCCCGCCATCGCCAGAACGGCGGCGCAGGTATGGGCGTTGTGGGTCGCGAATTGAGGATAAATTCGATCGCGCCGCTCCATCAGCATGGTGGCGCAGGCCATGTAGCTGACGTCGGTATTGATCTTGCGCGTGAACACAGGAAAGGTCTCGACCCCCAGCTCCTGCGCAAGCTTCACCTCGGTATCCCAGTAGGCCCCCTTCACCAGCCGGATCATGATCTTGCGATCGTGTCGCTCGGCCAGCCCATAAAGGTGCTCGATAACCGGTACGGCCCGCCGCCCGTAGGCCTGAACCACGACACCGAAACCGTCCCAGCCGGCCAAGTCGGGGTCGGCCAGCACGGCCTCGATCACGTCGAGCGAAAGATCGAGCCGGTCCTGCTCTTCCGCGTCGATGTTGAAGCCGATCTTGGCCCTGGCTGCCTGCTTGGCGAGATCGAGGGCGCGCGGTACGAGCTCGGCCATGACCGCTCCGCGGTGAGTGTATTCGTAGCGTGCATGCAGCGCCGAAAGCTTGACGGAAATGCCGGGGCTGGAGCGAACGTCGCCTTTTGCCTGCTCGGCGATCGAGGCGATGGCATCGGCATAGGCCTTGTGGTAGCGCCGGGCATCCGCATCGGTCCTGGCCGCCTCGCCGAGCATGTCGTAGGAGTAGCTATAGCCCTTCTGCTCCAGCTCCTGCGCGTTGTGCAACGCCTCGTCGATCGTCTGCCCGAGCACGAACTGGCGCCCCAAAAGCCGCATCGCCTGACCGACGGCAGTGCGCACGATGGGCTCGCCCAGCCGTCGTATCAGGCCGCGCAGCGCGGCAGCCGGCTTTCCGGGATCGTCGTCGAGCACCCGCCCCGTGAGCATCAGCGCCCAGGTCGAGGCATTGACCAGGGGGGACGAGGAACGCCCGAGATGCGCGCCCCAATTCGACGGTTCGATCTTGTCCTGGATCAAGTCGTCGATGGTCTCCGCATCGGGCACGCGCAGCAGCGCCTCGGCAAGACACATCAGGCCGACGCCTTCTTCGGTGGAGAGGCCGTACTCAGCGAGAAAGCTTTCCATCATCGAGGGCGAGGTTTCACCGCGAACCCGCCTGACGATGTCGGCCCCCTTCGCCGAAACGGCCTTTCGCTGATCGGCGCTGAGCCCGACCCGCTCGACAAGGTCGCGCACGACCTCGGCCTCGTCCCCCCGGTAGCGACGGCGGACGGCTTTCCGGCTTTCGGTGATGTTCTCCAAAGCAGTCCCCGAGTCGTGATCCATAGCCGTACCCCTTTTTTGCACGCGTTAGATCAAGGCTCAGGAAAAACAAGCGCGTTAAATCGATCTGACGGGGGCAATATTTCAGACTCAAATGTTGATCGTTCTAATTTCGAAATGCAAGGTGGGCACCGACCAGAGATCGGAAAGGCCATAGCCAACGATGAGCCGAACGACGGCTTGTGAGTGCTACACATCGCTGCTTAAGCTAGCTGATTGAACGGGCTTGAAAGTTACGTGAAATCTAAGGCGTAGATCTGCGGCCGCGCCGTCTTCCCGGGCGCGCCAGTTTTTCGGAACCTTGAGAGTCCATCCTGGCGGCTTGTCACACCTTAAGGGGCGGCGCCGCCGCGGCGAACGACCCGTGCCTAGGCGACCCTCACATCCGGCCGCCTATCTGAAGAGTCTGACGTTGCCATATCCTTACCATGCTCGAGGGGCAGATACAGCGTGACCCTTGTGCCGTCGCCGAGAGCACTATCGATGGTCATTCGGCCGCCGTGGAGAGCCACATAGCTGGAAACAAGAAACAAACCGACACCCGCGCCCTCCTGCTTGCGCGCTAGAGAGCTGTCGACCTGATAGAACGGCTTGACCAGATCCGCAATGTGTTCAGCTGCAATTCCGATTCCGCTGTCCAGCACTGAAATCACGGCCATGCCATCCGCGCTTTTGGTCGCTCTGAGCGTGACGCCGTCGCCGGCGTTGCTGTACTTGTAGGCGTTGGACAGCAAATTGAGCACGGCTTGCTTTATGATTCTTTGGTCGCCATCCATGTCGGGGATATCGTTGGCGATTTCCACGCTGAACCGCCGATCCTCGAACTGCCGCCAGCCGCGCGCGATCTGTACGCAAGCCTCGAGCGCCTCGCGAAGTGAGAAAGGTTCATAGGTTAGATCCAGCTCGCCCAATTCGATGCGCGAGACGTCCAATACGTCGTTGATGATCGAGAGCAGATGCTGTCCGCTTTGGCGAATGTCATCGATGTAGCCGCGATACTTCGCCGGCCGAAGCTCACCGAAGGCATTGCCTAAAATCATTTCGGAGAACCCCAGGATGGCATTGAGCGGGGTCCGCAGTTCGTGGCTCATGTTGGCCAGAAACTCTGTCTTGGCTCGATTGGCTGCCAGGGCTTCTTCGTGGGCTTTGCGCTGGCATTCCTCGGTGCGCTTACGCTCGGAAATGTCCCTGAAAGTAAAGGTCGTATACAACCTCTCGCCGCCGCCACGGTTGCCCAGTTGGCGCACAATCAGGCGCGACACACCGACCGCGACCTCGATGTCGCGCTTGGTGCCGTTCTCCCCGGTGATTGTCAGTGTGGCTGGCTGCGGCGGCTGGATGTTTGCCTCGGGTCCGACCGCCGACGCCGCAAGTTGCAGCCGAGCCATCGCAGGCAGGAAGGCCTCGAGCAGCGCCCCTTCGGATTCCTCTCGACGACGAGCCAAGATAGCCTCGGCCGCCTTGTTGAAAAGCTCGATTCGGCCCTCACTGTCAGTCACGATGATCCCGTCAAAGCTGTCGGCAATCAGACGGTTCATCAAACTGCGGCGGTTGGATAAGGTCAGCTGCTGGCGCACAATTTCGCTACCCCGGCGCTTGACCTCCGACAGAATTATGAACAGGGCCCAAAGTCCGGCGGTGAGCAGCCATGGTGCGGTTAGCGGGCTAACCGGCGCCACTCCCTGAAGGCCAAGGGCTAGAGCCTCCAGAATGAAGCTCGCAGCGACACACGATCCCGCAGCCACGTACCAGCGCCAACGGCCGACCATCATTGAAAGGGCCAAGATGAGCAGCAGGGTGCCGCCGAGGACCGCCACGGAGCTCGGCACGGCGAGCGCGCGCCCCTGAACCAAGGATTCATAGGCCATGGCCTGCAAGACCGGCCCTGACATGACCCGATGAATCGGAACCGAAAAACGATCGCCAAGTTCCGCAGCCGTCGAACCCACGATCACCTTCTTGCCGGCCAGCTGTTCCAGCCGAAAATCACCCTGCAGCACGTCGATGTAGGAAAGCCGTCGAATGCTGGCTGGATCGATTCCGAAATCGATCAGAAAAGACTTGTCGGTGATAAATGCGGGACCGGCCAGTAACGCGAACATCGCCGGCAAGCGCAGCCCACCGATCTCGTGCGCGATCGAGACCCGCCGGATCAGCCCGTCGGGCGACGGCGACACATTGATTCCGCCCACTTGCGCGAGGGCGCGCAGCGCCGGGTCGGGTAGTGTGTCATAGACCGTTTGGTCATTCGAGTCCGGCGAGGCGGTCTGGCGAAAAGCCGGCAATATGACGCGGCCGGCGCTGCGCGCCAGGGCTTCGGCCAAGGCATTATCGGCGGCGTAATTACTGCGCGCGTTGAAGTCGACATCAAACGCGATCTCCGTTGCCCCGGCATCGATCAGATTGTCGAGCAGCGCTGCGTGGTAATGACGCGGCCAGGGCCAAACACTGAGCTCTCGAAGGCTTCGCGCATCTATTTGCACCACCACGATCTCGCCGGTGGCCGGCCTCTGTAAAGCGCGGAATCGCAGGTCGCCCAATTTTCGGTCAAGCGAGGCCAGCGTGCCGCTCAAATGCAGCAGGGCGACCAAGCTGAAGATCACGAGTGCCGCCACGAGCCTTTCAAGGCAGCCGAAGGGCATCATTTCCGGGCGTGTCCTCGTGCCTGCCATTTCAGTCGCGCCAACCGATCTTGGCCGGCCTCGAATCGCGCCTTGCGGCACCGCTCGCGGCCTGAACCGAATTTAGTCTGCCGCTCATCTTGCCGCGCGGGTCTTACCCGATCGTGAAACCAGCGTTATGGAGCGCTGCCGCCAGTGAGCGAGTTGCCGAGCCCGCCGGTGGCAGGGCCGACAAGGGACCCCACCGGATCGGAGCCAGTGCCTAGCAAAGCCCCCATGTCCGCGCCGCCCGCTCCAAGGTCCAGGGAACCGTTGATATCGAGCCCACCCAGGTCTGCACCTATGGGCCCGGCGCTCAGTCCGCCGGACACCTCCAGCGTTGTCGAACCGGAGCCACCAAGGTTCGAGCTCAAGGACGCTTGGCTGGCTGCCGTGCCAAGGCCCGACCAGTCGTCAAGGACTGTATCGTTCTCTATATGGCCGATGAGGCCACCGGTCGTTGCGGCTGCGTCGAGTGCAACCACGCCAAGCGTGTCGCTTATCATGACGCCTTGTCCGGCAGAGCTTGCTTGGGTTTCATCAGCCGGACTGGGATTGGCCCCATCAATACGTGGACCGGCCCCTTCCGGCACGACGACGGTCTGGCCCGGTCGGATCAGCACACTCTCGTTGCTGGCAACAGCGGTCACTTCGACCAGCCCGTCGACCACGTGCACGACGCCACGGTCGCGCTGTACGGAAACCGTGAAGCTGGTGCCTTTCACCACGGCGGCAAGGTAGGGCGTTCTGACCTCGAAATGCTGGCGCGCCTTCTTTTTCACATTCAGCAGAATGGTGCCGAGATTTTGCAGGATTTGGGTCTCGAGACCCGACGGCGGCTCCGCCGGCAGTCCGATGCGGCTGTTTGGCGCAACGACAATCGACTCTTCGCCGCGGGTTAGCACGGCCCGGCCGTTGGATCCGGTTTCGATCCAGTCCCCGGCCGCCAATTGATCGCCGATCGTGAGCGACACCGGCGTAAAACCGGACTTTGCAACGTGAACCTGCCCGGAGGTTTGTTGCAGGGTCCAGGCCCTGAGCTCATCGGCCAGCGCGGCCGAGGTCGGCAAGAGGCCGGAGAGGGCTACCAACAGGCCCAAAAGGCCGGCAAGGCTCGATCTGATCAAATTTGCCATGGTGGTCTATCCCTCACGAAGAAGAAACCTGGCCGATTGTCCCTCGGACGACGCGGCTGTTTAGCTTCTTACTGCTCAATTTTCTTGGCATTTGCGCGGCACTTTTTAACCGTTTGCAGGAGATTATATTCTATTTTTCCAAGTAATACAATTTGTTTCTCAATAGTTTACCAGACATTATTGTAGAATGGTTAGGCCTATTACTTGTCTATGGTTATTATTTTGTTAATTTATACTATTCGGCGGTTCGGTTTATGATCCCAGGATCAACGTCTGGTTTCACTCATTCTCGCACGGCCATGTTGTCATTGGGCAATAGGCATGGCGGCGTTCTTTGCCGTGCGTTGGGCGGCCGCTTCCGCCGCGCTATGGCCCTAGCTCTGGCTAGCCTCTGTGCCATGCTGGCCACACAGGCGCGGGCACAGCAGGACGCGTCGGATCGGGCCGATCCGGCGGAGATCGAGCGACGCATCGAGCAGATCGAACCGGAGATGCGCCCGGCCCACCCGGGACCGCGGTTGCCGCCGGGCCCATCTGCCAATGCCGAGGTTCAGGCCGGGCCGGCGCTGGCGTTCGTGTTGACGGCGGTTCGGATCGAGGGCGCGACAGCGTTGAAAGCAGCCGATTTCGCACCGCTCTATGCCGAATTTCTGGCCCAGCGCGTCACGCGCGCCGAAATCGAAGAGATCGCGATTCACATAACCCGGAAGCTTCATGAATCCGGCTACGTGCTGTCGCGCGCCATCGTACCGCCACAACGGGTGCAAGCCGGCATTCTCCGCGTCCGGGTGATCGAGGGTTACATCGAATCGATCGCTTTTGCCGGCGCCGACAGCCAAGAGGTGCTGTTGCAAAGCCACGGGCGGCCGATCGTGACCGAGCGTCCACTGACGCTCTCGACCCTGGAGCGGACTTTGTTGAGCATCAACGCGCTGCCCGGTCTGACCGTGCGCGGCAGCGCCGCTGAACCTGTGGGACGGGATGGCACCTATCGCCTCGAGGTTGCCGTCGCCTACTCCACCTTCGAGGTGGTGTCGTACCTGGACAATCGCGGAACCCCAGAAGTCGGTCGACTTCAGGCTCTGTTTCGCGGCGCCGTCAATTCTCCGACCGGCTTCGGCGAAAGGCTGGCACTCGTCTTCTCGACGGTGCCGGACCAGCCCAAGGAATTGATCTATCTGCGTGCCGAATACGATCAGCCTTTGGGATCCAGCGACACCTTGCTGCAGGCGCGCGTCGTGCGCAGCTGGATTGATGCCGGGGCCGATCTGGCCGAGGAGAAGGTCGAAGGCCGGGGTCTGCAGATCAGTCTACACTTGCGGCAAGCGGTGCTGCGCCGGATGCAACAATCTCTCGTCCTCGACGCTGGTTTCGACTTTAGCGACAGCGAGCAGGAGAGCTTCGGCCAGACCGAATTCGAAGATCGGCTTCGGGTCGCCCGCATGGGCTTCGAATGGACCGTTGGCGACGGCTGGAACGGCACGTCTTCGATCGGCGTCGAACTGTCCCGCGGCTTAAATATCGTTGGCGCCTCGGATGAAGGTGACGAAGAACTGTCCCGTGCCGACGGCGACGGCAGCTTTACAAAGGTGACTGCCGCTGTTGCCCGTGTGCAGCCGCTCTGGGGCGCCTTCAGCTTGCGCCTCACCGGAAGCGGTCAGAAGGCCTTTGACCCGCTGCTTTCGTCGGAGGAGTTCGATCTTGGTGGCCAGCGGATCGGCCGTGCCTATGACTTTGGCGAGGTATTCGGCGAAGACGGACTGGGTGGCTCGAGTGAGCTGCGCTACGACCTGCGGTTCGAGGACGCCTGGTCCGGCCGATTGCAGATCTATGGCTTCGCCGATGGTGGCTGGGCCTGGGACCATGAGAGCGGGGGCGGGCACGGCCGCCGTTCACTCGCCTCTGCCGGCGGCGGGCTTCGGATTTCGCTAGCGGAGCAATTCAACCTCACCTTTGAAGCCGCCAAGCCACTGGCACGCCGGGTCGACTCGACGGGGGATCGTGATTTGCGCTACTTTTTCTCGATTTCCGCGGCTTTCTGAGCACCGTGGTTTGCCACGCCGGTATTGGAGTATCGCGCAGCCGGCATGGCTTAACCGAGACAACTAAGCGCAGGGAATTGGCCCCTCCTCGCAGAAATCCAGTCACACAACTCGGCCGATGTCTGAGCATCTCTCTCGCAACTACCGACACCAACGCAACTACCGACACCAATGAGCAGTGCGGCCCGGACTTACGGGGCGCCAAATATCAACAATTACTATAAAATTCTATGTAATATTAGTAGCTACATAAATTAACAGAATATTAATTTAATCAATATCTAATATTATCTTTAAAATCTATAATAACAACCTCGCAAGCAAGAAGAAATCTGGAAATATCGGCATGAATTCGCGGCGCACGATCAAGCGATTTTCTAGCGCCTCGCTGCTGGCCAGCTTCGTAGCGCTTTCAGGCTGCACCGGAACAGGCGGTGATTCGCTGGCGAACCTGCCCGCTAAGCCGGCGACTTCCGCCGAACAGAGTGCCGTCCTGCTTATCCGCTATTGCGACAAGCTGCGGGTCGAAGGCGACCTCGCAACGGCGGCGGCGGTGTGCCAACGGGCGCTCGAGTACGCCCCGACCGATCAAGTCGCCCTGATGAGTCTCGGCCGAATCTTCGAGGCCCTGGGCGCGCCGCGCGAGGCGGCGGCGCCCTATCGCCGGGTGCTCGCCCTCAACCCGTCGCACGAAGCCGCGCGCTACAGTCTTGGCAAGGCCTACCTTATGCTGGGCCAGTACGACCTCGCGGAACAACAGCTCCAGGTCGCGCTGGGCGCGGCCCAAGGCACCGCCCAAGTCTACAGCCTGCTCGGCGTGATCAGGGATAAGACGGGCCGGCACATGGCGGCCCAGGAGATCTATCGCGAAGGCTTGCTGCGGCACCAAGGCGACATCTCCCTGCGCACCAACCTCGGCCTTTCCCTGGTTTTGAGCGGCCAGCACCCCGAAGGTCTCGAACTTCTGCGCGAAGTTGCGGGCGACCCGGCGGCCGGTGCGGCCAGCCGCCAGGGCCTCGCGTTTGCCTATGCCGTGACCGGCGATATGGCGGCAGCCGAGGCGATGGCCATCATCGACCTGCCGCCGGAAGCGGCACAGGCCAATCTGGCGCACTACGAAAGCCTTCGCAACGCCGGCGTCGGTGCGCCACCGAACCCGCCGAGCCTTGCCATCAAGCCCGCCGAGCAGCAAGAGCGCAACAAGACCACCGGCGCCCCGGTCACCTTGATCCATGGCCCGACCGCCGCCATAGTGGCGCCCAGCATGGCAAGCGGTGCGCGGCAGCCCACGAAGTGCCGCACCGGGTTGAAGCAGCCCTTCTGCGCGGGCAAATACTAGCCTTCCCTACCCGCCGCAACGCTCAAAAACCTTCCAAACCAGACCATTCGGCTGCGAAATCTTTACCTTTGTCGTGTCCAAATCGGTCCCAGGCAGAGAGAATCATTCTTGGGCGCCGCCCAAAAGGGACGATGCATGCAAGTTCTCTATGTTGAAGACGATATCGGAATGGCGAAGATCGTCGAGCGCATGCTGCAGGATGCGGGCTATAGCTGCGATACAACGGGCCTGGGCAAGCGCGCCGTGGCGCTCGGCCAGCAGAACGAATACGACCTGATTTTGCTCGACGTCATGTTGCCGGACATCGACGGCTACGAGGTTATTCAAAGGCTGCGCGACGCCGGTGTCGAGACGCCTTTCCTCATTCAATCGGGCCTGCTGGACCGCAACCGGGTGACCGACGGCCTAGGCTTCGGCGTCGCCGATTTTTTGATCAAGCCGTTCAACAAGAGCGAGCTGCTGGAGCGCATCGAAACGGTCATCGCGCGCGCCAAAAAGGCCGCGACTCCGGCGCCCCGACCGCCGCTCGACAGCCCGGAGGATGTGCCCGAGCCGGAATCGGAACGCCGCCGGCATCGTCGCTTCGCAACCGAGATGGAAGCGCAGATCCTGCACAAGGGGCGAATCGACTGCGTGGTCTTGAACATCTCCCACGGCGGCGCGGCGATCCGCCTGCCGGAGACGACGACACACTGCCCGCCCAGCTTTGCCCTGCGCCTCAGCACGGGCGACAAGCGACATTGTCTGCAGTGCTGGCGCTACGGCGATAAGATCGGCGTCAAGTTTTTGTGATGCCGAAGCCTGGTCGTCAGCGTGCCCACTTGCCGCTTGATGCGGTTCTGCAGAACCCGCATCCGCTATTCCGAACGACCGACGCCCGTGGAGATCAAATGCCGGATATGCCTGAGTTTGACGCACCTTTCCGCCGGAATCTGGAAGACTTGATCGCCTGGCGTCGCGACGTGCGCCGCTTTCGGGCCGATCCCGTGGCGCCGGAACTGCTCGACCGGCTGCTGGATCTGGCCTGCCTGGCGCCCTCGGTCGGCAACAGCCAGCCCTGGCGTTTCGTCCGGGTCCAGGATCCGGACCGTCGGGCCGGCGTCGTCCAGGTGTTCGAGCGCTGCAACCAAGCCGCACTGGAATCCTACGGCGAGGAAAAGGCCGGGCGCTACGCCAAGCTCAAGCTCTCCGGCCTCAAGGAAGCCCCGGTCCATCTGGCTGTCTTTGCCGAGGACGACCCGGCAGCCGGTCACGGTCTCGGCCGGCGGACCATGCCGGAGACCCTGCGCTATTCGGCGGTTCTGGCGGTTCACACCCTGTGGCTTGCCGCGCGCGCCGAGGGCCTGGGTGTCGGCTGGGTGTCGATCCTCGACCCCGCCGAGGTCAGGGCGACGCTGGAAACCCCGCAAAGCTGGTCGTTCATCGCCTATCTGTGCATCGGCTACCCGGTCGAAGAGCATCGCGACCCGGAACTGGAGCGCCATGGCTGGCAGGCCAGGCAGGCGCTCTGCCGCAAGGTGCTGTCGCGCTGAAGCGCTCGACGGCGATCGTAAAGTGCCTTGCCGATTTCTTTTACCTGTATTCCCGGAAACGTTTGCCCTAGTCTGCCTCGCGCGACGGTTCCTTAACCGGGACTAACAGGGAACTAGGGTGCGGTGCGCCACAGGCGGCACGTCAAAGCCCTGACTGCCCCCGCAACTGTGAGCGGGTGGCCGGTGTCCGTTCCATGCCACTGGGCAACCGGGAAGGCAGGACGCCGGACCATCAACCCGCAAGTCAGGAGACCTGCCGTCGCGAGGGCCTTTGCGATTCCGCCGGGCGGGGCGATCCGGCGTAAAGAAGGCAGGTGTGTGCCGCTTCCAGGCAAGCCCTTCCTGTTTCGCAATGGCATGGGTCATGAAGTTGCA
>JBFJPL010000025.1:0-47435 GCA_041617155.1 Kiloniellales bacterium
CGAGCGCCAGCGCCTTTTCGGCGGCCCGGCGCGCCACGTCCGGTTTATTGGTCCGCTCCAGCATCGCCGCCAGATTTGCCTGGGTCTGCAGGTTCGGCTCCAGCCGCAGGGCGGCCTCGTGGTGGCCGATCGCCTGGTCGAAGCGGCCCAGCTCGCGGTAGGTCGTGCCCAGGTTGTTGTAAGCGGCGGCGTAGCGCGGTCAGAGAGCAATCGCCCGCCGGTAGTGGCTCGAGGCCGCCTCGAGTCGGCCCTGACGCTGTCGCAGCAAACCCAAGCTGTTGTGCGCTTCCGCCAGCTCTGGGTCCGGGGCAATCGCCTGTTCGAAGTGGCGGGCGGCCTGGTCGATCCGGCCCGCATGTTGCAGCAGGTTGCCCAGGTTCAGGTGGCTGCCGGCGTGACCGGGGTCGATCCTGAGTGCCGCCCGGTAGTGCCGGGCAGCCCGCTGGGGTTCGCCTAGAGCCAGGTAGCCGTTGCCCAGGGCGATCTGCGCGGGCTGGTGGGAGACCGCCTCGCGCAAGCGTTTGACCGCGACGTCCGGTCGGCCCATCTGTTGCGCCAGGATGGCCAGGGCGTAAAGCACCTCGCCGTTGGCCGGCTCGGACGCCAGGATGTCGCGATAGTGCGCGCGCGCTTCGTCCAGGCGGCCGGCGTGATGGGCTATCCGGGCCCGTTCGAGAAGGCCAGCGGTCGGATTGTTCCTATTCATCCTCCGTGCCGGTGTCCGGCACGATCTCCCAGATCTTGGCGTGGTCCCGGACGCGCGCGGGCTGGATCACGCGAAAGCGTTCGACCACGCCGGTTTCGTCCAGTGCCCGCTCCAGGGCGAGCAGGGTGTGCAGCTTGTGGTCCGCGAGCGCGGCCGCCTGATCCGCCTCCTCGCGGGCGACCGGCAGTGCCGTGGCCAGGTCCGGCGCGCCGTAATGCTCGACGAAGTGCCGGGCCAGGCGCTCGACGACCTGGCTGAACTCGCCTTCGGCGATCTCCGCCACCTCCACGAAGGTCGCGCGGCCGAAGCTTTCGGTGCCCAGCCAGCCGGTGCCGAAGGCCAGCATCTCCTTGTTGTCGAAACCGGCCGGGTCGTGCTCGAGAAAGGCAAAGCCGCCGGGCACCGCCCACTCGCCCGGCTCGGCCGCCCGCTCGAAGACATAGACGTCCGAAGTATCCAGACGGATGGTGCGCGGGAACTTCATGACCAGGCAGTCTAGCCGGCCCGCGTCGAGCACTCCAGTCAACCCGCTTCGCGCAGGCGCGGCTCTTTGTCGCGGTAGAGCGCCCGGTCGGCCTGGGCGAGCAGGTGGTCGGGCCGGCTGGTATGGTCGTAGGCCGCCATGCCGAAGCCGGCGGAAACCGGAATCCGGGCCTTCTGCCACGGCACCCGAAGCCGGTTGACCCGGTTTGCCAGCTTGCGCACCCGCGCCTCGGCCAGGGCCGGGGAGGTATCGGTCATGAGCACCGCGAACTCGTCGCCGCCTGGCCGCGCCACGTAGTCGCTGCGTCGCGTGCGGTCGGCGAGCAGACGGGCCACGGCGCGCAGCACGGCGTCGCCCGCCGGATGGCCGAAGCGGTCGTTGATCGGCTTGAAACGGTTCAGGTCGCACAGCAGCAGCACCCCGGTTTCGCCGTTTCGCCGGGCGCGCACCAGGGCCCGGTCCAGTTCCCGCACCAGGCCCCGCCGGTTGAGCAGGCCGGTCAGCTCGTCGGTGATCGAGAGGTCTTCCAGGTAGCGGATGCGGGCCTGCTGCGCGGCGATCCGCTGTTCGGCGCCGGCGGCGGCATCGAGCAGTTCTTCGAGCAGCTTTTGCCCGGCCTGGTCGAGTCGCCAACCCCGGCTGAGCGCGAACGATCTAATCTGCTCGGTTGCCGCCGACACGTCGGTCGCGGGCTGCGCCTCGAAGCTTTCGTGCCACCCGATCGGATCGCTTTGCGCCATGGCTTGCCGCATACCTTGCCGTTTGTCGCCCGAGCTTGCGCGGGGCCCTGCAACTTTAATCTGCAAGACGTGTGCCAAGGTCGGAGGCTTGGGGCTCGGGCGCTGTCGCCTCGGGTCTCGAGGACCGCCGCGCGGGTCCGCCCGGCAAGACTTGCCGGCCGGCCCTTCCATGCCGCCGGCGCGGCCATTTGCTTGAAATCGGGTGTCCTGCCCGCCAGATGACTCGGCAAAGGCGAGCCCGTGAAGCTGCGGTCCGCCGCCGGTCTAGTGAAGGGAACCATCGATGTCCATGAGCCGCTGCCAGCGGTTGTTAGCGATTGCGCTTGCCGGCCTCGCTCTGGCCGCAGGCATGGCCGGTTTCGCGCCGCCGGTTGGTGCCGCGCCGACCATCGCTCCGCACTTTGCGGTCTATCGCCTCAGCCTCGGCAAGAGCGGCGGCGGCAGCGGCAGCGTGGCCCACGCCAGGGGCCGGATCGAATTTCAATGGTCCGAAGGCTGCGACGGCTGGACGGTCAGCCAGCGCACCCGCCTGATCCTGACGAGCAGCCAGGGCCAGGACTTTCAAAGCGGCTGGACCCTCAAGGCTTGGGAATCGAAAGACGGGCTCTCCTACCGCTTCACGATCCGCCGGATGGAGAACGACTCGGCGGTCGAGAAGACCGAAGGCCAGGCCCGGCTCGACGGTTCCGGCCTCGGCGGCCGCGTCGTCTACACCGCGCCGGAGGCCCGCGAAGTAACGCTTCCCGAGGGCACGCTGTTCCCGACCCAGCACAGCTTCGAGCTTTTGGCCGCCGCCGAGCGCAACGAGCTACTGCTGTGGCGGACGGTGTTCGACGCGACTGGCGGCGAGGCCCTGTTCGGCGTCAACGCCGCCATGGGCCGGGCGATCCCGGCCGATACCCCGCCGGCCTTCGACTCGCCGTTGATCGAGGGCCTGCGGTCGTGGCGCATGCGGCTCGCCTATTTCAACAGCGACGAACAGCAGGCCGAACCGGATCACGAGCAGATGCAACGTGTCTACGCCAACGGCGTGGTCGACGAGCTGCAGTTCGAGTACCCGGACTTCGCGCTCAACGCCAGCCTCGAACGCCTGGAAGCGCTGCCCCAGCCGGATTGTCCCGGCGGCTAATCGCTCCTCGAGCCGCGCGGCGGGCTGGACAGGGCCCGGCCTTTCTTGATCGCCTGGTCGCCCAGCTTGGCGCGTACCGCGTCGATCGCCTGCTCCACCTTGGCCTGCCCGGCGCGGCCCGGGTCCAGCAAATCCGGCGGGTCGGCCTGGGCGCCGTCGGTCAAGTCGCTGATACCGATGCCGATCAAGCGGAAGCGCCGGCCGTTCGCCTCCTGCGCGAGCGCCGGCAGGGCGGTTCGGTAGAGCACCTCGGCCAGGCGCGTCGGATCGGCCAGCCGGCGGCTGCGGGTCAGCTGGCGGAACTCGGCGCTCTTCAGTTTCAAGGTCACGGTCCGGCCGGCCAGGCCGGCGCGCTTCAGCCGCGCCGCGACTGTTTCGCAGAGCGGCCACAGCCGCGCAGCCAGCTGGTCCGCCGCCGTGATGTCGTCGTCGAAGGTGGTTTCGGCGGAAATGCTCTTGGTCGGCGCGTCCGGGTCGACCCGGCGCGAGTCCTCGCCGCGCGCGAAGCGGTAGAGCCGCCGTCCCATGGCACCGTAGCGCACGACGAGGTCGGCCTCCTCGTGGTTCCACAGGTCGCCGACCTTGCTGATGCCGTCGCGCGCCAGAGCCTTCTGCAGCGCCGCGCCGGCACCCCAGATGATGCCGACCGGCTGGTCCTTGAGAAATGACCGAGCCTCGGCCCTGCCGATCACGGCGAAGCCGCGCGGCTTGTCCAGGTCGGAAGCGACCTTGGCCAGGAACTTGTTGTAGCTGAGGCCGATCGAGACGGTCACGCCGACCTGCCGTTCGATCCGTCGGGCCAGCGCGGCCAGGCTGCGGGCCGGCGCGCCGCCATGCAGCGTCTCGGTGCCGGCCAGGTCGAGGAAGGCCTCGTCGATCGAGAGCGGCTCGACCAGGGGCGTGAGGTCCTGCATCATGCGGCGGACCTCGTGCCCGACCCTGCGATACTTGGCCATGTCCGGCGGCAGGACGACGGCGTCCGGGCAAAGCTTGAGCGCCTTGAACATGGGCATGGCCGAGCGCACGCCGTACAGCCGCGCCACGTAGCAGGCCGCCGCGACCACGCCGCGCCGCCGGCCGCCGATCACGACCGGGCGGTCGCGCAGTTCGGGCCGGTCGCGCTTCTCGACGCTGGCATAGAAGGCATCGCAGTCGATGTGCGCGATAGCGAGGCTGTCCAGCTCGGCGTGGCTGACCAGGCGCGGCGCGTTGCAGGCCGGACAGCGCCCACCCGAGGGCGGGGCTGAAAAGGCCGCCAGACAGTCGCGGCACAGCGCGCTCATGGTGCGCCGGAACCTGTCGGGCGCGCCGTGGTGCGGTCCGGCGGCCAGAGCCAGGCGGCACCACGGACGCCGCTGGAATCGCCGTGCCGGGGCGGCACGATCGGCGTGTCCACGCGGTCCGAGAAGACATGGGCAGGCAGGAGTTCGGGTAGGCTCCGATAGAGCCGCTCGAGGTTCGACAGGCCGCCGCCCAGCACGATCACATCGGGGTCGAGCAGATTTATCACCGAGGCCAGGGCCCGAGCCAAACGGTCTTCGTAACGTTCCAAGGCCGCCTCGGCGGCCGCTTCGCCGGCCGCCGCGCGGGCGACCAGCTGTTCCGCCGCTGGCGCCGCCTCGTGGTCGGTGGCGAGGCCCTGGGCCGCGGCGTAGTCCCGGGCCAGACCGGGACCCGAAAGGAAGGTTTCGATACATCCGCGCTGGCCGCAATAGCACGGCGGGCCCGGTCGCTCATCGTCGGACGGCCAGGGCAGGGGATTGTGGCCCCATTCGCCGCCGATCGCGTTGCGGCCCCGCAGGGCCCGGCCATCGACCACCACGCCGCCGCCGACGCCGGTGCCCAGGATGACGCCGAACACCACCGAAGCGCCGGCCGCCGCGCCGTCGGTGGCTTCCGATAGCGCGAAACAGTTGGCGTCGTTCTCGACTCTGACCGGGCGGCCGAGCGCCGCCGCGACGTCCCGCTCGAATGGCCGACCGATGAGCCAGGTCGAATTGGCGTTCTTGATCAGGCCGCTGGCCGGTGACACAGCGCCGGGTATGCCGATCCCGACCGTACCCTCGAGGCCCAGCTCCCGTTCCAGCTCGGCCACCAGCTCGGCCAGGGCCTCGACCGTTGCGCGGTAGTCGCCGCGCGGACTGGGGCGGCGCCGGCGGGCCAATACTTCGCTTCCGGCGCCGAGCGCGACCGCCTCGATCTTCGTGCCGCCAAGGTCTATGCCGATGCGCATGATCGTTCTATATCAAAGCCGGCTCTCGATGGGCGTTGCTATCGAAGCTTGCTGTTTTTGGGCCGATTCGGTCTCATTCAAAGCACTTTTCGAAAATGCTAACGAATTATTAACTTTGGTTAAGTACACCATAGTTAGGGTAGAACTCGAACGTCATAGGATGGCCCATTCAGGGCTTGGCTCCAAGCCCGGGTGATTTTTTGATTGCGACCGAACCAAGGTCGACATGCATATCTAGAAGGGGTCAGGGTAATGACCAGTGCCAACAGGGCTGAAACCGCAGGTACCGAAAAACCCGTGAACGGCGCAGCAAAAACGGTGATGGTCGTGGAAGACAACGACCTCAACATGAAGCTGTTTCATGACCTGCTCGAAGCACACGGCTATAACATCCTTCAGACCAAAGACGGTATGGAGGCCTTGCGGCTGGCGCGCGAACATCATCCGGACCTGATCCTGATGGACATCCAGTTGCCCGAGGTCTCGGGCCTGGAGGTCACCAAATGGATCAAGGAAGACGACAGCCTTAAATCGATTCCGGTGGTCGCTGTGACCGCCTTTGCGATGAAGGGCGACGAAGAGAAGATCCGTGAAGGTGGCTGCGAAGCCTATATCGCCAAACCCATATCTGTTACCAATTTCCTCCAGACCGTAGCTCGTTTCCTCAACTGAGGGATCGGCGCCGGAGCCGGACCGGGGCCAATGACCGCACGGATTCTTGTCGTTGACGACATCGTCCCGAACGTCAAGCTGCTTGAAGCCAAGCTCGCAGCCGAATATTTCGACGTTCTGACCGCAACCGACGGCCCGTCGGCCGTCGAGATGGCGGTCAACGAGACACCCGATCTCATTCTACTGGACGTCATGATGCCGGGGATGGACGGCTTCGAAGTCTGCACGCGCCTGCGCGGCGATCCCAAGACACGCCATATCCCCGTGGTCATGGTGACCGCGCTCAGCGACGTCAGCGACCGGGTGCGCGGCCTGGAAGCCGGCGCCGACGACTTCCTGTCCAAGCCGGTCAACGATGTGGCCCTCTTCGCCCGGGTGCGCTCCCTGGTGCGCTTGAAGATGATGATGGACGAGCTGCGCTTGCGGCAGGCCACGTCGGGCGGCGCCGAGATGTTCGCGGAAGAGGCGTTGGGCAGCGAAGGCGAGACCGAGAACGCCCGCATCCTGCTGGTCGAGGACAGCGAGTTCACGGCAAGCAAGCTGAAGGACTACCTGAGCGCGGCCGGCCACACGGTCGAGCACGCCAAGGACACGGCCGAAGGGCTGGCGCTCGGCGGCGACCGGCCCTACGACCTGATAATCGCGGGCTTGCGGATCGAAGGTCAGGACGGCCTGCGGCTCTGCTCCCAGCTTCGCTCGCAGGAGCTGACGCGCCACGTGCCGATACTGCTGGTGCTCGACGACGTGGATATGCCGGAATTGGCCAAGGGCCTGGAACTCGGCGTCAACGACTACCTGGTGAAGCCGATCGACCGGAACGAGTTGCTGGCCCGTACCCGCACGCAAATCCGCCGCCGACGCTACCACACCCGGCTGCGCACGATGCTGCAGAGCAGCGTGTCCATGGCCTACACGGATTCGCTAACCGGCGTCTACAACAGGCGCTACATCAACTCCCACCTGGACCGGAAGATCCTCGAGATCGCCGAGGCCAGCAAGCCGGTATCGGTCATGCTGTTCGATATCGACCACTTCAAGCAGGTCAACGACAACCACGGACATGCGGCCGGGGACGAGGTTCTGAGGGAGATCGTCAAGCGCGTCGCGGACAACGTGCGGGACTTCGACATGATCGCCCGCTACGGCGGCGAGGAGTTCCTGGTCATCATGCCGAACACGCCGGCCGACGCGGCCTTGATGGTCGCCGAGCGGCTACGCAAACAGATCGCCGGTTCACCGTTCGCCATACCCGGTCGCGATGAACCCCTGCCGGTCACGGTCTCGATCGGCGTGGCGACCACGACCGACCCTCAGGAGGAGGCGTCCAGCCTGGTGGCGCGGGCCGACGACTCGCTCTACACCGCCAAGCGGGGTGGTCGCAATCGCTCCTGCTCCGCCGAATTACCGGACC
This sequence comes from Kiloniellales bacterium, assembly GCA_041617155.1. Taxonomy (GTDB): domain Bacteria; phylum Pseudomonadota; class Alphaproteobacteria; order Kiloniellales; family JAKSDN01; genus CAMYKD01. The sequence goes on from JBFJPL010000025.1 coordinate 7,376, forward strand.
CGGCCGGCGAAGAGCCGGCGGCCGCCGCCGGCAGATAGCCCGATCCAAAAATGCCAAACGGCCGCCTCTCGGGGCGGCCGTGCGTCTACCCGGCAAAATCCTCGAATGAGGGCTACTTCATCTTCGATTCCTTGAACAAAACGTGCTTGCGGGCCCGCGGATCGTACTTCCGCAAGCTCAGCTTTTCCGTCATGTTGCGCGGGTTTTTCTTGGCTACGTAGAAGTAACCGGTGTCCGCGGTGCTCACCAGCTTGATCTGCTGGGTGGTTGGCTTTGCCATGGCGCCGTCCTCGTCGCGCGGTGATCCTGGGTTGGTTCAGGAACATAGTCGGCCGGCCTGCCATGTCAAGCCCGCCGACCTGGAACGATGCGGCGCGGTCCTCTGTCGGCACCGCTCCAGAGGAACAAGGGCGCCGGACGTTCAGCAGCCCGGGCCGTCTGGTCCAGAGCCTCCCGCAGCACCAGGGAGGTCACCTGGGCGGTCGGCAGGCGGTCAATCTCGCCGACCGGAATCCAGCCGATATCCTCGAGCTCGCCATCGCCCGCGAGGCGGCCCCGAGCGGCGCGGCCGTCGGCGCGGAAAAAGCGTGTGTGAAAGCGGATCGGCGAGACGGTCGGCGTGACCGCGCGGGCAACGAGGGCAAGGGCGTTGAAGGCCGGTCTCAGACCCGTGTGCGCGTAGGCCTGCCAGACCGTGGCGCGAGCGCTTTGACGAACCGCGGCTCCGGTCTTGGGCGGCGGCCCCGGTGCGGCCAACAGCAGGCCGGTTTCCTCGAAGGTCTCGCGCAGAGCGGTACGGACGAAAACCGCTAAACGGCGCCGCGTCGCCAGATCGGCGCCGGCCGGGGCCGGCGCGATCTTTTCCGCAAAACCGGTTGTCCGGCTGTCGGCCGGATCGACCCGCCCTCCCGGGAACACGTAGATTCCTGGCATGAAGCTCGTCTCGCGATGGCGGCGGCCCATCAAGACTTCTGCCTGGCGGCCGCTGCCGCGGATCAGCAGAAGACCTGCGGCGTCCGCCGGTCTGACAACTTGGTGGGGCAAGCGGGGGGCTGGAATCAGTCGCTCGAACGTTCGGCCGTTTCCGGCGCGCCGCGCAGGATCTGGCTATAGAGCTTGCCGTCGCCGACCACGGCCAGTGCCACCTGCAGGTCGATTTCCTGGTCGCCCTCCGCGACCGGGCAGCGGGCGCGTAGCGCCGACAGGGCGGCTTCGTTGCGCGGCTCGACGTTGTGGCTGCGGGTCGCCCGATCGATCAGCACCCGTCCCTGCCGCACTTGCTCGAGCAGGGCGGTGGCCGTGCCGTCCGAGCCGCTGGTGCAGATGTTGGGCAGAACGCCCCGTTGCTGCAGGGCATAGCCGGAGGGGGCATGGAAGCGCGCCCAGGTCAGCGTGAGCTCGCCTTCGTTCGGCAAGCGTAGAACGGTCTGGACGGTGCCCTTGCCGAAGGAGTTGGTGCCGATCACCACCGCGCGCCCGGAATCCTGCAATGCCGCCGCGACGATTTCCGAGGCCGAGGCCGAATTGCCGTTGACCAGGACCGCGAGCGGCAGGCCATAGGCCAGATCGTCGCTCCTGGCCTCGAAAAACTGGTGGCTGTCCGGGTGACGCCCGTGGGTCGAGACGATCCGGCCCCGGGTCATGAACAGATCCGACACCGACACCGCCTGGTCGAGCAGCCCACCCGGATTGCCGCGCAGGTCGAGCACGAAGCCCTTGAGGCCGTCGCCCTGCTCGCGCCTGGCCTGGAGCATCTTCTGGCGCAGGGTCTGGGAGGTGTTCTGATTGAATCCCGAAACCTGGATATAGGCCACGTCGCCCTCGGCGCGGTAGCGCACGGTCTGTGGCACGATATGGGCACGGGTCAGGACGAACTTGACCGGCTCGCTTTCCGCCTCGCGCGCCACGACGACCCGGACCTTGGTTCGGACCGGGCCGCGCAGTCGGCGCACCACCTCGCGTTGGGACATGCCGGCGGCCGCTTCGCCATCGATCGTCGTGATGACGTCCTGCGCCTCGAGTCCTGCGCTTTCGGCCGGAGTACCTTCCATCACCGACAGGACCTTGACCCCTTCGTCGACGATTCGGATGCGCACGCCGATGCCGCCGAAACCGTCCCGGCTGGCCCGATTTTCCCGCGCCTGCTCGCGCCCGGAATAGCGCGAGAAATCGTCCAGCTCGCTGATGATGCCGGTGAACACAGCCTTGTAGACCGCTTCGGATTCCGCCTTGCTCAGGCTTGCCGAATTGTGGCGCACGGTCTCTATGGCGTCGGCCGTCAAGCGACCCCAGGCGTCCAGGTCCTGCGGCGCCGGCCGGTCGAAATTGCCGGCCCTGCGACCGTCGATGTTCAATGTCAGGTGGCGGTCGTCATGGGCCACGCTCACGTTCGGATCGATCGAAGACAGGCCGTCCAGGCCGGCGAACGCCAACTCCGGCACGTTCAGATCTTCGATGTAGACATCGACCACATCTTGGAAGCCGGTGCTGAACAGGCGGCTGGCGCGCGACACGTCGTAAGTCTGGGGCGTATCGGCTTCCTGCAGGGCGCAGCCGAACAGCAGCAGCGCCAATGGCAGGCCCGCATAGCGCCGCAGAGGCGCTCGCCACCGTCGGCCTAAAGCTTCCTTTGCAGAGCCTGACCCTTGCTGCACGATCTCCGCCACGCCCTGGATACCCCTAAACGACATATGGAGCAGGAGTATAAGCCATTGAATTTAAAAGATGCTAGGTGATTCTTATCCAAAGACGTAACCCAGAACCTTTTTACCCCCTCCTCCTATAGAGCCCCAGATCTGTAAACATGCGGTTAAGAGGCCTCCGGAGCGCCGGATCAGCCGCGCTTGCGGGCTTTGCGCGACGGCTTCCGGGCTTTGCCCGGCGGGCTGCGCCGAGTGCCCGCCTTGCGGTCGCGGTCCGTCCGGCTGGTGGACTTGGGCTTGCCGGGCGCGGAGCCGATCGCCGCCTCCGGCTCCAGTAGGCGCATGATCAGGCCGCCGGTGATCGGATTGGCCTCGGTCAACTGGGCGACCACGGTCTCGCCGAGTTGGTAGGTCCGTCCCCAGCGCCGCCCGATCAACCGGTGGCTGGCCTCGTCATGGTCGTAGAAGTCGTCCGGCAGGGTGCTGATCGGCACCAGAGCATCGCCGCCGCTGTCTTGCAGGCTGATGAACAGGCCGAAACGGGTGACCCCGCTGATCCGTCCAGTGAAGCTCTCGCCCACCCGCTCCTGGAGGAAAGCCGCGGTGAAACGGTCGACCGCCTCGCGCTCGGCCGCTTGGGCGCGGCGCTCGGTCATGGAAATGTGCTGGCCGAGCTCGGCGAAGCCGTCGCCGTCCTTCGGTGGCAGGCCGCCTTCGCCCAGTGCGAAGCCGTCGATCAGCGCCCGGTGCACCAGCAGATCCGCGTAGCGTCGGATCGGCGAGGTGAAGTGCGCGTAGCGCGCCAGGGCCAGGCCGAAGTGGCCGATGTTGCCGGGCGCGTAGACCGCCTGGCTCTGGGCGCGCAGGATCAGCTCGCTGACCATCGGCGCATGGGCCGTATCGGCCACCTTCTTCAGGATCGGGGCGAAGATGCGCGGCTTGATCACCTGGCCCCGAGCCAGGTTCATGCCGAAGGAGGCCAGCACGTCGCGCAAGGCCTCTATCTTCTGCGGGTCCGGCGCGTCGTGCACCCGGTACATGCAGGGCCGGCGTTTCGCCTCCAGGGCCTCGGCGGCGGCGACGTTGGCGTTCACCATGAACTCCTCGATCAGCCGATGGCTGTCGAGCCGCTTGCGCGGTTCAATCCCGGCCACCTTGCCGTCGCGGTCGATCACGACCTGCCGTTCGGGCAGCTCGAGATCCAGCGTGCCGCGCTTTTCGCGGGCCGTCAGAAGCGCCTGGAAAGCGCCATAGAGCGATGCGATCACCGGTTCAGCCAGCGCTCCGGTCAGCTCGTCGGGCCGGCCGTCGCGCGCCGCCTGCACCTGCTCGTAGGTCAGCCGCGCGGCCGAGCGCATGAGTCCCCGGACGAAGCGATGGCGTCGCAGCCGGCCGTTGGCATCGAGCCACAAATGGACCGCCAGGCATGGCCGTTCTTCCTTCGGCTTCAGCGAACACCAGCCATTCGACAGGACCTCGGGCAGCATCGGCACGACGCGGTCCGGGAAATAGACCGAATTGCCCCGCTCGTAGGCCGCGCGGTCCAGCGCGCCGCCCGGTCTGACGTAGTGGGCGACGTCGGCAATCGCGACGATCGCATGCCAGCCGCCCCGGTTCTTGGTGTCGGGATCGGGCTCGGCCCAGACCGCGTCGTCGAAGTCGCGGGCATCGGCGCCGTCGATCGTGACCAGGGGCAGGCGGCGCAGGTCCTCCCGCCGGCCGAGCTTGACCGGCCCCGCCGCCTCGGCTTCGGCCTCCGCTGCCGCCGTGAACTCGGTCGGGATATCGTGCTCGTGGACCGAGATCAGGCTGAGCCCGCGCGCCTCGCCCAGGCTGCCCAGGCGCTCCAGCACGACCACCTCGCGCTGGTTCAAGCGCCGGTGGTGGGGCTTGAGCGCGGCCAGCACCAGCTCGCCCGGGCGGGCGCCGCCGGTGTCTTCGCGCCGAATCACGAAATCGTTCCGGGCGCGCCGGTCGGTGGGGCGCAGGCGACCGCCCTTTTCGGTTCGCTCGAAGATGCCCAGCACGCGTTTCGGTACGCCGCCGAGTACGCGAATGGTACGCCCCTCATAGGCGCCCTCCTCGATGCGCGTGAGGCGCGCCAGCACGCGCTCGCCGGCGCTCAGCGCGGGCCGGCCGCGGCGCTCCGGCGCCATGTAGATCTTCGGTGCTTCGCCCTCGCGCCGCCAGACCGCCGGCCGGGCCAGCAGCTCGCCGTCAGGGTCGGTTCCAATGACCTCGACCACGGCGACCTCGGGCAGGCCGCCGGCGGCGCTCAGGCGCCGGCCCTCGTGGCGGTCGAGCAGGCCCTCCTGGCGCAGTTCCTTCAGCATGGCCTTGAGCAGAACCCGGTCGCCGCCGTGAATGTGGAAGGCGCGGGCGATCTCCTTCTTGCCCACGGGCACCGGGCTTTCGCGGATGAAGCTCAGCACCGCTTCCTTGGATGGAAAAGGCTTGGGTTTGGGTTTAGCTCTGGCCACGACGCGGTGCTCGTCAGTTCGCCGCCGTCTTGCGTGGGGCGGGCTTTCTGGCGTCGGCTTTGGCCTTGGCTTTGGTCTTGGCCTTCGGCTTGGTTGTGGCTTTCGGCTTGGTCTTGGCTTTCGGCTTGGCCGTCTTCGCCTTGGCGGCGCGTTCGGCCAGAAGGCCGACCGCCAGCTCCAGGGTGGCTTCCCCCATGGCCGTGCCCTTGGGCAACGAAGCGATCAGGCGGCCGTGTTTCACATAAGGCCCATAGCGGCCGCTGTGCAGGGTCACGGGCCGGCCGTCGGACGGGTGTTCACCGATCGGCGTACCGGCGGCGGCTCCGCCGCGCGGGGGCGTTTCGGCCAGCACCGCGACCGCGCGGTTGAGCCCGATACTGAGCACGTCGTCGTCGCCCTTGAGCGAGCAGTAGCGCTTGCCGTGCTTGATATAGGGGCCGTAGCGGCCGATACCTGCGGTGATCGCCTCGCCGCCTTCCGGGTGTCTGCCGATCTCGCGCGGCAGGGCCAAGAGGGCGAGCGCCCGATCCAGGGTCAGATCGTCGGGCGACAGCTGGCGCGGCAGCGAGCAACGCTTGGGCTTTTCGCCGTCCTTCGCCGCGCCGAGCTGGACGTAGAAGCCGAACGGCCCCTTGCGCAGGGTGACCGGTTCGCCGCTGTCCGGATCCTGGCCCAGTTCTTTGGGTTCGACCAACAGCGCCTGGGCCGCCTCGTCGCCGGCACCGGGCACGGCGAGCGGCCGGGTGTAGCGACAATCCGGGTAGCCGGAGCAGCCGATGAATCCGCCGTTCTTGGCGATGCGCAGGCCGAGCCGTCCGCTCTTGCAACTTGGGCAGAGCCGGGGATCGACCTCGGGCGCCGCTGGGTCGAGCGGGAAGAAGTGCGGCCCCAGGTCCTCGTCCAGGGCGTCGATCACCTCGGCGATGCGCAGGCCCTTGGTCTCCTCGATCGCCGCGTGGAACGCCTCCCAGAACTGCCGCAGCACCGCCTTCCAGGCGATCCGGCCGCCCGAGATGTCGTCGAGCTGCTCCTCGAGCGCGGCGGTGAAGCCGTACTCGACGTAGCGCTTGAAAAAGCTGGTCAGGAAGGCGGTGACCAGGCGGCCGCGGTCCTGCGGGACGAAGCGGCGCTTGTCGAGCACGACGTAGTCGCGGTCCTGCAGCACCTGGATGATCGAGGCATAGGTCGAGGGCCGACCTATGCCCAGTTCCTCCAGCCGCTTGACCAGGCTCGCCTCGGTGAAGCGCGGCGGCGGCTGCGTGAAGTGCTGCTCGGGGATCACGGCCTCGCGGGTCAGCCGGTCGCCCTCATTCAGCTTCGGCAGGCGCGCGCCGTCGCCCTCCGCGCCCTCCTTCGGCTCGTCCCGGCTTTCCTGATAGAGTCTGAGGAAGCCGTCGAACAGGACGATCGAGCCGTTGGCGCGCAGGCGGGCGGCCTCACGGTCGACCGCGACATCGACCGCGACCTGCTCGAGGCGGGCGGATTCCATCTGGCTTGCGAGCGTGCGCTTCCAGATCAGTTCGTAGAGCTTGAGGGCGTCGGGCGCCAAGCGGTTTGCCACGTCCCCGGGCAGGCGCGAAGGATCGGTCGGCCGGATCGCCTCGTGCGCTTCCTGGGCGTTCTTGGCCTTGGTCTTGTAGAGCCGCGGCGCGTTGGGCAGATAGGGGTCGCCGTAACGCTGGAAGATCACCTGCCGAACACTGCCCAGCGCCTCGTTCGAGATCTGCACGCCGTCGGTCCGCATATAGGTGATCAGACCGACCGTCTCGCCGCCGAGGTCGATGCCCTCGTAAAGCTGTTGGGCCAGGCGCATGGTGCGGGTCGTGCCGAAGCCGAGCTTGCGCGAGGCCTCCTGCTGCAGGGTCGAGGTGGTGAAGGGCGGGAAGGGGTTGCGCCTCGTCTGCTTGCGCTTGACGCTGTCGACGGTGAAGCTTTCGGCCGTCTCGAGGCGGCGCACCGCGGCCTCGGCGGCGGCCTGATCGCCCAAGTCGAAACGGTCCAGCTTGCGGCCGTCCAGATGGGTCAGCCGGGCGCTGAAGGGGGCGTCGTCCGGATTCCTGAGCGCAACGTCGACGGTCCAGTATTCCTGCGGCCGGAAGACCTCGATTTCGGCCTCGCGTTCGCAGATCAGGCGGAGCGCGACCGACTGCACGCGGCCCGCCGAGCGGCTGCCCGGCAGCTTGCGCCAGAGCACCGGCGAGAGCGAGAAGCCGACCAGGTAGTCGAGCGCGCGGCGCGCCAGATAGGCCTCGATCAGCTCGCCGTTGAGCTCGCGCGGCTGCCGGAAGGCCTCGACCACCGCGCTTCTGGTCACCTCGTTGAAGACGACCCGCTTGACCTCGACCCCGTTGAGCGCCCGGCGCCGTTTCAGTTCCTCGGCGATATGCCAGGAGATCGCCTCGCCCTCGCGGTCCGGATCGGTCGCCAGGAACAGCCGGTCGGCGCCCTTGACCGCGCGGGCGATCTCCTTGAGCCGCTTGTCCGCCTTGGCGTCCACGGTCCAGCTCATCGCGAACTCCTCGTCCGGCCTGACCGAGCCGTCCTTGGCCGGCAGATCGCGGACGTGGCCATAGCTCGCAAGCACCTGGTAGTCCTTGCCCAGATACCTGTTGATGGTCTTGGCCTTGGCCGGCGATTCGACAATGACGACGGCGTTCATGGCTGCCAGTTCGGCTCCTAGTAGAGTGCGGCGGTCGGGGCGGCGTCGGTAATTTGTGCGTCAGGCCGTTTCGGTCGTTCCCGTGGCGACAAGCGAAAATCGATTGCCCGGATGGCGCTCGGCCCGTCCGGCCAGTTCGAGTTCGAGCAGGACCGTATTCACGACTGCCGGGGACAGATGGCACTGTCGGACCAGTTCGTCAACCGCCACCGGTGCGAAACCGAGCAGTTGCTCGACCGAACCGCGGCCGGCGGCGAGGTCCGGCTCCGCCACCGGGACGGGGCTTTCGGGGCGCGGTTCGGGCCTGCCCGCAGGCCGGTCGAGCCGCCCGATCATGCCGTCCAGCGCCTGAATCACGTCGTCCGCCGTCTCCACCAGTACGGCGCCTTGGCGCAGCAGGTCGTTGCAGCCACGGGCCCGCGGGTCGAGCGGCGAGCCCGGCACGGCGAACACCTCGCGGCCCTGCTCGAGGGCGAAGCGGGCGGTGATCAAGGAGCCCGAGCGGGGCGCGGCTTCGACCACCAGGACGCCTAGGGACAGGCCCGAGATCAGCCGGTTGCGGCGGGGAAAATGACGCGCCGTCGGTACGGTGCCGGGCGGCATCTCCGAGACAAGCACGCCGCGTTCGCCGATCTCCCGCTGCAGAGCCTCGTTGTCGGGCGGATAGATCACGTCGAGCCCGCCGGCGACCACCGCCGCCGTGCCGGCTTCGAGCGCCCCTTGATGGGCCGCCGCGTCGATGCCCCGTGCCAGGCCGGAGACCACGAGGTAGCCGGCTCGGCCGAGGTTCGCGGACAGCTCCCGCGCCAGCCGCCGGCCGGCGGCCGAGGCGTTACGGGCGCCGACCACCGCGACCGCCTTGCGCCGCAGCAGCTCGCCCCGGCCGCGGACGGCGATGATCGGCGGGGCGTCGTCCAGCGTGGCCAGGACCGGCGGGTAGTCCGTTTCGACCAGGGCGACGAAGCGGCCGCCGGCCCGTGCCAGGGCCGCCAGCTCGCGCTCCGCCGCATCGGCCGGACAGATCCGGATCGGTCGCGAGTGACCGCCGCGCCGGGCCAGATCGGGCAGGGCCTGCAGCGTCGTCTCGGCGTCGCCGAAGCGGGCCAGTAGCCGGCGAAACACGACCGGCCCGACATTCTCGCTGCGGATCAGGCGCAGCCAGGCGAGCCGCTCGGCCGGCGTGAGGGTGCCAGGGTCTGATGCACTCATGGTGGTAGCTTGGGGAGCCGGCGGCCTGCGCGTCAAGTCCGATCCTCAACCGGTAGCGGTAGCTTTACATAAGCCGTCCGGCCATGTGAGATGTGCAGTCCGTCAGGTCACGAGGCAGGTGTATGCCCGAAATTATCCTGCATCACTATCCGCAGTCGCCGGTGTCCGAAAAGGTGCGCGTCGTGCTCGGCATGAAGGGCCTTGCGTGGCGCTCGGTGTTGATTCCCCGGCTGCCGCCCAAGCCGGACCTGATGCCGCTGACCGGCGGCTATCGCCTGACGCCGGTCATGCAGATCGGCGCCGACGTCTACTGCGACAGCCAATGCATCATCCGCGAGCTGGAGCGGCGCTTTCCCGAGCCGACGCTGTTCCCCGGCGGCAGCGACGGCATCGCCTGGGGGGTCAGCCGCTGGACCGACGGCGCGCTGTTCCAGAGCGCCATCGCGGTGGTCTTCGGCACCGCCGAGGCGCTGCCGGCCGACTTCGCCGCCGACCGCGGCGCGCTCTACTTCGGCCCGGATTTCGACCTGGCGGCGCTCAAGGCCGACGTGCCTCACCATCTGGCCCAACTGCGGGCGCAGTTCGCCTGGATGGACCAGCGTATCGGGGCCGGCCGTGACTTCATGCTGGGCGCCCAGCCCGGCCTGCCGGACGCGCTGTGCTACTACCTCGTCTGGTTCATTCGCGGGCGCACCGACCAGGGTCCCGCCTTGCTGTCCCAGTTCGCGCACCTCGTGGCCTGGGAGGAGCGGGTGCGAAACCTCGGCCACGGCAGTTCGAGCGACCTGGACTCCGAGGCGGCGCTGGCGATCGCACGGGAAGCGCGGCCCGAGGCCCCGGAACGGGTCGATCCGCTAGACCCCCTAGGCCTCAAGCCGGGCGCCCCGGTCCGGGTCGTCTCCGGGGAGGGCAGCGCCGGCCAGGCGGTATCGGGCCGGCTGCTCGCCCTCGACCTGCAGGAGGTCGCGATCGGGCGCCAGGACGAGCGGGTCGGCGAGGTGGCGGTCCACCTGCCGCGGGTCGGGTACCGGGTGCTGCCGACATGACGACGGCCGATCGCCACCACATGAAAACCGCCATCAAACCATTGGGGAGTTCGAAATCATGACCATGAGCGTCGATTTGCAGATGTTGGTGTGGACCGCGGTGCTCTCAGTGCTGCTGGCCTTTCCCTATACCCTGGCGTTGATCGCCAAGGTCGGCCTGGTGCGGGCGGCGAGCTACCCTCAGCCGGTCGACGTGGAGCTGGCCGCCTGGGCCCAGCGCGCGCGGCGGGCGCACATGAACATCGTCGAGAACATCGCGCCCTTCGCCATCCTGGTCCTGGTCGCCCAGGTCATGGGTGTCGCCAACGAGACCACGGCCTTGGGCGCAACGATCTTTTTCTGGGCCCGCGTGGTCCAAGCCCTCGGCCACACTCTGGCGATCCCCTTCGTGCGCACCCTCTCCTGGTTCATCAGCCTGGCCGGACTGGTGGTCATCCTGACGCAGATTTTGTGACATTCGCCGCGGAGCGAATAATTAACCTTCGCGCCGCTAACGTCGGGGCCCGAATCTCACATTGATCGGTGCCCGGGGGTTGGCAATGGGCCCAGGCACCAAGTCCAGAGGAGCGTGCCTGTCATGTCCGTTTGGTTGTTTGTCTCCGCCGGGGCGTTGATCCTGGCGGCCTTTATGCTCCTCGCCGCCAAGGCCGCCAGCTCGAAGCGGGCAGCCGGGGCCGGCCTCGGCTCGGCGATCATGTTCCTGGTCGCGCTCGGCTCGGCCGTCGCCTCGCTGATCCTGACCGTGCCGCCCGGCCATGTGGCGGTGGCCGCGCTGTTCGGCGCCGTACAGCCGGGCGTCTATCGGGAGGGTCTCCATTTCGTCAACCCGCTCTATGTCTTCGAGGAGTTCTCGGTCCGCCGGACCATGTTCGACTTCCGCGGCTCGGCGCAGCAGCGCGGCCGGGCCGGCGAGGAAATCGTCGCGGTTTCCTCCGACAGCACGCCGCTGACCGTCGACGTCGGCTTTCCGCTCAGCCTCAACGCCGAGTCGAGCTGGCGCATGTACCAGCGCTTCGGCCGGCAGTTCGCGATCGCCGGCCAACTGATTATTCCCGCTGCCCGTGCCGCGGTGCGCGATGCGGTCGCGACTTTCACTTGGCGCGACGCGACGACGGTCTCGCGCGACCGCCTGGCGCAGAAGATCGAGGAACGCTTCCGGGCGCTGGTCGTGCAGGACCTGACCGCCGCCGGCTTTTCCGAGGAGGAGGCCCGGGCCACCTTCACGATCCAGCCGGTGCAGTTGCGCAAGATCCTGCCGCCGGACAAGGTGCTGAACGCGGTGGCCGAGAAGATCGCCGCCGAGGAGGACCTGGAGCGGCAAAAAACCCTGACCCAGATCGCCGAGGAGGAGGCCCGGCGGCGCCAGAACGAGGGCGTCGGCGTGCGCAACCTCTTCACCGAGCTGCCCAAAGGCTTCTCGCCCGGCCAGATCCGCGAGGTGCTGAGCGCGATCGCCGACAAGACCCGGGCCGAGGCCATGATGAAGGCGGTCGAAACCGGCCAGGTCCGCGTCATCGTCATGAACGGCAACCAGGCGGCGGTCTCGGTCGGCGCCGAAAAATGAGCGCCGACCGGGCCGCGCGGCCTAAGCTTTCTTGCCGCCGATCTTGGATTCCTCGCCCTTCAGCAGGCGGCGTATGTTCTCGTGGTGGCGGATCCAGACCAGCATCGCCAGGACCGCGGTGAGCTCGACCATCTGCAGGTCGCCTAAAAGCCACCAGGCATAGAGCGGCGCGGCCGCGACCGCGACCAGCGCCGAGAGCGAGGAGTAGCGCAAGGCCACCGCGACCGCCAGCCAGGTGGCGCAGGCCGCCACGCCGACCTGCCAGGCGAGTGCCAGGAAGACGCCCAGGGTGGTCGCCACGCCCTTGCCGCCCTTGAACCTGAGCCAAACCGGGAAGAGATGCCCGAGGACCGCGCCGAGCGCGGCCATCAGCGCCACGTCGGGCCCCCACAGCTTGGCGATCAGCACCGCCGCCGCACCCTTGCCGCCGTCGAGCAGCAGTGTCGCCGCCGCCAGGTCCCTGCGCCCGGTCCTGAGCACGTTGGTCGTGCCGATGTTGCCCGAGCCAATGCCGCGCAGGTCGCCCAGGCCGGCCAGCCTGGTCAGAACCAGGCCGAAGGGCACCGAGCCCAGAAGGTAGCCGCCGGCGAAGGCGAGGGCGAGGTAAGGGCCGGCGTGGGCCCAGGAAATCGGGTCGGGCATGGCGTTCAGGTCCGTGCTTGGGGTCGACACCGGAACCCCGTGGCCCGGACCTCACCCTTCGACAGGCTCAGGATGAGGTCCTCATGATGAGCCTGTTGAACCATGGGGACCGGGCCGACTCCATGATGCCAACCGAATGCCCGCGGGTCTAGGCCGCCGCTACCGCGTCGAAGATGGTGCGGCCGTCGACCACGGTGCGCAGCGTTCTGCCCTGAGCCGGGTGGTCTTTGAAGGCCCTGGAGCGAAAAGGGGACTGGCTCGCATTCGCGCGAGCGAATCCGTGCCTGTCCCCTTTCTCGCGGGCCGATAAGGCGCGGTCTTGCCGGCGGCCGGGAAACCGGGACAGGCACCGTTTCCCCGAGGTGAAACCGAGCCCGTCCCGGTTTCCCTCCTGCAATAAAGGGAAAGCAACACTTGGAGTTATCTCACTTGGCCGACACTTCATCGGCGTCGAAGATCGTGCGGCCATCGACTACGGTGCGCAGTATCTTGCCCTGAACCGGATGGTCTTCGAAGGGCGAGTTCTTGGACTTGCTGCGAAAGGCGTCCGGGTCGATGCGCCAGGGCCGCTCGGCGTCGAAGACGATCAGGTCGGCGGGCGCGCCGGCTTTCAGGCTGCCGGCCTCCAGGCCGAGGATCCCGGCCGGGGCCAGGGCGACCCGGCGCAGCACGTCGAGCAGGCTCATCCGGCCCTTGTGGCTCAGCTCGAGGCTCAAGGGCAGCAGCGTCTCCAGGCCGACGATGCCGCAGTCGGCGATGGCGAAGGGCAGCCGCTTGGTGTCCTGGTCGTGCGGGCTGTGATCGCTGGCGACCGCATCGATCGTGCCGTCGACCACCGCCTCGGCGACCGCCTGCCGGTCGTCCTCGCCGCGCAGCGGGGGCGAGACCTTGGCGAAGGTGCGGTAATCGCCGACCGCGTTTTCATTGAGCGTGAAGTAGTGCGGCGCGGTGTCGCAGGTGACCCGCAGACCGCGGAGCTTGGCGGCGCGAATCACCTCGACCGCGGCGGCGGTCGAGACGTTGGCGACGTGGTAGCGGCCGCCGGTCAGCTCGACCAGGCGCAGGTCGCGCTCGACCATGATGACCTCGGCGGCGGCCGGTATGCCGGCAAGGCCGAGGCGGGTCGCCAGCTCTCCCTCGTTCATCGCACCGCGCGCCAGGCGCGGCTCCTCCGGGTGCTGGGCGATCACCAGGTCGAAGGTGCGGGCGTAGTCGAGCGCCCGGCGCATGACCTGGGCGTTGGCGACCGCCTTGATGCCGTCGGTGAAGCCGACCGCACCATAGGAGGACAGCAGCCCCAGCTCGGTGATCTCCTTGCCTTCGAGTCCGCGAGTCAGGGCGCCGTAGGTGTAGATCTTCACCAGCTTGGCCTCGCGCGCCCGGCGGGCAACGAACTCGACTCCGGCGACGTCGTCCACCACCGGGTCGGTGTTGGGCAGCGCCGCCATGGAGGTGACGCCGCCGGCCGCGGCGGCCCGGCTGGCCGAGACGATGGTTTCCTTGTGCTCCTCGCCGGGCTCGCGCAGCTGCACGCGCATGTCGACCAGGCCGGGTGCCAGACAGCGGCCGCCGCAGTCGATCGCAGCGACGCCTTCGGGCACCCCTTCGTTGAACAGCCGCGGGCCGAAGTCGGCGATCCGCGGCCCGTCGGCCAGGAGCGCGCCGGTGCCGTCGAGCCCGCTCGCCGGGTCGAGCAGGCGGGCGTTCAGGTAGGCGACCCGGGACGCGGCGTTGCCGTTGCCGTTCATGCGCCGCGGTCTCGTTTGCCGCCGTCCGGGGCGTTGCCCCTCAGCGAACGGGTCAGCGTGTCGAGGCAGGCCATGCGCACCGCGACGCCCATCTCGACCTGCTCGCGGATCACCGAGCGGTCGATGTCGTCGGCCAGCTCGCTGTCGATTTCGACGCCCCGGTTCATCGGCCCGGGGTGCATGATCAGCGCGTCCGGCTTGGCCGCTTTCAGCTTGTCGCGGTCGAGCCCGAAGAAGCGGAAGTACTCGCGCACCGAGGGCACGAAGCTGCCCTGCATGCGTTCGGTCTGCAGGCGCAGCATCATGACGATATCGCAGTCGGCCAGGCCCTTTTCCATGTCGAAGAAAGCCTCGACGCCGAGCCGCTCGATCTGCGCCGGCAGCAGGGTCGGCGGGGCGATGACCCGGACTCGGGCGCCCAGGGTGGTCAGCAGGAAGATGTTGGAGCGCGCAACGCGGCTGTGCAGGATGTCGCCGCAGATCGCGACCAGGAGGCCCTTGAGCGCGCCGCGCCGGCGGCGGATGGTAAGCGCGTCGAGTAGCGCCTGGGTCGGGTGCTCGTGGCTGCCGTCGCCGGCGTTGATAACCGCGCAGTTGACCTTCTCCGACAACAGCTTGACCGCACCTGAATCGGGATGGCGCACGACGAGCACGTCGGGGTGCATGGCGTTCAGGGTCATGGCCGTGTCGATCAGGGTCTCGCCCTTTTTGATCGATGACCAGGAGACCGACATGTTGATGACGTCGGCGCCCAGGCGCTTGCCGGCCAGCTCGAAGGAGGTCCGGGTGCGGGTCGAATTCTCGAAGAACAGGTTGATGACCGTGCGGCCGCGCAGCAGGCTTTTCTTTTTGTCTTCCTGGCGGTTGACCGCGACGTAGCCGTCGGACAGGTCGAGCAGAACGCCGATCTCGTCCGCCGATAGGCCCTCGATGCCGAGGAGGTGGCGATGCTGATAGCCGAGGCTACCCGGAGATTCCTGACCGGCGCTCATTAAAGCGGTCTTATGGCACTCGCGCGCCCCCGGGCGCAAGCGGTGTCTCTAGCCGGACCTTACACATATGAAACTATTGATATTTTTGTCGCCTGCCGCGCCGCCGCTCTGGGCCCGCTTCGGGCCAAGGCCCCGACTCCATGGAAGTACGGCGCCGCACCCCACCTGCCGCCTGAGCGCCGCCGTTTCGCTTGACATTTAGCGTCATTCAATATATTCTGTTATTACAGAAGTTAACAAATGAACTGAACCAATTATATGGAATGAATGACCATTGACGCCTCTGGAGGTCCGGACCATGAAGCCTCTCGATCACGAAAGGATTCCCGAGCTCGATGCGGAACGCCAGGGCGACCCGACCTTCCGCCGGCTCATGGGCGAGGCGGCCTGGAAGCGTCTGTCGCCGGCGATCCGGCTGCGCTTCAGCGTCAAGCCGACCCGCGCCCAGCCCCTGGTCTATAGCGGCCGCATGGTCGATGTGCGCTGTTCTTGGGCCGGCTGGCTGCTGGCCCAGTTGTGCCGCCTGATCGGCACGCCCTTCGCGCCGTTTCGCGGCCGCGACGTGCCGGCAGAGGTCAAGGTCTATCCGGAACTGGCCGGCGAGGGCCTGGTGTGGGAGCGACGCTACCGTTTTCCGGGCCGGACCGCCACGGTCTACTCGGTCAAGCGGCCGGATGCGCGCGAGGGCTTGCTGGAATGCGTCGGCGGCGGCTTCGGCATGACCCTGGCGGTGTTCGAGCGCGCCGGCGCGCTGCATTTCCTGAGCCGGCGCTATTTCTGGCAGCTCGGCGGCTGGCGCCTGACGCTGCCCAGGCTACTCACGCCCGGCACGACCCACGTGGTCCACACCGACCACGGCGACGGCAGCTTCAGCTTCACCATGGCGGTGCGCCACCCCTGGCTCGGCGAGACCTTCCTGCAGGACGGCCGCTTCAGGGCGGTAGCGGGCTTTTGAATGCGGGGCGAGACCGGAATGCGGCCGATGCCGAACCGGGCGCTGGCGGTACCGGGCTTTTACCAGTCGCCCGTTGGCCCGCGCGAAGCCGCGCCGCGCTAGACGATGCCTGCATCCCGGAGTTCGGCGATCTCCGCCTCGCTCACGCCGGCCTCGCCCAGCACCGCCTCGGTGTCCTGGCCCAGGGTGGGCGGTGGGCGGCGGTAGTCGACCGGGGTTTCGGAGAACTTGATCGGGTTGGCGATCAGGTCGACCGTGCCTTGCTCCGAGCCAGGGTAGGGCATGGCCAGCTTCATGCCGCGGTGGCGCACCTGGGGGTCGGCGAAGACCTGGTCCAGGGTGTAGACCGGGCCGGCCGGCACGCCGAGCGCCGCCAGGCCCTCGAGCCATTCGGCGGCGCGCTTGCGCCGGGTGATGTCGGGCAGCAGGGTGTAGAGCGCGGCGCGGTTGCGGACCCGCTCGGCGTTGGTTGCAAAGCGCGGGTCCGCCGCCAGCTCCGGGGCGCCGGCGAAGTCGCAGAAGCGCTGGAACTGCCGGTCGTTGCCGGCCGCCAGGATGAAGTGGCCGTCGCTGCACGGCAGGGTCTTGTAGGGCACGATGTTGGGGTGCTCGTTGCCCTGGCGCTTGGGTACCTGGCCCGAAGTCAGGTAGTTCAGGCCCTCGTAGGTCAGCCAGGCGACCTGGGTGTCGAGCAGGGCGAGGTCGATGTACTGGCCCTGGCCGGTTTTGTCCCGGTGGTGCAGGGCGGCCAGGATCGCGCTCGAGGCGTACATGCCGCAGACGATGTCGGCGATGCCGACGCCGACCTTGATCGGCGCGCCCGCGGGCTCGCCGGTCAGGCTCATGATGCCGCCCATGCCCTGGGCCAGATAGTCGTAGCCGGCGCGTGCTGCGTAGGGGCCGCTCTGACCGAAGCCGGTGATCGAGCAGTAGATCAGCCCCGGGTTCGCCGCCTTCAGGTCGTCGTAGGCCAGGCCGTAGTTGGCCAGCCCACCGGTCTTGAAGTTCTCGACCAGGATGTCGCATTGGCCGATCAGGCGCCGGGCCAGCGCCTGGCCCTCGGGCTGGGCGATGTCCAGGGTGAGCGATCGCTTGTTGCGGTTGCTCGAGAGGTAGTAGGCGCTCTCCTTGGTCTCTTGGCCACGGGCGTCCTTGACGAACGGTGGGCCCCACTTGCGCGTGTCGTCGCCCTGGCCCGGGCGCTCGACCTTGATCACCTCGGCGCCCAGGTCGCCCAGCAGCTGCGTGCAGGTCGGCCCGGCCAGGATGCGGGTCAGGTCGAACACCTTGAGACCCTCGAGCGGTGCGGTCATGGCGTCCTCCTCCTCCTCCTCATACCTTTGGCATTGCGTCTCGACGCTGCGGCGGCGGCCAATAGACCCGCTTTGAAGCGGCTTCGCAAGTGACCGGCAAGCCGTGTCTACACGGATTCTTTACCTTATCTTTACTCGGTCCGGGCGCCGTCCTGGCCTAAAATGCGCGGCGTCATTGCCAAGGGAGGTTCCTGTGCGACATCTCAAGACAATCCTGCTCGCGGCGGCGCTGGCGGCGGGCCTTTGCGCTCCGGCGCTGGCTGCCAAGGGCGAGCGCGTCAAGCTCACCGGCGAGGTGATCGACTCCTGGTGCTACATCACCGAGATCATGTTCGCCGAAGGCTCGGCCCATCATCTCTGTGCGCTGTGGTGCGCGGCCGGCGGCATCCCGGTCGGCATCCTGGGCGACGACGGCAAGGTCTACATGGTGCTCAAGTTCGAGGACGATGCGACCAGCGTGGCCAACCCGACGGTGCTGAAGATCCAGAGCCACCAGGTCAGCGTCGACGGCGATCTCTACGTTCGCGACGGCATCAACTACCTGGTGGTCAACCAAGTCCGCGACGACAAGGGCATCGTCAAGATCAACCACGACGAATGGGGCATCCAGCCGGAGGGGCAGTAGGATCATGAGAAAACTTGCATTCGCAATCTCGTTCGCCATCGTCCTAGTCCAGCCGGACAGCGCCCGGGCGGCCCAGGAATGGGGCCTGATCGGCGAGGAAACCGCGCGCTTCGAAGCCAAGGTGGTCGATGTTCTCTGCGAGCTGACGGACGACTGCCCGGCCGGCTGCGCCGCCGGCAAGCGCCAGCTCGGCCTGCTGACCGACGAGGGCCGCCTGGTCCTACCAGTCAAGAACTTCACCCCCTTCAGCGGGGCGGTCGACGAGCTGATCGACTTCTGCAACAAGCGCGTGCTGGCCGACGGGCTGTTCGCGACCAATCGCGGTTACACGATCTTCGCGCTGCAGTTCGTCAAGGAGCTGCCGGACGGCAAGTGGCGCCGGGCCAACCGCTTTCTGCCCAAGTGGGCCAAGACCTACGGCTTCGAACCCGACGGCCCGGAGGCCAAACGGTGGTTCCGCAACGACCCGCGGATCAAGGCGCTGATCGCCAAGGACGGAAAGCTGGGCCTTGGGCCCGAGGCCGACAAGAAATACTTCAGCGCGCAGTGAGGACCGCCGTGGCCAACCCGCTGCGGTGCGCCTTTCTGGCCGTGCTCGCCGTCGGTCTGTCGGGCGGCGGCGCGGCGTTCGGCCATGACGGGGAAGGCCATCAGGCGCCCGTCGCCGCGGTGCCGGCGGCGCCCGATGCGCCTTTTCCCTTCGAGATCGGCGGTCCCTTCGAGTTGACCGACCACAAGGGGCGGCCGGTCACCGACCGGACCTTCCGCGGCCGCCCCATGCTGGCCTTCTTCGGCTACGCCAACTGCGAGCGGATCTGCCCGGTCGGCCTGAAGCGCATGGTCGAGGCGATCGACCTGCTGGGCGCGGCGGGGCAAGAGATCCAGCCGGTCCTGATCACCGTCGACCCGAAGCGCGATTTGGCCGAGACCCTGGCCGCCTACGTGCCCACCGTCCATCCCAGGCTGATCGGCCTGACCGGCCCGCCGGCTGAGCTGGCGGCGGTGGCCAAGGCCTACCGGGTCGAGCGGCAAGACCTCGGCACGTCGTGGGACGGCAAGCCGGTGATCAGCCACGGCTCCTACATCTACCTGATCGACGCCGAGGGACGCTTCGCCACCCTGCTGCCGCCGGTGCTGGACGCCGCCACCATGGCCAAGACGATCCGCAAGTACCTTTGAGCGGCGGTCAGCCCACGTGTGGTTCGAGGCGAACCTTTGGCACTACCTTGTCATGCGCGGGCTTGCCCCGCGCATCCAGGGTAGCCGGCCGCCCCTGGATTGCCGGGCTGCGTAGCAGGGCGCGAAGCGGGGCCCGGCAATGACAGCTGCGAGGGTGTCAATTGATGGTTTCAAACCATTAGGGTGAGAATCAGCGGCAGTGTCAGGGCCGAGAGCGCCACCTGCGCGGTGATGATGCTGGCCATCAGCTTGGCGTCGCCGCCCATCTGGCGGGCCATGATATAGGCGCTCGGCGCGGTCGGCAGGCCATTGAACAGCACCGCCACGGCGGCTGCGAGGCCCCCGACCCCCAGAGCCCAGCAGGCCAGCGCCGTCAGCGCCGGCATGACCACCAGCTTGAGGACGCAGGCCGAGGCGAGCAATCGACCGTCGGCCCGTGCCGCCGAAAAGTCCAGGCCGGCGCCGACCGTCAGCAAGCCGAGCGGCAGAGCGGCGCGGCCGAGCACGCTCAGGACCGGCTCGACCACCGGTGGCAGGCCGAGGCCGGCGCCGCTCACCGCCAGGCCGAGCAGGCAGGCCAGGATCAGTGGGTTCGCCGCCACCTCGCGCAGGACCCGCGCCACGCCTGGCCGCCGGGCCGCGTCGTGCCGGGCCAGCACCGCGACCGAGAGCAGGTTGCCGAGCGGTACCAGGAGAGCGATGGCCACGGCGGCCGCAGCGGCGCCCGCCGTTCCCAGGACGCCGAGCGCGACCGCCAGGCCGATGTAGGTGTTAAAGCGGGTGGCGCCCTGGAACAGGCTGGTGAAGCCGGGACCCTCGGCCAGCCAGGGCCGGGCGGCGATCAGGGCGCCCGCCATGACCAACACCGCGGCCGCCAGTGCCGCCGCCATCGGTAGGACCTCGAGCCCGCCGAAATCGGCCGAGGCCAGAGTCACGAACAGCAGCGCCGGAAACAGCACGAAGTAGGTCAGGCGCTGGGCCCCCTCCCAGAAGGCCGTCGTCAGGAAGCCCGCCAACTTCAGGGCGGCGCCCAGGAAGATCAGCAGGAAAACCGGCAGGATGGCGAGGGCGACCTCGATCATGGCGCGCCGGCATCTGCCGGCGGGGCGCGGCCGAGAGCGTCCAGCGCGCCTTGCAGGATGTAGGCGGCGGCCATCTTGTCGACCACCTGGCCGCGCCGCTTGCGGCTCATGTCGGCCTCGGCGATCAGCAGGCGCTGGATCGCGGCGGTCGAAAGGCGCTCGTCCCAGAACGTGATCGGCAGGTCGAAGCCGGCGATCTCGATCAGGTTGGCGGCGAACTGGCGGACCGACTGGCAGCGCGGCCCCTCGCTGCCGTCCATGTTGACCGGCAGGCCGAGCACCAGGCCGCCGACCGCTTCGGACGCGCAAACCTTGGCCAGCGCCTCCGCGTCCTTGGTGAACTTGGCTCTGCGCAGGGTCGCCAAGGGCGAGGCGACGGTCAGCCGCCGGTCGGAAATGGCCAATCCGATGGTCTTCTCGCCCAGGTCCAGACCGAGCAGGCGTCGGCCCCGTACCAGGCGGCCGGGCAGCTCTTCGAGTGGTGCGATGGTCAAGCGCGCAGCACCTTGACGTGGCCGTGAGCGCCATAGCTCAGCAGCGCCTTGTCCCGCGTCACCAATGTGGCGGCCAGATCGATGGCTGTCGCCACCAGCATCCGGTCGACCGGGTCGGCGTGCAGGTCGCCCGGCAGGTCGTGGCATAGCAGCGCGATTTCCGGTGTCAGCAGTGCCAACTGGTAGCCCGGGGCGGACAGCGCTTCGGCAACCCAGCCCTGGACCGAGCCGGACAGCTCTATGCGTCCTCGCGCCGACAGCAGCGCGACCTCCCAAACCGCGATGACCGGGACGATCAGTTCGTCTTTGCGCGCTGCCTGGGCCATTGTCTCTAAAGCATCGCCCCGAATCGTGCGGCTGCCTAGAACCGCCCAAAGCCAGACGTGCGTGTCGAGGACGAGCAGGGCTCAGTTTTCCTTCATTTCCCAGTCTTCGAAGAACGGCCCGATGATGTCGCCGTGGATCGTCGCCGTGCCTTTCATGGCGCCAAAGAAGGATTTGGCTTTGGGCCGCACCGGTACGAGCCTGATCACCGGCTTGCCGCGCTTGGTGACAACCAGCTCTTCGCCGCTCTCGTTCAGCTCATCCATCAGCTTGAGGCAGCGCGCCTTGAACTCCCCGGCTGCTATGGTGCGTGTCTTCGGCATCGCGATATGACCATGGTCATCAAATATGGTCATATAATAGCGCCAGGCGACCCTGGGCGCAAGTTCGAGTGTCTCTGAACCGTGGTCCCAGGTGCGCTTGCAGCCGTTTGGGCCCGGTGCTAGTTTCCGCCGCGTGTTTCAGGCGCCGGCAGGGCCGATTTCCTTCGAACGAGGATGACCGATGGCGGTCGACAAGGATACCGTCGCGAAGATCGCGAGACTGGCCCGGATTCGGGTCGGCGAGGAACAGCAGGCGGCGCTGGCCGGCGAGCTGTCCAACATTCTCGGCTGGATCGAGCAGTTGAACGAGCTGGACACCGAGGGCGTCGAGCCGATGACCTCGGTGGTCGCGATCAAGCCGCCGCTGCGCGACGACGTGGTCGAGGACGGCGACTGCCGGGACGAGGTACTCGCCAATGCGCCGGAGGCCGCCCACGGCTTCTTCGCCGTGCCCAAGGTTGTGGAATAGATGGCGGCGCTGACCGAGCTGACCTTGGCCGGCGCGCGCGACCTTCTGGCCAAGGGCGAGGTCTCCGCCAAGGATCTGGCCGAGGCCCATGTCGCGGCGGTCGCCGCCCTGCGGCCGCTCAACGCCTTCATCACCGAGACGCCGGAACGGGCGATCGCGATGGCCGAGGCCTCGGACGCACGCCGGGCCAAGGGCGAGGCCGGAGTCATGGAGGGCATCCCGGTTGCGATCAAGGACCTGTTCTGTACCGCGGGGGTGCTGACCACCGCCGGCTCGCACATCCTCGACGGCTTCCACCCGCCCTACGAATCGACCGTGTCGGCCAACCTCTGGCGGGCCGGCGCGGTGATGCTCGGCAAGACCAACATGGACGAGTTCGCGATGGGCTCGTCGAACATGACCAGCTACTACGGCAGCGTCGAAAACCCTTGGCGCCGGGCCGGCGACAACCGGCCCCTGGTGCCGGGCGGCTCCTCGGGCGGTTCGGCCGCGACCGTGGCGGCGCGCGCCGCGCTGGGCGCGACCGGCACCGATACCGGCGGTTCGATCCGCCAGCCCGGGGCCTTCTGCGGCATCGTCGGCATGAAGCCGACCTACGGGCGCTGCTCGCGCTGGGGCGTGGTCGCTTTCGCGTCCTCGCTCGACCAGGCCGGGCCGATGACCCGCACGGTGCGCGACTCGGCCATCATGCTGCGCGCCATGGCCGGCCACGACCCGAAGGATTCGACCAGCGTCGACCGCCCCGTGCCGGACTACGAGGCGGCGCTCACGGGCGACATCCGCGGCCTCAAGGTGGGCGTGCCGAAGGAATACCGCCTGGACGGCATGCCGCACGAGATCGAGACCCTGTGGCAGCAGGGCATCGACTGGCTGAAGGCGGCCGGCGCCGAGATCCACGACATCTCCCTGCCGCACACGCGCTACGCCCTGCCGACCTATTACATCGTCGCCCCGGCCGAGGCTTCGTCGAACCTGGCGCGCTATGACGGCGCGCGCTTCGGCTTGCGCGTGCCTGGCGAGACACTGGACGAGATGTACGAGGCGACCCGCGGCGAAGGCTTCGGCGCCGAAGTCAAACGGCGCGTGCTGATCGGCACCTACGTGCTCTCGGCCGGCTACTACGATGCCTACTACAATAAGGCCAGGCGGGTGCGCACCTTGATCCTGAACGATTTCAAATCGGCCTACGAGGGGGTCGACGTGATCCTGACGCCGACCGCGCCCTCGGCGGCCTTCGCGGTCGGCGAGAAGATGGACGATCCGATCGCCATGTACCTGAACGACGTCTTCACCGTGCCGGCGAGCCTGGCCGGTCTGCCGGCTATCTCGGTGCCGGCCGGACTGTCCGTCGAGGGGCTGCCGCTCGGCCTCCACTTGATCGGCCGGGCCTTCGACGAGGAGACCATGTTCAAGGCCGCGGACGTGCTGGAGAGCGCCGCCGGCTTCGATGCCGAGCCGGCGTTCGTGGCGGGGAGGTGAGGTGGTGAGCCTGATCCAAGGCAAGACCGGCGAGTGGGAGACGGTGATCGGGCTGGAGGTGCATGCCCAGGTGATCGCCAAATCCAAGCTGTTCTCCGGCGCGTCGACCGAGTTCGGCGCCCAGCCCAACACCCAGGTGTCGCTGGTCGACGCGGCCATGCCGGGCATGCTGCCGGTGCTCAACCGGGTTTCGGTCGAGCAGGCGGTCAAGACCGGCCTCGGCCTCAAGGCCGAGATCAACCTGAACTCGGTGTTCGAGCGCAAGAACTACTTCTACGCCGACCTGCCGGCCGGCTATCAGATCTCCCAGTATCTGCATCCGATCGTCGGCAACGGCACGATCGTGCTCGATCTCGCCGACGGTGTGACCCGCGAGGTCGGTATCGAACGCCTGCACCTGGAACAGGACGCCGGCAAGTCGCTGCACGACCAGCACCCGACCCAGACCTACATCGATTTGAACCGGGCCGGCGTGACCTTGATGGAGATCGTCTCCAAGCCGGACCTGCGTTCGCCCGAGGAGGCCGGCGCCTACCTGCGCAAGCTGCGCTCGATCCTGCGCTATCTCGGCACCTGCGACGGCAACATGGAGGAGGGCTCCATGCGCTGCGACGTCAACGTCTCCGTGCGCCGGCCGGGCGAGGGCCTGGGCACCCGCACCGAGACCAAGAACGTCAACTCGGTGCGCTTCGTCCAGCAGGCGATCGAGGTCGAGGCCAGGCGCCAGGTCGCGCTCATCGAGGAGGGCGGCGAAGTGGTGCAGGAAACCCGTCTGTTCGATGCCGATAGGGTCGAGACCCGGGCCATGCGCTCCAAGGAGGAGGCGCACGACTACCGCTACTTCCCCGACCCGGACCTGCTGCCGCTCGCACTCGACCCGGACTGGGTCGCGGAGATCAAAGCCGCGCTGCCCGAGCTGCCGGATACCAGGAAGGACCGCTTCGTCAGCGACTTTGGGCTCTCGGCCTACGACGCCGGCGTTCTGGTCGCGGAAAGGGAGACGGCGGACTTCTACGAGGCCGTGGTCGGCGGCCGGCGCGACCCCAAGCTGGCCGCCAACTGGGTGATGGGCGAGTACTTCGGCGCGCTCAACAGGTCGGATGTCGAACTCGCTTCGGCGCCGGTCGACGCCGCGGGCCTGGGCGGCCTGCTCGACCTGATCGCCGACAACACGATCTCGGGCCGGATCGCCAAGGATGTGTTCGACATCATGTGGGACAGCGGCAGGCCGGCGGCGGAGATCGTCGCGGAAAAAGGCTTGAGGCAGATTACCGACACCGGCGAGATCGAAGGCATCATCGACGGGATCATCGCCGGCGGCCAGAAGCAGGTCGCGCAGTACAAGGCCGGCAACGCGAAGATCCTCGGCTGGTTCGTCGGCCAGGTCATGAAAGCGACCCGGGGCAAGGCCAATCCGTCCGTGGTGAACCAGCTGCTGCGGAAAAAGCTGGGCGGATAGGGCCTACCTGCCGCCGCCGTCAAGCGGCCAGTCCGTTAGATTTTGCCGCTTTTGGCGGGGAGCCGGGGCACCTGGCTGCGGTCTCAGTCGAACAGGGCGAGCAGCAGCGGAACCAGCAGCGCCGTGGCCGCGCCGTTGAGCGCCATCGCGATACCGGCAAAGGTGCCGGCCAACTCGTTGACTTGAAAGGCGCGGGCCGTGCCGATGCCGTGGGCGGCGATGCCGACGGCGAAGCCGCGGGCCCGCCAGTCCTTGATATCCAACAGGTTGAGCAGCGGCGTCACCGTCATGGCGCCGATGATGCCGGTCAGAATCACCAGCACGGCGGTCAGCGAGGGTAGGCCGCCAATGCCTTCGGCGATACCCATGGCAATCGGCGTGGTGACCGACTTGGGCGCCAGGCTGGCCAGAGTCTCGCGGCTGGCGCCGAGGGCATAGGCGATGCCGACCGCCGAGATGACGGCCGTGAGCGAACCGGCCAGTAGGGCGGCGGCCATGGGCAAGAGTGCCCGGCGCACGATCTTGAAGTTCTGGTAAAGCGGCACGGCCAGAGCCACGGTGGCAGGGCCGAGCAGGAAGTGCACGAACTGGGCGCCGTCGAAGTATGTCCGGTAGTCGGTGCCGGTCGCCAGCAGCAGCGCGATCAGCAGCGCGACCGACAGCGCTACCGGGTTGAGCAATGGGTTGAGCCGAGCGCGCGTATAGAGCCAATGCGCCGCCAGATAGGCCAGCAAGGTTGCTGTCAGCCAGAGCAGCGGCGTGGCGCTGAGGTAGACCCAGACGGCTTTCACCTGAGGCAGCATGGCGATGCGCCTCAGTCCGCCGCGCCGGGGCCGGTCAGACGCCAGACCAGCCGAAACACCACGGCGGTTACGCCCAGGGTCAATAGGGTGCTGACCAGCAGGGCGATCAGGATGGCCGGCCACTCGGCCTCGATGCGCGCCAGGTGAATCATCACGCCCACACCGGCCGGGACGAAGAGCAGCGACAGGTGCTGCAGCAGGCCGAGGGCAGTATCCTCGAGCGCCTTGGGCGTTCGGCCGCGCGCCAGCAAGCCGGCGACGAGCAAAAGGAAGCCCAGCACCGGCCCGGGCACCGGCATTCCGGTTAGCCGCGCCAGCAACTCGCCCGCCAACTGACAAACCAGCAGCAGGCTCAGGGCCATCAAGAGCGGCATCGCCGTCCTTTCCACGAAGCGGTCGAGGGGCCACCCACAGTGTCCTGAAGCCGCGGGCTGTCGGCAAGCCTGAACCGCGGCCTTGCTCTGCCAGTTCGCGCCAGCGCACGCCTAACCCAGGCACCTCTTAGCAAAGGCCGGCGCTTCAGAACCGGATCGACAGGCTCATGGAGCCGACTTGGCTGTGGCCGTCCTGGCCCTCGAACTCCTTGCTTCTGAAAGAGTGGGTGTAGGATAGTCGTGTCGGCCCCACGATGATCGCCAGGCCGACCTGCAGCTCGCCGACAATGAACTCCTTGTCGACGCTGGGACCGTCGCGGAAGCTGTTGCCGTCGAGGAAGATGTTGCGCAGCACGTAGCGTCCCTCGACCCCGGCGAAGACGTACCAGCCGAAGAAGTCGTCCGATTTGAAGAAATCCGTGCCCGGCAGGCTCGGGCGGATGCGCGGCGGGCCGTAGTCGTTCGGCAGGTCGTTGCCGAAACGCACCGTGCCGCCGACCGCACCGAAGGTGAAGACGTTGCCCAGCGCCACGCTGGCGTGCGGCACGATGTCGACGGCGAGGTCCTCGAGCAGCGACAGGTCGAACAGCTGGTACTTGGGCAGCGCCTGCCAGCTGCGCGAATAATAGAGCACGACGCCCGGTTCGTTCTTCAGCTGTGCGTCCCAGCCCTCGGGCTCGGTGATGTTGATCAGGTCGTGCCAGCCGGTCTGCACTTCCTTTGCCAAGGCATAGGAGCCGACCACGCCGAGGTCGAGCTCCAGGTTGTCCAGGTGGCCATCGCCCTCCGCGACCAGTCCGAAGCCGGCATAGAGCCAGCCGGCATAGGGCCGGTCGTCGGGATCGGGCGGGTCGCGGGTGATGTCGGTCGGGGTGTAGATGTTCTGGCCGATCGAGAAGCTCGCCCGCAAGCGCTCGCTCTCGGCGAACGGCGGCAACAGCCCGGCGGGCGCGCTGAGGAAACCCGGCGCGCCGCCCGGCGGGGTCAGCCAGGCGAAGCGGGTGCCGTGGGTGAAGTGCCGGTCGGTGCCGCCGAACATGTCGTTGTCGAACTGCAGGGTGAGCACCCCGTTTTCGCTCGATTCCGGGTCCGGCGCGTCGGTTGGGGTCGGGGTCGGCTCCTTGGTCGGATCCGCGCCCGGCGCGGCGCCGGACCAAAGGCATAGAGCCAGGACCAGAGCCGCCAGCCGCCGGCTGGCGCCGAGCCGAGGCGTGACGATGGCGCCCGGCATGTGCATGTTCGAACCCCGTTGCGGTCGAGCCATCGACAACTGTGGTTCAATCGAGCCGCTCCGGCAAGCCGCCGGTGTCATGGTCGCCGGCGTTCGCCCCGGTCCGCCGGGCTTTCCCGCCGTGGTCGAAGGGCGCGTCGGGATCGAAGAAGCGGTTCGGGCAGATCGCACCCGATGGCTTTCGTTCGAGATCGGCGGGTCTTGTCGATTTGTTGCTGTTCTTGTTTCAGGTCAATTGAATGTTGCGGCCTGATCTTTACAACCCTTGCGATAGCATGACATGCTTTCGATCTTGCGATCGAAAGCCGCTGCCGAGACAGATCGCCACCGGTGCGGCGAACGGCGGTATCTGCACCAGGGGGGACACAGAAATGAGAGCGTTATCCAAATATCTCGGGTTTCGGCTAGTTTCGAGCTTGGCCATGGCCATCGCCCTAGTCGTGAGTTGGGACGGCGCGGGCGCTCTTGCCGACGACGGCGACTGGCGGGGCATCGGCCCTCGCCTGGCCAGGGACATTAACCGGGATCCCGACGTCGTCGAGGTGAACCTGACCGCCGATGTGCGGGCGATCAACCTGCTGCGGCGTGGCGGCGACGACGACGACAGCGGCGACGATGACAACGGCCGGCGCGGCAAGGTCACCATGTGGACCTACAATGGCCAGGTGCCGGGCCCGACCATCGTCGGCAAGGTCGGCGACACGCTGATCGTCAACTTTGTCAACCGGCTGCCGCGGCCGACCACGGTGCACTGGCACGGGCTCGAAGTGCCCGCCGTCATGGACGGCAGCAACATCTCCCAGGCGCCGGTGCCGCCGGGCGGCGAATTCCGCTACGAGTTCAAGCTGAAGGACGCGGCGACCTATTGGTTCCACTCGCACATCGAGACCAACGAGCAGGTCGAGATGGGCCTCCACGGCGCGCTCGTCGTACGCGACCCGGCGACCGACGTTGCCTTGCGCCTGCCCGAACGCGAGCACGTCCTCGTGCTCGACGACATCCTGATCGACGATCGGGGCCAGGTGGCCGAGCCCTTCCCCGAAGACCCGTTGGACAACGCGCGCACGCACTTGAACGGCCGCTTCGGCAACCACCTGCTGGTCAACGGGCGCGTCTCGCCGACTCACAACCTGCGCCGGGGCGTGCCGCACCGCCTGCGTCTGGTCAACGTCTCGAACTCCCGCTTTATGCGCGTCTCGATCCCGGGGCACACCCTCTACCGGATCGGCGGCGACGGCGGTCTGCTCGAATCGCCGGTCGCCGTTCCGCCGATCGAGATGATCCCCGATCCGGCCGATCCCAGCCGGGAGATCTCCAATCCAGACCCGGCGCAGGGCCTGGTGTTGACGCCGGGCGAAAGGGCCGATGTCGTGTTCACGCCGCATGGCCGCCATCGGCTGCGGGTCGAGTGGCACGACCAGCCGCGCGGCTCGCACGCGATCTTTCGGCAGCCGGATGGCGGCATTGGTATCGGCAACGATCCCGAGGACGGCAAGGCTCCGCCGCAGACGCTGATGACCTTCAGGCTCACCGGCCGGGACAGCGAGCGCAGCTACATCCCGCCGCCCTTCCTGCGCGACATCGACCGGATCGACCTAGCGGGCGCGGAGAAGATCGTCCTGGAGTTCGGCCACGCGCCGCCGGACGCGAACGGCAAGGTGGTCTTCTTCGCCCAGCGCAAGAACGGCATGGGCCTACCGTTCTGGATGGTCACCGCCGAGGACGCGCCCGAGGTGACGGTCGGCGAAACCCGCATCATCGAGGTGCACAACCTGACGCGCGGCGACCACAACTTCCATCTGCACGGCTTCTTCGTCCAGCCGATCGAGACCCAGTTCGTCGACCTGGACACCCCGGGCAACAACTTCGTCGTCCCCGCCGAGCGCCTGGAGGTCAAGGACACGATCCGCATCCCGCGACGGCCCGGTGCCGGCATGCGTAGCCGCACGATCACCCGTCTGGCCGTGGTCTTCGACGACAGCGGGCGCGGGGGCGACGTGGTCGCCTTCGGCAAGGACCCGAGCAAGGCCCCTTCGGGTGGCTGGGTCATGCACTGCCACATCCTCGAGCACGCCGACAACGGCATGATGAGCTTCGTGCAGGTGCTCGATCCCTAGGCGGCCAACGAAATCGAGTCCACCGGGGCGCTGGGGCGTGCGGTCTTCGACCGCACGCCTTATTTCGCGCGCCTGAGAGCCTGTGCCGGTTCCGAAACGCGCCTTTTGGCGCTAGTGTGACCCGGGCAACGGGAAGGGAGCATCCGATGACCGACAGCGCGGCGCTCGACCTCGACTTCGTCCGCGGCCAGTTTCCCAACCTGGGCAACGGCTGGGCCTATTTCGAGAACGCCGGCGGTTCCTACGTACCGCAGAGCGTGGTCAAGCGCATGACCGACTTCATGACCGAAAGTCAGGTCCAGCCGGGCCCCATGAATCCCCTGTCGCGGCTGTCTCAGGAGCGGCTTTGCAATGCCAGGCGGCTGATGGCCGAGGTGATCAACGCGGCGCCGGAGGAGATCGTCGTCGGGCCCTCGACCACGCTCAACGTCTATGTTCTGGCCCAGGCGCTGCGGCCGCTGTTCAAGGCCGGTGACGAGATCGTCGTCACAAACCAGGACCACGAGGCAAACGGCGGCGCCTGGCGCCGGCTCGCGGAGACCGGCCTGACGGTCCGCGAGTGGCGCATCGACCCGGTCAGCGGCGAGCTCGACCCGGCGGAGTTGGACGGCCTGCTGGGCGCGCGGACGCGCCTGGTTTGCTTCCCCCATGTCTCCAACATCGTCGGCACGATCAATCCCGTCGCCGAAATCACGGCCAAGGCCCACGCGGCCGGCGCCATGGTCTGCGTCGA
Source organism: Kiloniellales bacterium (assembly GCA_041617155.1). Classification (GTDB taxonomy): domain Bacteria; phylum Pseudomonadota; class Alphaproteobacteria; order Kiloniellales; family JAKSDN01; genus CAMYKD01. Next base: position 37,318 of record JBFJPL010000025.1, read on the forward strand.
CGCGGTGGCCTATGCCGCGCACCGCCTGATTGACGTTAAGGCGCTCGACGTGGATTTCTACCTGTTCAGCCTCTACAAGCTCTACGGCCCCCATCTGGCGGTGCTTTACGGCAAGCGCGAAGGCATCGAGCAGGCCGGCAACCAGAACCACTATTTCCACGAGGGAAACGGGGCGGCCAAGCTCAACCCCGGTGGCCTGAACTACGAGTCGGTGGCCGCGCTGGCCGGCATCGTCGACTATTTCGAAGCGCTTTACCAACACCACTTCGAAAAACCGGAGAACCACCTGCACGGCCGCCTGGCCAGGGTCTTCGAACTGGTGAGCGCGCAGGAGCGGAAGCTGAGCGCGCAGTTCCTGGAGTTCCTTTCGGCCAAGCCCGGGGTGCGCCTGATCGGCCAGACGGATTCCGCCGGCGACCAGCGCCTGCCGACCTTTTCCTTCGTCGCCGAGGGGCGCAACCCGGCCGAAGTCGTCGAGGCCCTGGGCCGCGACAAGATCGCCGTCAACCACGGCCACTTCTACGCGCCGCGCTGTCTCGAGGGCGTCGGCCTCGATGCCGAAAAGGGCGTCGTGCGCGCCTCCATGGTGCATTACAACACGGGCCACGAGGTGGAGCGCCTGATCGAGGCGCTCGACCGGGTGATCTAGGCTCCCGATCAAGAGACATTCGAGAGCGTCAGCACCAGACCCGAGGCGAGCAGCAGCCAAAGCACGAGGTAGCGGAACTGCCGGTCGTTGACGCGGCCGTAGCTCTTGGCGCCGAGCCAGGCGCCGAGCAGGGTGCCCGGCAGGCAGATCAGCGTCAGCAGGCCGATCTCCCGGGTCAGCACCCCTTGCACGCCATAGGCGATCAGGGCCCAGCTCAGAATCGTCAGGTTGAACGGCTGGAACACGGCCCGCTGCTGGTCCTTGCTCCAGCCCCGGAGGCCGCACCAGATGGTCGGCAAGGGGCCGGACAAGCCGGCCACGCCGCCCAGGACCCCGCCGCCGAAACCGGCCGCCGCATCCGCCGGCCGCCCGCCCCAGGCGATCACCGGCAGCCTGCGGGTCAGCAGCATGAAACCGGCATAGAGCACCAGGAAGGCGCCAACCACGGCGCGGAAGGCGGCGGCCTCGACAAGGGCCAGAACCAACACGCCGACAGGAACCCCCAAGAGTCCGCCCAAGATGAACGGCCACAACCGCGCGAGGCTGATCGCGCGACGCACGGTGGCAAGGGACTGGAGCTGTCCGATGATCGAGCAGATCACCACCAGGGGCGCGGCGAGCCGTGGCTCGATCACATGCAGCCAGAAGCCCAGCGCCGTCAGGCCGGTGCCGAACCCGGCCAGCCCGGTGACGAAACCGGCCAGCAGCGCGCCGGCGCCGACCATCAGAACAGGGGTCAGGTCTGCCAAAAGGGGAGGTCGGCTCGAAGCCTAGCTTTCGCCGGCCGGTTCGTAGGTCCGCGTGCCGGCGCAATAGCCGACGATCATGTTGGCGTCGCCCTTGCCGAGGTTGCACGCCGTATCGCAGATCTGGCCCACTGAGTCCCTCCCGCTTGCCGTTCAATCGAACAAGCAGAGCAGGGCATAGCAGGAATCGAAGACCTGCGTGAAGAGCAGATAGAGCAGGACGTCGAGCACCAGGCAAAGGCCGAGGAAAGGCAGGCAGAAGAAGACCGCAAAATAGAGCGCCGCCCAACGGGTGAACCGTCGAGGCGGAATCTGGACGCCGTGGATCGTGATCGGTTCTTTGGCTCGCGCAAGCATGGCTCGACACTACCGCAGAGAGTGCTAAAACAAAACGACTAGCGATGCCAATGGCGGAGGAAAGCTCGAAGTTGCACGGCCGCGAATTCGAACTCGCCTGGGATGCTTGCGATCGAGACGCATGGGGACGGCTGCTCGCCGCCGCCCGCCTGTCGAGCCTGGAACAGTCCTGGGCCTACGGCGAAGCCCTGGCGGCGACCGAGGGTTGCCGGGTACATCGGGGCGTGGCGCGCCGGGGCGATCGGCCGGTCGCCCTGGTCCAGGCCTTCGAGAAGCACCGGTTTCTGCCGCTCGTTCCGGTGCGCATCCTGCGCGGACCGCTGTGGCTCGAGGCGGCGTTGCCGGGGGATGCGCGCGCCGCAATTCTGCGATTGGTCCAACGGCGCTTCCGGCTGGCCAAGCGCCGGCTACTGATCTGGTCGCCGGAACTGCCGGCGACGCCGGAAAGCCACGCGCTCATGCGGTCCTGCGGCACCCGGCAGATGGTCACCGGTTACTCGACCCCGTTGCTCGATCTCCAGCGGCCGGTGGACGAGCTGCGGCGCGGCCTGCGCGGCAAGTGGCGCAACATGCTGGCCGGCGCGGAGCAGGGGGAGCTTGCGGTACAGCTCGCGGCCGGCGGTCGGGATTTCGACTGGCTGGTCGCGCGGGCCGACGCGTTCCGCCGCCAGTCCGGCTTCATCGGAACGCCCGGCAGCCTGGTGGAGGCGCTCGCGGCGGCGGTGCCGCGCAAGGACGACGTCCTCATGCTGACCGCCAAGGCGGCGCGGGAACGCGTGGCCGGGGTGCTGCTCGTGGTCCACGGCGCGACGGCGACCTATCTGCTCGGTTGGACCGGGCCGGAGGGGCGCAAGCGCCACGCCCAGCACCTTCTGCTGTGGCGCGGCGTTCGGGAATTACAGCGGCGCGGCGTGCGCTGGCTCGACCTGGGCGGGGTCAACGCGGCGGCGCCGGGCGTGGCCCGTTTCAAGCTGGGCATGGGCGGCCGGCTGCATACCCTGGCCGGCACCTTCATCTGAATCTTTGGCTCCTAGGATAGTGGCGCCAGGTGGCCGCACTTGAGGTAGAGGGTGCAGCCGGTCGTGCTGCCCAGGCTGGGCTTGCTGCCCGGCGGCAGCCGGATCCAGGACCCAGCGCCATGGCTTTCGCCGTCCTCTTTAAGTTCACCGACCAGGACGAAGAGCTCCAGGCCGGCGGGTTGTTCGCGTGCTCGCAGCCGCGTGCCCGGGGCGTAGCGTTGCAGCATCATGATGTCGGTATGGTTCTTATCGATGTAGAGCGGCAGGACCTCGACGCCGGGCTTTTCGCCAACAAGCCAAACCCCGCGCCGGGTATCGATGGCATGGTGCTTGCGTCCGGGGCCGCCGTACTGGCGCAGTTTGACGAACAGCTCGCAGCCCGGCCGTGAAAACGGCGCGTGGCGGAAACCTTGCGGGTTCAGCAGGTAGCTACCGGCCGGGTAGTCGCCATGCTCGTCGGAGAAGACGCCGTCGAGCACCAGGATCTCCTCGCCGTCGGGATGGTCGTGCGCCCGGAACGCGGAATCGGCGTCGTAGCGCACCACCGAGGTGACGCGGCTGAACTCGCCGCCGACCAGATCGAGGCGTTTGCGCCAGACCGTCGGGCTCGGACTCGCCTGCCACGCCATGGCCGCCGTGTCCATCACGGCGCGCTTGGTGAAGTCGGCGTTCAGGGACTCGCTCATGATCCTGCCTCTGGACTCGTGCGCATAGAGCTGGGGTCGCGTCGCTTCGCCCGCAAGGCCGCCGTCGGCCGACGGTCTGTTCCTCGGCGGCAAGACTGTTATGATCGCTCCCGGATTTGGCGCCGGGCGCCACCATGCCAATCTTAGGCGGACCGGGAACCCGAGGAGGAGAGCCCGATGATCGAACTCTACACTTGGCCCACGCCGAACGGGCACAAGGTCCACATCATGCTCGAGGAGACCGGGCTGTCCTACAAGGTCCACCCGATCGACATCGGCGCCGGAGACCAGTTCGATCCGGCGTTCCTCAAGATCAGCCCGAACAACAAGATGCCGGCGATGGTCGACCCGGAGGGGCCGGACGGCAAACCGATCAGCCTGTTCGAGAGCGGCGCGATCCTGATCTACCTGGGCGAAAAGACCGGCCGGTTCTACCCGAGCGAGCCCCGCGCGCGCTATACCACTCTGCAATGGCTGATGTGGCAGATGGGCGGGTTGGGACCCATGCTGGGCCAGGCCCATCACTTCCGCCAGTACGCGCCGGAGCCGATCCCCTACGCGGTCGAGCGCTACACCAACGAGGCCAATCGCCTGTACGGCGTGGCCGACCGGCGGCTCGGCGAATCCCGCTTCCTGGCCGGCGACGACTACACCATCGCCGATATCGCGAGCTTCCCCTGGACCCGGTCCTACGAGCGGCAGGGGGTCGACCTGGCGGCCTACCCCAACGTCAAGCGCTGGTTCGAGGAGATCGCCGCCCGGCCGGCGGTCGAGCGCGGCGTCGAGGTCCTGGCCGAGCACCGCAGCACCGGCAAGTTCGACGAGAAGGCGCGCGAATTCCTGTTCGGCGCAGCGCAATATCAGCGGCGCTGACGGGTGACGAGTGCTCGCAACAACCGGATAAAGTTCCGATGCGGCTTTCCCCTGAACAGATCGAGCGCTACGGGCGGGACGGCTTCCTGCTCCTGCCGGAGCTGTTTTCGACCGAGGAGGTAGCGCTTCTGCGCGCGGCGCTGGCCGACGTCATTGCCCAGGACAACCCGGCCAACATTCGCGAAAAGGACAGCGACGAAGTGCGCACGGCCATGGGACTGCACCTGCGCAGCGAGATCTTTGCCCGATTGATCCGCCATCCCCGGCTGCTCGAGCCCGCCCTGCAGCTGGCCGGCGAGGACCTCTACGTCCAGCAGGTCAAGGTCAACGTCAAGGCCGCTTTCGACGGCGAGCCATGGCAGTGGCATTACGACTTCGCCACCCATCACGAGGAGGACGGCGTGCCTCGGCCGCTGGCCCTCAACCTTCATGTCTTCCTCGACGATGTGAGCGAGTTCAACGGGCCTCTCTACTTCATCCCCGGCTCGCAGCGGCACGGGCCGGCGCCGGCAATCGTGGACGTCGCGAGCACGAGCTACCCCCTGTGGGTCGTGGACCGCGAGAGGGTTCGGCAGCTGGTCGCCGAGGGCGGCCTGTTCGCTGCCACCGGCCCGGCCGGCACCGCGCTGATTTTCGGCGACTGCCTGGTTCACGCCTCGCCGTCCAACATCTCGCCCTGGGACCGGCGCATCTTTTCGCTGATCGCAAATCCCATATCCAATGCCCTGACCCGCCAGCAGCGCCCGGATTACAAGCATCACCGCGATCTGACACCGATCAGACCGCTGGCCGACGATTGCCTGACCGCCGGCGAATCCCTTCTTTCGGCGACTTGAAATAAAATTGTTTATTTAACCAAGGTTTCACCCAAGAGACCGATAGTCACGGCTACATCTCAGGCGTGCAGTTAAGTTATCGAAGATAAGGTCTCTGGTGTCCGATAAAGGTATTATCGCGCTTGACCGCGGAACGATTTTGGCGGTGCCGGTCGTGGCCGTCGCCTATTACCTGTCGATCGACCTGGGCCGAATACTTAGTGTACCGCCGGATAGCATTGCAACTCTCTGGCCCTCGAACGCCGTTATCCTGACCGCGCTGCTGCTGATCAATCCGTCACGCTGGTGGGCGTTTCTGGTGGCCATGGTGGCCGGCGAGTGCGCGGCCGGTCTGCCGAACGGCCAGCCGCTGCCCATGGTCCTGGGATTCGCCGCGGGAAATGTCCTGGAGGTGCTCTTGGCGGCCAGCCTGGTTCGGCACTACGCCGGGGTCGAGGCGGCCTTCGAAGTCTTCAACCGGATGCTCATCTTCGTCGGCAGCATCGTGCTGAGCAGCGCGCTCGGGGCCGGCGTCAAGGCCGGCTTCGTTGTCGCCTTCGGCAGCGACCTGAGCTTCGCCACGGCATGGGACACCTGGTTCGTGGCCGACGCGCCGGCTGTCATCCTGGTCACGGCGTTTTTCATGAGCTGGTTCGCCCGGGGTTTCGAGTGGCTGCGCGGCTGGCCGCTGCGCAGCTACCTGGAGGCGGTCGCCCTTTTGGTCGTGGCGATGTTCCAGAGCCAGCTGTTCGGCATCGGCACGGAACGGGGCGTGGCCGGCGTCGCCTCGCTCTACCTGACCTTCCCGCTGATCATCTGGGCCGCCGTGCGCTTCCAGATGCACGGCGCTTCGGCCGTGTCGCTGATGGTCGCGCTCAACGCCATCTGGTTCACGATCATGGCGGTCGGCCCCTTTGCCGGCAACTCGGCGGTCGCCGACGTGCGCTCGCTGCAGTACTTCCTGGTCGTGGTGGTCGCCACCGCCATGACCCTGGGCGTCCTGATCCGCGAACGTCAGCGTAGCGAGCGTGCGCTGAGCCATGCCCGGGTGATGCTGACCGATGCCATCGAGTCGATCAACGACGGCTTCGTGCTGTGGGATTCCGACGAACAGCTGGTGCTGTGCAACAGCCGTTACCGGGAGTTCTTTCCGGCCATCGCGGATCATCTGACCGCGGGCGCGGCTTTCGAGCAGGTGATGCGCCAGAGCGCCGAGGCCGGCGACTACGACACCAAGGGCAGCATCTCACAGTGGATCGACGAGCGGCTTGTGGCCCACCGGAACCCGGGCGGCACCTACGAACAGGAGCTGGCCGACGGACGCGTTCTGCTGGTCACCGAGCGGCGCACCAAGGAAGGCGGCATCGTTGGCATCTGCACCGACATCACGGCGATCAAGACCGCCGAACAGCGGCTGATCGACGCCATCGAATCGACCGGCGAGGGCTTCGCGATCTGGGGCCCCGGCGACCGCCTGTTGCTGTCCAACAGCCGCTTTGCCGAGCTGTATCCCGAGACTGCCCGCGATACCCCCGCCGGCGTCAGCTTCGACGGCTTCATCCGGGCCTGCATGCAGCACGGCGAGTTCGACATGGACAGCGACAGTCCGGAAGCCTGGATCGCCAAGCGGCGCTCGGCGCAAGGCGACACCAACGTTGCCTTCGAGCACCGCATGGTCGACGGCCGGACCATACTCTGCACCGACCGGCCGACCAGCGACGGCGGCCTGGTCAGCGTGCGGGTCGATATCACCAAGCTCAAGCAGCAGGAGGCCGAGCTGCGCGCCCACGAGGCCCGGCAGACGCGCCATATCGAGGAGCTGCAGAAGGCGCGCCGGCAGTTGGAACGCCAGGCGACCGAGCTGTCGGAGCTGGCCGAAAAGTACGCCGCCGAGAAGCGTCGCGCCGAGGCGGCGAGCCAGGCGAAGTCCGATTTCCTGGCCACCATGAGCCACGAGATCCGAACCCCGATGAACGGCGTGCTCGGCATGGCCGACCTGCTGCTCGACAGCCCCATGAGCGACGAGCAGCGGCATTTCGCCCGGACGATCCGGCAGTCCGGCGAGGCCCTGCTGGATATCATCAACGACATCCTGGACTTCTCGAAGATCGAGGCCGGGCGTTTGGAGCTCGAGGTCGAGGATTTCGAGCTGCCGGATCTGGCCGACGGTGTGATCGAACTGCTGGTGCACCGGGCCCGCGGCAAGGGTATCGACGTGGCCGCTTCGGTGGCGCCCGAGGTGCCGGCGCTGCTGCGCGGCGATTCCGGGCGCCTCAGGCAGATCCTGATCAACCTGGTCGGCAACGCGGTCAAGTTCACCGAACGGGGCGGCGTCTTTTTGGAGGTGACCCTGGACTCGGCCGATGAGCAAACCGCGAGGGTGCGCTTCGCCGTTCGTGACAGCGGCATCGGGATCAGCGAGGAGATCCAAGCCAAACTGTTCGACCGCTTCACCCAAGCCGATGCCTCGACCACACGGCGCTACGGCGGGACCGGTCTTGGCCTGGCGATCTGCCGACAACTTGTCGACCTGATGGACGGCGAGATCGGCGTGACCTCGACGCTCGGCGAGGGCAGTACCTTCTGGTTCTCCGTGCCGCTGCACCGCCAGGCGGCCGCGGCTGGCGAAGCGGCGCGCACGGACAAACTTCGCGCGGCGCTCGATGGCGGCCGGGCGTTGGTGGTGGTCGAAAGCGCGTTCGGTCGCCGTTCCTGGCAACAGCAACTGGGCGCCTTCGGCATGTCGGTCGACGGCGCGGCCGACGCCCTCTCGGCCCTGGCCGCGCTGCGCGAGGCGCTTCGCCGCCGCCAGACCTTCGATCTGATGATCGTCGACGACGGCGTGCCCGCGGTGGACCGGGCGGCCCTGGTCGAGCGGCTGCGCGGCGGCCCCGACGGCGACCGGGTCAAGCTGATCCTGACCCGTTCCGCCGAGCGTAGCGCTGCCGAGGCGGCGGGAGAAGAGGCCGGCTTCGACGCGGTGCTGACCGAGCCGTTGCGGCACAACGCCCTGCGCAGCTGCCTGGACAACCTTTATCGGGTCACGCCGCATGTCACGCCAACCGACTTTGCGCCGGCGCCGGCCGACCAGCCGAGGCAAGGCCTTCGAATCCTCCTGGTGGAGGACAACGAGGTCAATCAGATGCTCGGTTTCACCATGCTGACGAAGGCCGGATACGGCGTCGATATCGCCGGCAACGGGTTGCAGGCCCTCGAGGCTTTTCGCAATGGCGAATATGGCCTGATCCTGATGGACATGCAGATGCCCGAGATGGACGGCCTGGAGGCGACCCGGCGCATCCGCGAGCTTGGCGGTTGGGCCGGCCAGGTGCCGATCCTGGCCATGACGGCGAATGCCATGGCGGGCGACCGGGAGCGCTGCCTGCAGGCCGGCATGAACGACTATCTGGCCAAGCCGGTCGATCGCGGTGAGCTTTTCGAGAAGATCGCCCACTGGACCGGGTGCCCTTGCAGTCCGGCCGGCCAGGCGCGACGGGCATCGCCCGCCGACATCCCGGAGGCCGATGAAGAGCGGCCGAGCGAAGGAGCGTTGTCGGCGCTCGACGACCTGATCGGGTCGATCAACGTCTCGAGCGAGGAGCCATCGGAAGTGGGGCCCGCGACACAGGCGCCCGGCCCGGCGGCGGCCACCTGAGGGCCTGCCCGAACGCCGTCACTTTGCCTCCTGGATCGAAGCGCACGCGACCTTTAGAGTGCCTCCGGTCGCTTGTCATCGGGAGGAACGGGGCCTTGACCATAGATCTCTACACCTGGAGTACGCCGAACGGCCGCAAGGCCTCGATCGCACTGGAGGAGCTGGACCTGGCCTACAAGGTCCATCCGATCAACATCACCAAGGGCGAGCAGATGCAGCCGGCCTTTCTGGCGATCAGCCCGAACAACAAGATCCCGGCGATCGTCGATCCCGAAGGACCGGACGGCCGTCCCTTCTCGCTGTTCGAGAGCGGCGCGATCCTGATCTATCTGGCGGAAAAGACCGGCCGCCTGCTGCCCAGTGCGCCGGTGGCGCGCTACCGCGCCTTGGAATGGCTGATGTGGCAGATGGGCGGGTTCGGGCCGATGCTGGGCCAGGCGCACCATTTCCGGCGTTTCGCGCCCGAGCAGGTACCCTACGCCATCGAGCGCTACACGAACGAGACCCGGCGGCTCTACGGCGTGCTGGACCGGCGTCTCGGCGAGGTCGAATATCTGGCAGGCGACTATTCGATCGCCGACATCGCCACCTTTCCCTGGGCGGCGCGCCACGAGTGGCACGGTGTCGATCTGGCGGAGTTCGCCAACGTCAAGCGGTGGTTCGACGCGATCGCCGCGCGGCCGGCGGTGGAACGCGGCATGGCGGTGCCGGCATAGGCGCCTAGCGTTGGGGTCCGGGGTGTCGCGACTGCTCAGCCTGGGGCGGGCTTGATACCAAAGATCTCGATCAATGGCCTTTGGTATCAGTTCGCGGCGGCGCGTGGCCGACCCCGGTTACGGTTGGGAAACTTGACGACGGGGTTTTTCTCTCCGCTGCGGCGTCCTGCCAGCTGATTTAGCTCGTTGAGGCAGTGCTCCAAGTTGGCGAGCTCACGGGCATCGTCCTTGTCGTAGATTTCCATGCAGCTCAACTTGATCTCAACCAGATCGATCAGGGTCTCCAAGGAACGTTCTGTGATTGTCACTTTTCAGCCTCCTGCTGACTTTGACCAGGTTTAGGTTGGCGTCTGGTTGTTTAATAAGCGGTGAACATTCGAGCTAATTCCGTGGGAGAGAGATTTGCCCTTTGCGGTCGGGCCGGCTTTCGATCACGCGCCGTTGACACGGCAGTCCGTGGGCGGCTAGAAGGGCTCGCCGCATACGTCGTGGGAAAGTGCCACTCGTTGCGGAGGGGTGGCCGAGTGGCTGAAGGCGACGGTTTGCTAAATCGTTATACTGGGAAACCGGTATCGAGGGTTCGAATCCCTCTCCCTCCGCCA
>JBFJPL010000026.1:0-46014 GCA_041617155.1 Kiloniellales bacterium
CGCCCAGCTCGGCGTCCTCGGCGGTGATCGCCTCGGCGGGGTTGTGGCTGATGCCGCCCTTGCAGCGCACGAAGATCATGCCGACCTCGGCGATCTCGGCGATGGTCATGGCGTCGTGGCCGGCGCCGCTGGGCAGGCGCAAGGAGGCCTGGCCCTCGTCGGCGATGGCGCGCTCCAGCTGCTCGATCAGCCACGGGCTGCAGGGGCAGCTCGGGTTCTCGTCGTACTTCTCGATGCGGGCCTCGAGGCCGCGCCGCTCGGCGATGCCGCGGATGCCGGCGATAACTTCGGTCACCGCGGCTTCGCGCACCGCGTCGCTCTCGGCCCGAATGTCCAGCGAGAAGCTAGCCTGCCCCGGGATGACGTTGGCCGCGCCCGGCAGCGCCTCGATCTTGCCGACCGTGCCGACCAGGCCGGCTGCGCCGGTGCAGCGCCGCTCAACCAGCAATACCGCCTCGGCCGCCGCCGCCAGGGCGTCGCGCCGTCCGGACATGGGCACGGTGCCGGCGTGGCCGGCCATGCCGAACAGATCGATCCGAAAACGCGTCGCCCCCGAGATCGCGGTCACCGTGCCCAGCGCCAGGCCCTTCGACTCCAGGACCGGGCCCTGCTCGATGTGCAGTTCGACAAAGGCGTGCAGCTCCTCGGCACGGCGCCGGGCCTCGCCGACCCGCGCCGGATCCAGGCCGAAGGCGCGCATGGCCTCGGCCATGGTGATCCCCTCGGCATCGCGGCAGCTCAGGCAGTCGGGATCAATGGTGCCGGCGACCGCCCGGCTGCCGGTGAGGGTAGCGGGGAAGCGCACGCCTTCCTCGTTGGCGAAGCCGACCACCTCGATCGCGAAGTTCGGCCGCTCCCCGGCCTGATGCAGGGCCTTGACGCAGGCGATGCCGGTCAGCACGCCGAGCATGCCGTCGTACTTGCCGGCGTTGCGCACGGTGTCCAGGTGCGAGCCGGTCATGAGCGCGGGCAGGCCGGGCTCGGCGCCCTCGTAACGGCCGACCAGGTTGCCGACCGGATCGATGTGGCAGGCCATGCCGGCCGTCTGCATCCAGTCTTGCACCAGCTCGTTGGCCGCCCTGTGCTGGTCGGTCAGATAGCTGCGGGTCAGACCCTCGTCCGTTTCGCTGCAGGTGGCGAGGCTTTCGGACCAGGACATGAGCTCCGTGCCGATCGGCGGCGGACTGTTTCCCCTCATGGCGCGCGCTATCCTCCCGCTCAGGGCATGGCTGTATGCCGCCCGAACTATTGGTATGATACAGAAAATCGCTGTGCCGTGAAGATTGCGGCCGTGGCCATTCGAAACGAAGAGCTGAGAGGGCGATGGCGGACAAATACCCCCGAGACATGGTCGGCTACGGCCGCCGGACGCCCGATCCCCAGTGGCCCGGCGGAGCCCGCGTAGCGCTCCAGTTCGTGATCAACTACGAGGAAGGCGGCGAGAACTGCATCCTGCACGGCGACGCCGCCTCGGAAGCCTTTCTCTCCGAGACCATCGGCGCCCAGCCCCTTGCAGGCGTCCGCAACATGAACATGGAGTCGGTCTACGAGTACGGCAGCCGCGCCGGTTTCTGGCGGCTCTACCGCCTGTTCACGGGGCGCGGCCTGCCGGTCACGGTCTACGGCGTCGCCATGGCGCTCGAACGCAACCCGGAGGCCGTTCGGGCGATGCTCGAGGCGGACTGGGAAATCGCCAGCCACGGCTACCGCTGGATCGACTACCAGTATTTCGACGAGGCCGAGGAGCGGGCCCACCTGAAGCGGGCGATCGAGATCCACGAACGCACCACCGGCAGCCGACCGCTCGGCTGGTACACCGGACGGATCAGCCCTAACACCCGCCGGCTGGTGGTCGAGGAAGGCGGCTTCCTCTACGACGCCGACTCCTATGCCGACGATCTGCCTTACTGGGTGCTCGACCACGGCCGGCCGCACCTGGTGATCCCCTACACCCTGGACTGCAACGACATGCGTTTCGCATCGGCCCAGGGTTTCAATTCCGGCGATCAGTTCTTCACCTATCTGAAGGATAGCTTCGACACGCTCTATCAGGAAGGCGCGGCGGCACCCAAGATGATGTCCGTCGGCCTGCACTGCCGCTTGGTCGGCCGGCCCGGGCGAAGCGCCGCGCTCGCGCGCTTCCTGGACTACGTGCAGTCCAAGGACCAGGCCTGGGTCTGCCGGCGGATCGATATTGCCCGCCACTGGCACGACAGGCACAAGCCGTCCTAGCCCTTCCCAATGTCCTAATCCCGACGCTCGTCTGATCGGCTTTGCCGCACAGCTGTGACAACCATGTCCCCAAACATGTGTCAGCTTTCTCTCCGGTCTAGACAGGGAGAGGCCCACGGCGAAGCAGTGGGAGGGTGAGGGGGCGTTGTTCGGCGATTTCGCGCCGGCATGTTTCCGGCGAGCGCGCTCGACGAAGTTTTTTGACCTGGCAAGCGGCATGACGCATCTTTCCCTCGTTTCGAACGAGGGGGTGGCCAAGTGGCTTCGATTCTGATGCTGGGCTTTATGATCGGTATGCAACACGCGCTGGAAGCCGATCACGTGGCGGCGGTGGCGGCGATCGCGACGCGCGGGCGCTCGGTGCGGAAGATCGCGCGACAAGGGGCGATCTGGGGCCTTGGTCATAGTCTCACCCTGGTTCTGCTCGGCGGCATGGTGCTGCTGATGGGATCGGCGGTACCGCCGGGACTGGCCCGCATGCTCGAGTTCTCGGTTGGGCTGATGCTGGTCGCGCTGGGCGTCGGTGTGCTGTGCCGCCTGGTCCGTGCGCGCATCCATTTCCATCGGCACCGGCATGGCGACGGCGTCGTCCATATCCACGCCCATTCGCACGCCGGCGAAGGCCGTGCCCATGACCCGGCGCACCACGTGCACGAGCACCCCGGCGGCCTGCCGCTCGGCAGCTTCCTGGTCGGCATGGTGCACGGCCTGGCCGGTTCCGCTGCCCTGGTGATGCTCGTCCTGAGCTCGGTCCAGTCGACCGTGACCGGGCTGGCATACATTGCCGTCTTCGCCTGTGGTTCGATCGTCGGCATGGCGGCGCTTTCGGCGGTGATCGCGGTCCCGCTGAGCTATTCGACCCGCCTGCTGACCTGGGCACACTACGCGCTGCAGGGCGCGGTCGGCGGCGCGACCGTGGTCATCGGTGGCATCATCGCCTATCGAACCGGAAGCGCCATCTGGTTTGTCGGCTAAGCCCTCGTCTCGGCCGGATTCCGGCCGGCGGTTCGCGATGCCCAAGGCCCTGGAAACACAGGCGGAATTGGGCGAAAATGGTCCTCGGTTAGGATTTCATGCTAGACCTCGACTAGGTAGGTCGTTTGATGAAGCTCTGGGAAGGACTTCCGATCTGGCACCAGATCGGGCCGCTGCTGGTCCTCTTGCTTCTCGCCGCCTGCGCGGCGGACGGAGCCGGCGGCACGGGAACAGAACGCGCGGCTCTGGTTTCGGAAAGCCAGTCCTTGCTCGCCGATCTGGGCTATGCGCCGGGTCCGGTGGACGGCGTGCCCGGTTCGCGTACGGCGGCGGCGGTGCGCGCCTATCAGAAGGACCATGGCCTGGTCGTCGATGGTGCCGTCGGCCAGGACCTGCTGGCGCACCTCCAGGCGACCCGCCAGGCACGTCTGGTTATGCAGGCGCAAAATAAGTTGGCGGCACTGGGCTACGACCCGGGACCGATTGACGGCAAGGAAGGCCCCGGGACCCGCGCCGCGGTGGAAGCCTTCCAGGCGTCGGCCGGCCTTGAGCGCGACGGACGGGTGACGCAGGAACTGCTCGGGGTTCTGGCGGCGACCTCGGTGAAGGCCCCGGCCAAAGCGGTCCAAGGCGAACAGCCCGCCGGCGCCATCGAGACCACCGTGTCGCGTCCGAAATCGCACATCCTCGAACCGGGCGACCGGATCATGCTGCGCTATCTCGGCACGGAGGGCAAAGCCGCGGAACTTCCGGTCCAAGCCGATGGCCGCCTTGCCCTGCCCGGAGGTGGAAGCGTGCGGGCGGCCGGCCTCGACCTCAAGGAGCTGCGTGACAAGATCACGGTGCAATTGATCGAGAGTTATGTCGATACGCTCAAGGTCAAGGTCGAATTGGATGAACGGCAGGGCCGGGCTGATGCGGCCACGGCACGCGGCGGAGCCGGCAAGCTTGAACCGGGTGATCGAGCGCTGGTCCGCTTGGCCGATGGGCAAACACCGATCGAACTCGATGTCGGGGCGGATGGCTGGCTGATGCTGCCCGGGGCGGGACAGGTAAAGGCCGCCGGTCTCGAGCCGCCGGAGCTCGAGGTGGAGATCACCTTGGAGTTGCTCGAGTCCTATATGAGCAAGCTCGATGTGAGCGTCGATCTCGCGGCGGCCGCCGCAACCGCGGAGCCCGAGGACTGACCGGATTCGCGTTCCCTAGCGACGCGGCCCCTTTCGTTCGACCACGCCGGACGGGGTCAGCATTTGATTGGCCAGCACGCGCTCGTCGTGGTTCATGCGCCAGGACAAGAGCTTCTGGGCATAGCTCAGCACCAGATCGCGGCGCGCCGGGTCGCCCGCCAGGTTGCGGAGCTCCGAAGGATCCTCCTGCAGATCGAAGAACAGCGGCGGCAGGGCCGTGAAGTGCACGTATTTGTACCGCGGGCCGCGGATCGCATTCATGGTGCACTGGTCGGATGCCAGACCGAGCGCCCGCTCGTGCTTCTGGTCGACCACGTCGCGGAAATCGTACTCCCAGTGGGCCTCCTCGCGCCAATCCGCCGGGTGCTCGCCGCGGCAGAACGGCAGGAGCGAGAGTCCGTCGCATTGTGCCGGCGTTTCCAGTTCAAGCCAATCGAGGATGGTCGGCATGATATCGACGTTCTCGGTGAAGGCCTCGATCCGGCCGCCGCGGCCGTTGTCCGCCGCGGGCCGCGGGTCGCGCAAGATCAGGGGAATGTGGAAGGCCTGGTCGAAATAGCCGTATTTGCCGAACAGCCAGTGGTCGCCCAGGAACTCGCCATGGTCGCTGGTGAAGACGATCAAGGTGCGTTCGTAAAGGCCGTGATCCTTCAGAAAACCGATCAGGCGGCCGATCTGGTCGTCGACCTCGGTCATCATGGCGTAGTAGGTGGCGCGGACCTGACGCAGGTCGCGCTCGCTCATGTGCAGGCCGTCGATGGTGCGCAGGCCATGCGACAGATCGGTGCCGCCCTGGTTGAAGAGATAGAAGGCAAGCCAAGGATGCTGTTCGGCTTCCTTTTCAGGTGTCGCGGCACGCCGCGGCGGCGGCACCTCCGCCGGATCGTAGAGATCGTTGTAGGGTGCCGGCACCAGGAAGGGCGGATGCGGCGCCAAATATGAGAGGTGCAGGAACCAGGGCCGTTCGCCGCGCACCGAGAGGTACCTGATCGCCGCCGAGGTCAGGAAGGCGGTGTTGCTGTCCTCGGCCTTGTAGAGCGCCGGCGCATAGGTTGGCCCGCGGTCTTGGGCGCCGGGCGCGTCCTTCTGCGGGCGGAACACGCCGTAGTGGCCCGGCGGCACGTCGTAGCCCTTGGCCTTGAGGTCGGCCAGCCACGACAACTGGTCGTCCTTCAGCACGACCTCCGGCGTCATGCCCGGCAGCAGGCCTTCGTAGTTGGTCAAGGCCGGGTCGCCGGGCGCCAGGCGGCGCGGGTCGGCGCTCACGTCGGTGTAGCCGAACAGCACCGGGTCGTAGCCGGCCTTGCGCGCCTCCAGCGCCACATTGCTATGGCGCGCGTCGAGCGGCGCGCCGTTCACGACCGAACGGTGGTTCTGCAGGTACAAACCGGTGTAGAGCGAGGCGCGCCCGGGCCCGCAGGGAGTCGCCTGGGAATAGTGCCGGGCGAACAGCACGCCGTCGGCGGCCAGGCGGTCCAGGTTCGGGGTCTTGAGGCACGGGTGACCCAGCGCGGAAAGGCAATCGCCGCGCCATTGGTCGGCCGTGATGAAAAGCACGTTATAGGGTCCGGTCACGGCGGGAGCTCGCTCTCGGTCTGCCAAATCGAAGGGAAACTAAACCCAAGTCGCGGCGAACGCCATATCCGCAGCGCCGCAGGCAAAGCACCGCCGGCGGGGGCGCCGACGGGGCAGAGGTTGGGCGCGACAGGTGGAAGTGTATGGGTCCCCATGAGCCCCATGTGTCGTGCGCGGCGACTCACGTCGACGGAACCCGAACGCCTTTACACTATGCTTCTGTTGTGACGGCCGGATACCAGCTTTATGACGGTCAGATGAAAAACCGCTCCCGGGAGCTACAGCCGCCGCAGCCACCGCCGCTGTCGATCCCACTGCGGACCGATCGACGTCTTGGGCGTGCTCCGATGCCCAGAGAGCGGCCGCTTGGCCGCAGTCCAACGGCATACTCTGCAGCAGGGGCTTAACTAGCTGATACCATTTGGAAATTACCGGGCGTTTTAGCGTGATTCGGTTATCATTCGGTTAGCTTGCCATCGCCACTTTTCGGTCGGTCATGCGTTTGGCGCTTGCAAATTTCGCGCGACAGGCCCATTTATTCCCCACTTGTTGCACGTTACTGCGGCGTAACTTGTTAGCGCCATCGCGTCTAGCCGAGCTACTCCTCGAAGTTGTGCACTGACAAACCAGGCGGTGAGCCAAGCTGTGGCCCCCGTTGAGAGATCGAATGAGTGAAAGGAGTAGCCATGGCTACCGGAACAGTAAAATGGTTCAACCCCACCAAGGGTTACGGGTTCATCGAGCCGAGCGACGGCTCGAAGGACGCCTTCGTCCACATCTCCGCCGTTGAGCGTGCGGGGCTGGGCAGCCTTCGCGAAGGACAGAAGGTCGAGTACGAGTTGGTGGCCGGCCGCAACGGAAAGTCTTCCGCTGAGAATCTGGTCGCGCTCGACTGAGCGGCCGGCTAGAGCGGTCGAGAGCCGATTGACCGGAGACCCATGGGATTGGCTGGGGGAGCGGTCGACTCTTCCTCAGCTTTTCTTCTTTATGCGGCCAGCCCCGCGGCCGGCCGATCGCCGGAGCATCTGACGCTGCCGGCGGGGAGGAAAATGAATGGCCCGCAGGCCCAACTACAAATTCGAACGAATGGAACGGGACAGGCTCAAGGCCGCCAAAAAGGCTGAAAAGGCCAAGGCCAAGAGCGAGAAAAGTGAGGCAACCGAGCCGGAGGCAGCGGATCAAGAGGATGATAGGGCGCCGGACGGCGCCTGATCCAAGGGTTTGCCCGTGCAATCATCCTTTAACCGGGTTGAGCTAGTCTAGGTGCAGGAGCTCAATGGCCGGTGGGCGGCTATGGCTGCATCCGTCGCCAGGGCCCCCAAGGGCTCTTGGTTCAACCTCAACGAAGAGGATTCGCCATCGCAAGCGTAACCCAGACAGAGCAGCCGGGCAGCTTGCCTAGTGCCACGGAACTATCGAACCAGGACGCGCGCGGTCTTGCCGCCCGCGTGAAGGCGTATGGCCTGCCGAGCTTGAGACGCAGTATCACGCAGCTGGTGATCACGGCGGCCGGCTTCGCCTTGCTGTGGCTCTTTATGTGGCTTTCGCTCGAGTACGGTTATTGGATTACTCTGCTGCTCGCGGTGCCCGCGGCTGGCCTGCTCGTCCGCTTTTTCATCATTCAGCACGATTGCGGCCACGGGTCTTTCTTCAAGTCCCGCTTCGCCAACAATATCGTCGGACGGGCAATCGGTGTCCTTACGCTCACGCCTTACGATTATTGGCGCAATGCCCATGCGGTTCATCACGCGACCTCCGGCAACTTGGACCGCAGAGGTGTCGGCGACATCGACACCATGACAGTTCGCGAGTACCAGGGACTTTCAAGATGGCGGCGCTTCGCCTACCGCGCCTACCGGCATCCGCTCGTGCTTTTCGGCATTGGCCCGATCTACCTCTTCGTCCTGAAGCACCGTCTGCCGTTTGATCTGCCGTTGCTCAAGAAGGGCCTCTGGTTCAGCGTCATGGCGACGAATCTGGCGATCGTGGCACTGACGGTCGCCTTGGCGATGATGATCGGCACGGTCGACCTTCTGAAGGTCCAGATACCGGTCACCCTGCTGGCGTCGTCCATCGGGGTTTGGATGTTCTTCGTCCAGCATCAGTTCGAGGATTCCTATTGGCGCCACGAGGGCGATTGGAACTTTCATCAGGCATCGCTGCAGGGCAGCAGCTACTACAGCCTGCCGAGGGTGCTGCAGTGGTTCACTGCCAGCATCGGTATCCACCATATCCACCATCTGTGCAGTCGGATTCCGAACTACCGCCTGCAGGAATGCCTGGACGGCATTCCGGAGCTGAAGCAGGTAAGTCGGCTGACGCTTCGTGAGAGCCTGAAGTGCGCGAGGTTGAGCCTCTGGGACGAGGATATCGGCAGGATGGTCCGGTTCCGCGAGCTCAAGAAGGGCCAGACCGCTGACGGCGCCGCCGGCCGGTCATAGTTTAGCCTGCGGGCCGCGCGGCCTCCGCGCAGCAACCGAGCTCTTCGGTTTTTTGGCAAAATTTTAGGGGCTTGGTGCCTCGATGTCGTTCGATGCACCCGATGCAGGTGTTTCGGCCACATCGGCCACATGGCTTGTCCGCACGGCAGGGAAAGCAGTTATGGGCGACAGCGACACGGCGGCTCCCTCCCGGCCCCGCGCCAGGGGGGCCGATCAGCATCAAATGGCACCACAGCACCTTCGAAATCGCCCTGGTGTCGGTCCAGGCGCTGACCGCCGCGGTCACCACCTAGTCGGGGCAATCTATGTCCAGCAGGAACACGAGGACCGGCGCCAGGCGCGCATGACCCGTGCCTGGAACCTGATCCATTCGACCCAGGGCGAGTTTTTCTGCAACGTCGGCCAGGTCGAGGCGCTGCAATCGCTGTATGAGACCGGCGCCAATCTGCGCGAGATCAACATGTCGTCACGCTTTCTGCAGGGCATCCGGCTGCCCGGGGTGGATCGCTATCGGGCCAACTTCAGGCACAACAAACTCATGCAGGCCAACCTTCGCGGCGCGCGGCTGCGGCAGGTGTCGTTTGTCAGCGCCAACCTGACCGGAGCCGACCTGGCGGAAGCGGACCTGCGCGAGGCCAGTTTGGCGAGCTCGGATGTCTCCCACGCGCGGTTTCGCAATGCCGACTTCGAGGGCGCGATTCTGAGCGGCGCCAACCTGACCGGCGCCGATCTCACCGGGGCTCGCGGGCTGGTGGCGGAACAGATCGCCAAGTCATGCGCCGACCCGGCCGAGCCGCCGATTCTGCCGGCCGGCTTGCCGTCGCCGCCCGCCTGCTAGCCGGCGTTTCTCTCTTAAACATCTGAAATAAAACAAAAAACCTGGCTGGGGGACCTGGATTCGAACCAGGGCTGCTCGGGTCAGAGCCGAGAGTTCTACCGCTAAACTATCCCCCATTGGACGGGCCCGTGGGCCGCCGCGCCCGACTTGGTGTCACTCTCCCCTTATGTAGTCCCGACGGCCCCCGGATTGCAACCTGCATGGCGCAGTGGACGCCCTGGTGTCGCTGCCGGCTCTGGCCGCCCTGGCCCAATTCGGTTTAGGATGGTCGCTCACGAGCAATCGCCGGTCGCCAGGTAGAACGACCGGCCCGCCTTGGGAGCGCGAGTTTGCCGGTGGTCAATGGACAGGGCGTGGCGGACCGACAGTTTCGGGGCGGAAATGGCCCGCTGCGGCACTCGGCCTATGGCGCGCTGGATCTGGGCACCAACAATTGCCGGCTGCTGATCGCCCGGCCGGCGGCCCACGGGTTTCGCGTGATCGATGCCTATTCGCGGATCGTGCGGCTTGGCCAAGGGCTCTCCGCAACCGGCCGGCTGTCGGAGGCGGCGATGGCGCGCACCATCGAGGCGCTGGCCGTCTGTGCCGAGAAGATCCGCCGCCGCCGCGTCACGCGGCTGCGTGCCGTGGCCACCGAGGCGTGTCGACGCGCGGCCAACTGTGGGGAGTTTATCGAGCATGTCCGCCGCGCCACCGGGATCAAGCTCGAGATCATCTCCAACAGCGAGGAAGCCAGCCTGGCGTTACGCGGCTGCGCGCCGCTGCTCAGTCCGAAGCGGCCCCATGCCTTGATCTTCGACATCGGCGGCGGCAGCACGGAGGTGAACTGGATCGAGGTCACGCCTGACGAGACCTGGCCGGCCCAGGCGGTGCCGCGGCCCATTGCCTGGCATTCCGTGCCGATCGGCGTGGTTACCCTGGCCGAGGCCTATGGCGGCCACGACATCGCCGTCCGGACCTATGAAAAGATGGTCGACGAGGTGACGGCCGCGCTCTTGCCCTTCGAGGCGGAACACGACCTGGCCGGTCCGGTCGGACGAAACCAGGTCCAGATGCTGGGGACCTCGGGGACGGTGACCACGCTGGCCGGGGTTCACAAGAGGCTGGCGCGCTATAGCCGGACGCGCGTCGACGGTGCCCACCTCGACTTCAATACGATCTCCGCCCTGAGCCGGCGGATCGCCGGCATGAGCTACGACGCGCGCGCCGAACATCCCTGTATCGGTCCCGAGCGTGCCGACATGGTGGTGGCGGGTTGTGCCATATTGGACGCGATCTGCCGGATCTGGCCGGTCGGCCGTTTGCGGGTCGCCGATCGCGGCCTGCGTGAGGGCATTCTGTTCAACTTGATGTACGAGCGGGCCGCGGGGTGAGCGGCGGTGCCGGGCGGCGGGGCAGAGGCGGCCGGTCGGGCCGGCCCCGGGCCGGCGGCGGTCGCGACCTGACGGTCCGGGTCGAGACCGCCAAGCGACGCTCGAGCGCCTCGACCCGTTGGCTGCAGCGCCAGTTGAACGATCCCTACGTGAAGCAGGCCAAGCGGCACGGCTACCGCTCCCGGGCGGCCTTCAAGCTGATCGAGATGGACGACAAGCTGGGCCTGCTCAAACGCGGCGCCCGGGTGGTCGATCTGGGCGCCGCGCCGGGTGGCTGGAGCCAGGTCGCGGTCGAGCGCTGCGGGCCCGCCGGCCGGGTCGTCGGCATCGACCTGATCGAGATCGAGCCGCTGGACGGTGCGCTCTTCCTGCAGGGCGACTTCCTCGACGAAGCCGCGACCGGGCGTTTGACCGAGGCGCTCGGCGGACCGGCCGACCTCGTGCTGTCCGACATGGCGGCCCCGGCAACCGGCCATGCCGGCACCGACCACCTACGCATCATGGCGCTGGCCGAGGCAGCGTTGGCCTTTGCCGAGGAGGTCCTGGCCCCGGGCGGGGCCTTCGTCGCCAAGGTGCTGCAGGGCGGCACCGAGCGCGACCTGCTCGACCGGCTCAAGCGCGGATTCGCCAAGGTGCGGCATATCAAGCCGCCGGCCAGCCGCAAGGATTCGGCCGAGCTCTACGTCGTGGCGACCGGATACCGAGGCGCCGCCAAGGCTTGATCGCGGGCCGAGTTTGCGCCGCCCGGATCCCCTGCAATTCCCTTGGCTTTGCAATGCCGATGTGTATGATGACGCGCCAATCAATGATCGGGCTTTGGTCCCAAGGGGTTGGCATGGAGATCCGCGAAGCGCTCACGTTCGACGACGTTCTCCTCGAGCCTGCGGAATCCGCCGTCCTGCCGAATGAGACAGATACCCGCACCCGCCTGACGGCCTCGATCGAGCTCGGCATCCCATTGCTTTCGGCCGCCATGGATACGGTGACCGAGAGCGGCCTGGCGATCGCCATGGCCCAGGCCGGCGGTATGGGCGTAATCCACAAGAACATGGAAGTCGCCGCCCAGGCCGAGGAGGTGCGCCGGGTCAAGAAGTTCGAAAGCGGCATGGTCATCAATCCCGTAACCATCCATCCGGACGAGCCGCTGGCCAACGCGCTGGCTCTGATGGAAAGCTGGGGCATCTCCGGCATTCCCGTGGTCGAACGCAAGTCCGGCCCGCTGGTCGGCATCGTGACCAACCGGGACGTGCGCTTCGCCCAGGACAGCCGGCAGCCGATCAGCGAGCTGATGACCCGGGATAACCTGATCACGGTCAAGGAAGGCGTGTGCCGAGACGAGGCCAAGCGCCTGCTGCACCAGCACCGGATTGAAAAGCTGCTGGTGGTCGACGATGACCATCGCTGCATCGGCCTGATCACCGTCAAGGACATCGAAAAGGCCGAGGCCCACCCGCACGCCTGCAAGGACGAGAAGGGCCGGTTACGCACGGCCGCCGCAACCGGGGTCGGCACGGACGGCCTGGCCCGGGCCGAGGCCCTGTTGGCGGCCGAGGTCGATGTCATCGTGGTCGACACGGCGCACGGTCATTCGGCCGGCGTGATGGATGCCGTCGAGGCGGTCAAGCGCCTGTCCAACGCCGCCCAGGTGGTGGCCGGCAATGTCGCCACCGCCGAGGCCGCCCGGGCGCTGATCGATCACGGGGTCGACGCGGTCAAGGTCGGCATCGGTCCGGGCTCGATCTGCACCACCCGCGTCGTCGCCGGGGTCGGCGTGCCACAGCTCACCGCGCTGATCGACACGGTCGAGGTCTGCCGCAAGCACGGCACGCCGGTGATCGCCGATGGCGGCATCAAGTACTCTGGCGACCTCGCCAAGGCAATCGCCGCCGGTGCCGACTGCGCGATGATCGGCTCGCTGTTGGCGGGCACCGACGAAAGCCCGGGCGAGGTGTTTCTCTACCAAGGCCGCTCCTACAAGGCCTATCGCGGCATGGGCTCGCTCGGTGCCATGGCGCGCGGCTCCGCTGACCGCTATTTCCAACAGGAAGTGGCCGATCAGCTGAAGCTGGTGCCCGAGGGCGTTGAGGGCCGGGTGCCCTACAAGGGGCCGGTCGGCAACATCATCCACCAGTTGATCGGCGGCCTGCGCGCCGCCATGGGGTATACCGGCAACGCCACGCTGGCCGATATGCAGCAAGGTTGCCGCTTCCTCAGGATCAGCGGCGCCGGCCTGCGCGAGGGGCACGTTCACAATGTCGCAATCACCCGCGAAGCACCGAACTACCGCGACGAAGTTTGAGGGTGATTTCGGCCTTTGCACACCTGGTGGTTTCATTCTAACACTTGATGGCGCGCCGCTGTCACTGCCGGACCCCGCTTCGCGCCCTGCTACGCAGCCCGGCAATCCAGAGGCGGCCGGCAACCACGGATGCTCGGGTGAAGCCCGAGCATGACAAAGGTAGGCGATGTTCAAAGCTCTGGTACTCATGTGTCAGAACCGAACCGCTCGTTGCTTTGACGGGTTCGCCCCATGACCCCGGCTGCCCGAATCGAGGCTGCAATCGACCTGCTCGCTCGGATCGACGCCATGGAGGCGCCGGCGGACGGCTTGGCGCGCGGCTTCTTCCGCAGGCGGCGCTATATCGGCGCCAAGGACCGCCGGGCGATCGCCGATCTGGTCTATGGCGTGACCCGACGACGGGCCCGGCTCGACTGGTGGATCGAAAAGGTCGGCACCGCGGTCGAGGGCGCGCGGGGCCGCGTCATTGCCGACATTGCCCTAGTCGGAGGGCGGGAGGCGGCCGACATGACCGCCCTGTTTGACGGTGGCCGCTATCATCCGCCCGCCCTGACGCCGGAAGAACAGGCGCTGGCGCAAGCGCTTCAAGGCCAAGCACTCGACGATCCGGCGCAGCCCGATTGGGTGCGCGGCGAACTGCCGGCGTGGCTGCTGCCCCGTTTTCAAGAAGCCTTCGGCGCCGACCTGGAGAATGAACTGGCGGCCCTGGCACGGGAGGCGCCGCTCGACCTCAGGGTCAACCGGCTCAAGGTGAGTCGCGCCGCGGCCGCCGCCGCCCTGGCCGCCGAAGGCATCGAGGCGCGGCCGACGCCGCTCTCGCCGCTCGGCTTGCGGGTCGAAAGGCGCCACACCCTGCCGGCGCTGGCGGCCTTCCGGGACGGCCTGATCGAGGTCCAGGACGAGGGTTCGCAGCTGGTGGCCCTGCTGTGCGACGCCCGGCCGGGACAAGCCGTCGCGGATATCTGTGCCGGGGCAGGCGGCAAGACCCTGGCGCTGGCGGCCGCCATGGAGGAAAGTGGCCGTCTGGTGGCGCTCGACCGCGATGTCCGGCGCCTGGAACGAGCCCGCCCCCGTTTGGCCAGGGCTGGGGTTGTGAACGCCGAACTGCGACGGTTGGAAGGGCCGGAAGACACCTGGCTGGCGGAAAACGCGGGCGCCTTCGACCGGGTCCTGGTCGACGCCCCTTGCACCGGTTCGGGTGCCTGGCGGCGGCACCCGGACGCCCGATGGCAGCTGAACGAGGCAACCTTGGAGCGCTATCTCGTGGCGCAGGCGGAGAGCCTGGAACTGGCGGTTAGGCTGGTGGCGCCGGGCGGCCGTTTGATCTACGCGACCTGCTCGCTGCTGCCGGAGGAGAACGGCCGGCAGGTGGCGCGTTTCCGGGCGGCCCATCCGGACTTTGTGCCACTTCCCATGGCGGAGGTCTGGGCCGCGACCCTGGGCGGCGATTGTCTGTCGTCTGATGCCGACCTGCTGCTGACACCGGCGCGGCATGGCTGTGACGGCTTTTTCGTCGCCGTGCTGCGGCGCGAGGTTGGCCCATGAGCCCGGTCCGCATCCGTGCCGCCCGGCCGTCCGATGCGCCGGCGATCGCCAAGGTTCACGTCGAAACCTGGCGCGCCACCTACGCCGGTCTGGTGCCCGACAACTATCTGGTCGGCATGAGCGAAAAGGGCCAGACCTTCGTCTGGCGAAAGCTATTGGCCCGTCCCGCCCGGACCGAAACGGTGCTGGTCGCCCAAGCGCCGGACCGCGGGCCGGTGGTCGGCTTTGGCAGCTATGGCCGGGCGCGCCCTTCGGGGCTGTCCTATGGCGGCGAGATCTACACGCTCTACGTGGCGGTCGACTGGCAAGGCCAGGGTATCGGCCGGCGATTGCTGTCCGGGCTTTTCGGCGGGCTGGTCGAGGCCAGGGTGAGCGATGCCTTCCTCTGGGTCCTGACCGGCAACCCGACCCGGTTCTTCTACGAGGCTATGGGCGGCACGCGCGCGGCGACCCGTCAGGAAACTTTCGCCGGGACGCTGTTGGACGAAACCGCCTATGCCTGGCCGGACCTGAAGGCCTGGCTCGCGGTCAAGTCCTGACACGGCTAGGGGGTGCCATATGTCTGATTCAGACCACTAGCTTCTTTTGGCGGCATACCAGTCCACGTTCCGGGTCGCGTACATGACCGCCGCCAGAGCCGCGAAGAGGCCGATCGCGCCGGAGACCAGGGAAAGGCTCTCCAGCTGCAGAAGAACATAGAGATAGCCATAGGTCGCGCCGAGTATGCCGGCGATCAGCAGGGCACGCTTTCGGCTGCCCAGGAATCTGCCGATGTAGAGCGTGATCAGTGCCGTTGAGAGCGCCGCGGCGATGCCGTAGGCGATCATGAATCCGATGACCTCCGAGAGCGACAGCAGCAACAGATAGAAGATGCAGAGCGCCGAGCCGAGTAGGCCGTATTGGACGGCGTGGATCCTGAGCGGGGTGATGATCTCGAAGATGAAAACAACCGCGAAAATCAGCACGATGAACAGGGCGCCGTGTTTGATCGCGCGCTCCGACTTCAGATAGAAGTCGACCGGCGAAATTAGACCGGCACCGAACAGCGTGCTACGTAGTTGTTTGGTGTAACTGGAAAATTCCGGGTCCCGACTGGTCCAGCTCTGGGGAAAGTCGCGACCCAGATAGGAAACTGTCCAATTGGCCTCGAATCCCTGGTCGCCGATTGTCCGCTGGTCCGGCAGGTAGGCGCCGATAAAACTGGGGTGGCGCCAGGGCGAGGTGAGTTGCACGCTGGTGGTCTTGCCGCTGGGGGTGAAGGAAATGGCCTGGCTGCCCTTGATCTGCAGGGCGAGGTCGAAGGCGGTGGCCGCCGGCTCGGCCGGATCGAAACGGACCGGTGCATGGGTTCCGCTTCCCAAGAGGTCGCTGGTTGTGCCGGGCAGCAGGGGGATCTCCTGCGCCGCCCAGGTGAGCACGGGCACGCCGCTGGTGCCCCTCAGGTCGGTGATCCCGAAGGCAAGGACCGCGCCGTCCCAGGACACGTCCTTGTCGTCGATCCCCAGCGACCCAAAGTCGGGCGGCGTGAATCTACCACTGAGCCGGAGCGATGCGCTGTAGACGATGGCCTCGAAAATCCCCCTGTAGCGCACTTCGGGGATGACGGAGGTGACGGTGTCCAGACGCTCAGGCAGAAAAAACGCATGGGCACGCCGCTCGACCAGCACGGTCCGCCAATCCTTTTTCTGCTCCACGCTGTAGCGATAGGGCACGATGAGGACAGGACCGGTCACGACCTGGTGGCGGCCCCAGGTTTGGGCAATTTCATCGGCCACGACGTCGCGCCGGTGCGCGCGTTCGCCGATCAGACCTTCAATCAGCTCCAGTGGAATGAGCAGAACCAACACGAGGAACAGCAAGAATCCCATCTTGAGATAGGTCTGGTGCCGCTCGAAGAGGCCTTCGAGCCAAGCCGGCTGCTGGGCCAAGATCATCCCCCGTCGGTTGCGTGAGACCGCTTTCGACGTTCTCGCAAGGCCTTGTGGTGCGGCTAGGGCGTCTTTGCGGCGATGGCGTGGCGATGCGGTCACAAATCCGCCCCATGGGCTGCCGAACGGCTGGACTTGCCCCGCCGCCCAACTTAGGTTCCGGCCATGACGGACCGTGTGCTGATTCTCGATTTCGGCTCCCAGGTGACCCAGCTGATCGCACGGCGGCTGCGCGAGGCCGGGGTCTACTGCGAGATCCATCCTTTCAACCTGCCGGACGACAGGATCCGGGCGTTCGGTCCCATGGCGGTGATCCTGTCCGGCGGCCCGGCCTCCTTGACCGCGGCCGACACGCCGCGCGCGCCGCAGGCGGCCTTCGACCTGGGCGTGCCGATGCTGGGCATCTGCTATGGCTTTCAGGCGCTTTGCGTCCATCTGGGCGGCGAGGTCGAGGCGTCCGATCATCAGGAGTTCGGCCGCGCCTTCGTCGAGGTGGTCGGCGAGTCGGCGCTCACCGAGGGCTTGTGGCGCGCGGGCGAGCGCCACCAGGTCTGGATGAGCCACGGCGACCGGGTGATCCGGCTGCCCGAGGGCTTCAAGGTCACCGGCACCTCGGACGGCGCGCCCTTTGCCATGGTGGCCGACGAGGCGCGGCGCATCTACGGCGTGCTGTTCCACCCGGAGGTCGTACACACTCCCGACGGCGCCAAGCTGCTGGAGAACTTCACCCGGCTGGCGGGTTGCCGGGGCGATTGGACCATGGCGGCCTTCCGCCGCCAGGCGATCGAGAACATCCAGGCCCAGGTCGGCAGCGGCCGAGTGATCTGCGGCCTGTCCGGCGGCGTCGACTCCACCGTGGCCGCCGTGCTGATCCACGAAGCGATCGGCGACCAGCTGACCTGCATCTTCGTCGACCACGGCCTGCTGCGCCTCGGCGAAGCGGAACAGGTCGTCGGGCTGTTTTGCGGCCACTACAACATTCCGCTGGTGCACCGGGACGCCGGCGCCCTGTTTCTCGGCAAGCTGGCCGGCGTCGAGGACCCGGAGCGGAAGCGCAAGACAATCGGCGCCACCTTCATCGACGTGTTCGACGAGGAGGCCGGGAAGCTGGGCGGCGCGGACTTCCTGGCCCAGGGCACGCTCTATCCCGACGTGATCGAGTCGGTCTCCTTCACCGGCGGTCCCTCGGTGACCATCAAGTCGCACCACAACGTGGGCGGCTTGCCGGAGCGGATGCACATGAAGCTGGTCGAGCCCCTGCGCGAGCTCTTCAAGGACGAGGTGCGGGCGCTCGGCCGGGAACTGGGCCTGCCGGAAACCCTGGTCGGCCGCCACCCTTTTCCCGGGCCCGGCCTGGCGATCCGCATCCCCGGCGAGGTGACGGCCGAGAAGTGCGAGCTGCTGCGCCTCGCCGATGCGGTCTATCTGGACGAGATCCGCAAGGCCGGCCTCTACGATGCGATCTGGCAGGCCTTCGCCGTGCTGTTGCCGGTCAGGACCGTGGGGGTTATGGGCGACGCACGCTCCTACGATTATGTCTGCGCCCTTCGGGCGGTCACCTCGACCGACGGCATGACAGCCGACTCCTACCCCTTTGACCACGCCTTCCTGGCGGCCACCGCGACCCGCATCATCAACGAGGTGCGCGGCATCAATCGCGTCGTTTACGACGTCACCTCGAAGCCGCCCGGAACCATAGAGTGGGAATGACGATATACGCTTCGGGCCTGCCGGCGGTCGGCGCTCGCCGGCCCGGGTCGGTCAACATGGTTAACGCCGCTCGGGCCAAAAAACCAAGAATCGAAGTAAAAACTTCCATTTAAGTGGTTGAAATCGGTTAAATGTTCACTATCTGTGCTTCATGGAAGAGCACACCACATCAAGGGTTGATTCCGACGCCAATCTGACGCCAGAGCTTCCACCGTCGGCCAAGCAGCGGCGGTGCCTCATGTGCCACCAGCAGTTTCCCAGCGAATGGGCTGGCGAGCGCATCTGCAAACGTTGCCGCCAGACTGCCGCCTGGCGCCAGGGCTGAGCCCAGGCGAGCGCGGGCAGATTCTGCCTCCGGACGCTTTCTTCATAGCTCGACGTAAAGCAAGGCCCCTCGGGCCTTTTCGGCGCATCAAGATTGCCGAAAGCGCCGCGTCAATCATCGCGGTGCCTAAGCGATGGAGGAAGATATGATCAGGAAAACCGCGGCGGCGAGTGCTCTGCTGGCCGCGCTTTTGTTGGCCGGGCCGGTCAAGAGCCAGGGCCACCAGACCCCGATGGGCCATAGGGGGCCGGGCACGATGGAGCCCGGCCTGTTTGGCACCGGCATAATGGGGCAGATGGGCCCCGGCATGATGGATCCCGAGATGACGCACCATGGCATGATGGACCCTCGGATGATGGTCTGGCGCAGCTGCGGTTTGGGGCCGATGTGGATCTAAGGCCAGCCACGGCCGGAGGCGCTGGGTGCCGACGAAGCTCGTTCGATGCCGGACAGGCGGTTGGCCTGGCATGGCAACCCGCGTCTCGAGCTAGGCGATGTTAAGGAAAGCGACGGCAATACCATCCTTGCCGACATCGTCACAAAGGACGGATCGCTCGTGCAGCGGTTGGCGGTTGATCGCAAGACGGGCTGGCTGACCCAGGTGGAGTAGCTTACCGGACTTGGTCTTTGGGGCAGGTCGGGGGCTTCACCAGCGGTCCGCCTCGACGTAGTCTTCCGGCATGAGACGCGAAAGGGCGGTGCGCGGGACGGTTAGCGTGCGGTTTCGGCTATTATTGATCAGCAGCCTGGCCTGGTTCTCGGCTGGGGCGGGGGCGTTCGACCCGGCCGATTTGGCACGGCTCGAGGGCGGGCAGGGCTGTGCCGGCTGCAACCTCAGCGCTGCCAGGCTGATAGGCATCGAACTTGCCCGAAGAGAACTGGCCGGGGCCGATTTCTCCCGGGCCGACCTGTCGGGCGCCGATCTGAGCGGCGCCCGCCTGGCCATCAGCAACCTGTCCAAGGCCGATCTTTCCGGTGCCGATCTGACCGGCGCGGATCTCAGCGATGCCAACCTGGCGGGCGCCAACCTGGACCGCGCCAGTTTGGTCCGGGCCCGGTTGAACCGGGCCGATCTGGCCGGCGCGCAGATGAATCGCGCGGTCCTACGCGGGGCCAGCCTGTCCTATGCCAGCCTGTCGGGCGCGCTTCTTGCCGGCGCCGATCTCGGTAATGCCGTGCTGTCGGACGTCAATCTAAGCCAAGCCAATCTTTCCGGGGCCGATTTGACCGGCGCGCAGCTTATCGGCGCCGATCTGAGCCGTAGCGACCTGAGCGGTGCCACCTTGAGGGCCTTCATGCCGCGGGCCGATTTTACCGGGGCCAGGTTGACCGGAACCGATCTTACCGATGCCTTCCTGAGCGGCGCCACGGGCCTCACCCAGACCCAGCTGGACCACGCCTGTGGTGACGGCGAAACCAAGCTGCCCGGCGGCCTTACGGTCGGGCCATGCCTGGCGAAACGGGACTAGGGTGTCGTGGGCCGGGTCACGCCGATCATGCAGTCGCGGGTGACCAGTTCGGCCAGTGCCGCCTCGTCGAGGCCGTCGGTGCCGTCCGGGCGACGCGGCAGCACCATGTAGCGCATGTCGGCGGTGCTGTCGTGCACGCAGATCTGCCAGTCGTCCGGGATCTCGGTGCCGAACTCGCGCAGCACCGCGCGCGGCGCGCGCACGACCCGCGAGCGGTAGGCTCGTGCCTTGTACCAATCGGGCGGTAGCCCGAGCAGCATGCGCGGATAGCAGGAGCAGAGCGTGCAGACGATGACGTTGTGCAGCTTCTCCAGGTTTTCGACCACGACCAACCTGGTCGGGCCCATATCGATGCCCAACTCCTCGCAGGCCGCAGTGCCGTCGGCCAGCAGGCGCGCCTTGTAGGCCGGGTCGCTCCAGGCCCGGGCCACGACCTTGGCCCCCTGGGCCGGCCCACGCGCGTCCATGGCCTCGATCGCGGCGCGCACCTCGTCGGCGCTGATGATGCCTTTCTCTATCAGCAGCGCCCGCACGGCGCCTTCCATGGCTTGGTAGTAGGTGAGCGGGCCGTCCCGGTCCGCCGGCGGTGTAGGGTTGTGGTCGTGTACGTGGCTCATGGCGTATCCCTTTCCGCCGGCTCCAGCCAGTGTTCAAAGATTTCCACCTCGACCGCGTCGCCGGCCGGACCCTGGTAGTCGGGCCACAGCTCCGCCTGCTTGAAGCGTACGCGATAGAGCGGTCTCAGGGGCAGGCCGTCACGCCCGAAAGCCAGCTCCTCGGGGTTGGCGAAGAGCCCGCAATTTCGCTCGATCGTCCCGGTTTTGCCGCGTACATAAAGGGGCGTACGTATGTGCCCGGGCGGCCGTATGTCGTGGACCAGAACCCTATCACCCGGCGAGAAGCGGGCCATCAGGAAGTCTCTCGGGCCCGGGCCTCGACCTCGGCCATCTTGCGGCCCAACTCGTCCGAGGTGATGACCCCCTTTTCCAGCAGGTTGTTGGTGATAGAGGCGATCCAGCGCTCGTAGTAGCTCATCTGGTCATAGGCTTTGGCGCCCAGCTGTTCGATGCCCCGGCGCAGCTCATCGACCCTGATCAAGCCGCGTTTCTTGTCCGCCAGGAGAATCAGCAAGGCATCGACACGCTTTTCCCACAGGGCATGGTCATACTCGCCAAGTTCGAGCGGTCCGGCCGGCAAACCGCCCATGTCGTGATGAGCTCGTCCGCGATCGATCATTGGTGCGCGCCTCCCTGCGCGTTACCATGAGCTTGCCTCAATCGGTGAGGCCAGACAAGCCGACCCGGTCCTTTCCGCGTGGTCAAGGCCGGCGCGGGCTTTGGGGTCATCGAAGTGGGATCTGACGGCATGAGAGCCGCACTGGTGCTTCTCACTGTACTGAGTCTCGCGGTCGTGCGGGCGCACGCATTCGACGCGGAGGACCTGAGCCGGCTGCGCGAAACCGGGCACTGTCACGGCTGCGCCTTGGACCAGGCGCCGCTGCGCCGAATGGCGCTCACAGGATCAGATCTCAGTGCCGCCCGCCTGACCGGAGCCGACCTGTCGCGCGCGGTGCTGCGCGCCGCCATCCTGCGCGAAGCCGACCTCGGACAGGCCAACCTGGGTGGCGCCGACCTCAGTGGCGCCGATCTCACCGGCGCCGATCTCCGCCAGGCCGTGCTGGATGGGGCCAGGCTGCACGATGCCAACCTCGAAGGGGCGGACCTGAGGCGTGCCAACCTCAGCTGGGCCTCGCTGAGCGGCGCCGCCCTGGGGCGGGTCCGTCTGGACGGGGCCTTCCTCAACGGCACCGATTTCTGGGGTGCGAAGCTGGCCGGCGCCGAGCTCGGCAAAGCGGACCTGCGGCAGGCCCTGGGGCTGACCCAAGCGCAGGTCGATCTAACCTGTGGCAGCGACGATACGCGTCTCCCCGAAGGCCTGGTCACCCGCTACTGCGACTGACCGGTCCCGGTGTGGCTGGCCCTGCCTTTGTGGCACTTACAAAGCGATATGCTATGCTATGATAAGCGATAGATACTTGGGGGCGATCGGGTCTGTTTGAGAAAGGAATTAAGTCCTTCGGAGTGCCTGAGACGAGGCTGTCTTTGCGCGGGGCCGATGGCGGGAGGTAACGATGTACAGGTCGGTTACGGAGAGCCAACAGGGGCGCAACAAGAAGCGCAAACACCTGCATTGGCTCGAGGGAGTCGGTGTTGGGGTCGTGGTCTTTATGGTGGTTTTCCTGCTCTTCGGCTGGGGCTGAGGACCAACCGGTGGCGCAGAGCGCGGCCGCCCCCAGGCGGCTAGGATACGACTCTCAGCTTGCGCTTGAACAGCGCCAATGCCTGGTCCAGGCTGCTGGCGCGCGCGAGCTTCTCGCCGCCGCGGCAGACCAGGTACTCCGCGACCCGGCCGTGGCCGCCGGCGCGCTTGGCGATGGTATAGAGCGGATGGTCGTGGCTGTGCCGGTAGACCGAAAAAATCGCGGTTCCCGCCCGCTGGTCTATGGCGTAGTCGCGCCACTCGCCGCTCATGACACGGCGACTGTATAGC
This sequence comes from Kiloniellales bacterium, assembly GCA_041617155.1. GTDB lineage: Bacteria > Pseudomonadota > Alphaproteobacteria > Kiloniellales > JAKSDN01 > CAMYKD01. The sequence goes on from JBFJPL010000026.1 coordinate 22,448, forward strand.
GACAATAGGAGGTTGAGTTCGGTCCGGCTGAAAAAAGTGGGGTCATGAAACGGCTTGGCGGGACGTTTGACGTCCTCTAGGCGGTGCAAATTTCCCATTATGGCGCGTCTGTCCTCCCCCTTTTTGTGACCGTTACAATACTGCACCGTTAGTTTCTCCGAAATTGACGCCGTCGTCCAGCGGAAGAGGGGCTTTTGGCGGTTTTGGTGATTGACCGGGAGGGGGCTTTTGCCAATAGAGTTAACGGGTGAACCTCCGCAAGGCCAGCGAGGACGGGTGGAGGTTGCCGGTCTGGATCATTCGAGCACATAGGGAGGAGGCAATATGGCGGCGACAACGCCGATCTGCGATTTCGGTTGGAAGGCGGTCGATTTCGAGCTGCAGGGCATCGATGGTCGAAGCTACCGCCTGCAGGATGTCCGCGGGCCGAACGGCACGCTGGTGATGTTCATCTGCAATCACTGCCCCTACGTCAAGTCGGTGGCTTCGCGGATTGTTCGCGATGTTGGCGAGCTCAAAAAGCTCGGCATCGGTGCCATCGCGATCATGGCCAACGACACCGAGAACTATCCCGAGGATTCTTTTGAGAACATGAAGGCCTTCGCCGCGGAGCACGGCTTCAACTTCCCTTACGTGATCGACCGCACGCAGGATGTGGCGCGGGCCTACAACGCGATCTGTACCCCGGATTTTTTCGGTTTCAACAAGGATCTGGAGCTGCAGTACCGCGGCCGGCTGGATGAATCGAAGACCACGGCCGTCGCGGACGCCCGCCGGGAGCTGTTCGAGGCCATGGCCCGGGTGGCCGAAACCGGCCAGGGTCCGGAGGAGCAGATCGCTTCGATGGGCTGCTCGATCAAGTGGCGGGCGGCGTAACGGACGGCGGTGGCTGGTTGACCCTTTCCCGCCGGCCCGCGCCGCCCTTTAGCGGTTGAAACGCCGCGCCTGAGCCTGTATCGGAAGGCCCTGGAGAACCACAACGGCATCGCCCACGGTGCCTGGAGTTGGCTGTGGCAGATATCTTTAAGGAAGTCGACGAGGACCTGAGACGGGACCAGGCCGCCAAAGTCTGGCGCAAGTACGGCGCCTATGTGATCGGCGGCGCTGTCGCGGTGGTACTGGCCACGGCTGGATTCCAGATCTGGAACTGGTGGTATACCAAGACCCAGACCGAACTCTCGGATCGCTACGCGGCGGCCGCACAGCTGATCGAGCGCGGTGATCACGAGGCGGCCATTGCGGCGTTTGGCACGTTGGCGGACAGGGACGGCGGTTACGCTACCCTTGCGGCTTTCAATCACGCGTGGCTTCTGGCCGACTCCGGGGACAAAGCCGCGGCCATCGAAATCTGGGACCGCTTGGCCAGAAGCTCCGCCGCCGGCCCGGCGTTCCAGGGCGCCGCCACGCTGCTTTCGGTCATGCATCAGATGGAGGACGGCAATCCGGCCACCCTGGAAGCGCGGCTCGCACCCCTTGCCGAAGCCGATGGCGGCTATCGAGAAGTCGCCCTGGAATTGATCGCCACGCTGGCCTTGCGCCAGGGCGACAGCACGCGAGCGCGGGAAATCTATACCCGGATTTCCGATGACCCCAATGCACCGGTCGGATTGCGGGCCCGGGCTTCCCAGATGCTGAACGCCCTCCAGGAGTAAAGTCGGGACATGGCGTCGCGCTTCGTTGGTCTTCTGCTCGGCGGTTTGGCTCTGGCCGGCTGCGGGGATAGCTGGTTCGGTACATCCGATGACGGGCCGAAGCTGGAGGGCGAACGGATCTCGGTCATGACATTCGACCGGAGCCTGGAAGCGGACCCCGGGCTGGCCGACCTGGAGGTGCGCCTGCCCGCGCCCTATACCAACGACACCTGGAGCCAGAGCGGCGGCGTACCCAGCCATGCGATGTACCACCTGTCCCTGGCCGGCACGCCCGCCGTCGCGTGGCGCGCGGATATCGGGGCGGGAGAGGCCGACGACCGGCGCCTTCTGGCGCAGCCGCTGGTGGTCGGTGACCGGGTCTATACCATGGATTCCCGCTCGCTGATCAGCGCTTTCGACAGCGCCAGTGGCAAGCGTATCTGGCGCACCGATCTGGAATCCGAGGACGAAGAAGATGGTTTTTTCGGCGGCGGCATCGCCTACGATGACGGTCGTCTCTATGCGACGACCGGCTTCGGCATGGTCTTTGCCCTCAACGCCAAAGACGGCGCCGTTGTCTGGTCGCAGCAGCTACCCGGTCCGTTTCGGGCGGCGCCAACGGTGAGCGGCGGTCGGGTTTTCGCCATATCGATCGACAACAAGGCCTTTGCGCTGGCCGTGAGCGATGGTCGACGCCTGTGGGAGCACAACGGCATTGAGGAGACCGCCAGCCTGCTTGGCGCCGCCAGCCCCGCAGTATCGGGGTCCACCGTGGTTGTGCCATATTCCTCCGGGGAGATCTTTTCGCTGCTCGCCGAAAACGGTCGTGTGCTCTGGAACGACGGTCTCTCGTCGGTCAAGGGGGTCGATCCCATGGCCGATCTGGCCCATATCCGCGCCCTGCCGGTAATTGACCGGGGCATCGTCCTGGCGATCAGCCACTCCGGGCGCATGGTGGCGACTGACCTGCGCCGCGGGGCACGCGCCTGGGATGTCGACCTGGGCGGTGTCGAGATGCCTTGGGTCGCTGGCGAGTTCATCTATCTGGTCACCACCGATGCCAAGGTGGTCTGCTTGACCCGCCGCAACGGCCGCATCAGGTGGGTCTTGCCCTTGCCGCGTTTCGAGGATCTCGAGGAAAGAGAGGACCCGATCCAGTGGTTCGGCCCGGTGCTGGCCGGCGACCGGCTCATATTGGCCGGATCGAACAAGGTGGCGGTCTCGGTTTCGCCCTATTCCGGCGAACTGCTGGGCGAAATGAAGCTGCCGGGCGCACCGGTGATGGCGCCGGTTGTCGCCGGCAATACCCTGTATTTCATCACCGAGGGCGCCGATCTCGTCGCTCTGCGCTAGGACGCGCCATGACCTTTACCGTGGCCATCGTCGGCCGGCCGAACGTCGGCAAGTCGACCCTGTTCAATCGACTGGTCGGCCGGCACGTGGCGTTGGTCGACGATCAACCCGGCGTGACCCGTGACCGGCGCGAGGGTCCTGCCAACCTATTCGATCTTTCGTTCCAGGTGGTCGATACCGCCGGCCTCGAAGAGGCGTTCGACGAGAGCCTCGAGGCGCGCATGAGGCGATTGACCGAGGCGGCGATTCGGACCGCCGACCTGGTGCTTTTCCTGGTTGACGCAAGGGCCGGCGTCACGCCCTTGGACGAACATTTCGCCCAGTGGCTGAGGCGCAGCCCGACGCCCGTCGTGCTCCTGGCCAATAAGTGCGAAGGTCAGCTTGGTGCGGCCGGGGCCGCCGAAGCGAACAGCTTGGGACTGGGCGAACCGGTGGCCGTCTCGGCCGAGCACGGGGAAGGCCTGTCCGACCTGCGCGACGCGATCGCGGCTTACTTTCCGGAACCGGCCGACAGGCCGCCCGACGACGGTGATGAGAAGGGCGCTCCGGCTGCGCCTCTGCAGCTTGCCGTGATCGGCCGTCCCAATGTGGGCAAGTCGACCCTGGTCAATCGGCTGATCGGCGAGGAGCGCCTGCTGACCGGCGCCGAAGCCGGCATCACCCGCGATGCCATTGCCATCGAGTGGCGTTACAAGGACCGGGCCATTCGCCTGGTCGATACCGCCGGCATTCGCCGCCGCCCAAAGGTGACTGGCAAGGTTGAAAAACTGTCCGTTGCGGACACCTTGCGCGCGGTCCGTTTCGCCCAGGTGGTGGTGCTGCTGGTGGACGCGGAGGCGCCGTTGGAAAAACAGGACCTGACCATAGCGCGCATGGTGGTGGACGAGGGCAGGGCCTTGGTGATCGCCGTCAACAAATGGGACCTCTGCGGCGACCGGTCCCGGACGCTGAAAGCGCTCGGCGACCGCCTCGAGCGTTCGCTGCCGCAGACCCGCGGCCTGCCGGTGGTCACCATCTCGGCACTTCATGGCCGGAATCTGGACCGCCTGCTCGATGCGGTCTTGGCCGCCTATGACGTTTGGAACCGGCGAATACCGACCGCAGAGCTCAACAGGTGGCTGGAGTCGGTCACCGCGAGCCATCCGCCGCCGGCACCGCAGGGCCGGCGTATTCGGCTGAAATACATCACCCAGGCCAAGAGCCGCCCGCCAAGCTTCGCCATCTTTTGCTCGAAGCCGGTCGAACTGCCGGGTACCTACCTGCGCTATTTGGAGAACGCCCTGCGCGACGACTTCGGCCTGCCGGGAACGCCGATCCGGATCCTCATCCGCAAGGGACGAAACCCCTACGCGAAGAATTAGATCGGCTCCTAGGGCACTTTCGATTGCTTGTCCGGCTTGCCGGTAATTCCCAACTTCGCGACGTTGTACTGCGCGATGCTCAGGATGATCAGCAGCGGTACGGCAAGCTCGAGCGTTTCCTCAGTGACCAGGAGCCCGAGCCGCACTTCCGCCGGCAAATCGATGCCGAAGTGCTTGTGGATCATTCGGGGGCCGGAATCGAATGCCTTGGAAAACGGCAGCAAAAGTATCGAAGTGAGCGCCGAATAGGCAAAGGGCCGGCCGGCCCAGAGCTCTTTGAATAGATTGCGGCAGTAGATCAGCGTGCGGACCAGCAACGCGAGGATCGCTACGAGGATGATGCCCGCCACGACACGGCCCATGATCGGGTCGTCACCCCGGATGTAGTAGGAGATCTTGAACAGGCTTTCCGACGTATAGGCCTTGTGCAGATCAAGTTCCCGAAAGGCGCAGAGCGACACCACCAGAGCAACCATTAGGCGCAGTTCCCGCTCGCCGTTCGACCATCCTAGCAATAAGGCGAGGGCGGCGCCGTAGAGCAGGACGGTCGCGTTTTCGATCAGCTGCCCCTCGCTGTACAGGACCCTGGTCCTGGCTTGCTCGAGCGACAGTCCGGTCAGCACCGTAGCCGCCCCGATCATTGCCAGAAGCAACAGGAAAGCGGAGCGCTTTTTCAGAAACACCCGCGTGCCTTGCCACCTGTCGACGGACTCCAACGGCGCCGCAGGCGGCTGTGTCGGTTTGCTGCGCGGACCGTGCCCTTTCTTGGCCTTGGAGGCCTTGCTGCGCTTAGCTTTCGTAGCCACGGACGACCTCACCGTTCTTCGTGCAGTCCGAGGCTGCGAGGTCAACGAACAGGCTGGCTAATGCCTCCGGCGGCGGCAGGCTCCCGGGATCCTCGCCGGGAAAGGCCTGAGCCCGCATTGCGGTACGCACCTTGCCTGGATCCAGTAGGTTGGCGCGTACTTTGGTTTTCCGCACTTCGGCGGCGTAGGTCCGCACCACCATTTCCAGTCCGGCTTTGGAAGCGGCGTAGGCGCCCCAATAGGGCAACACGCTGGACGCAGCGCCCGAGGTCACAAAGATGGCGCGTCCGGCCTCGGACTGCTGCAGCAATGGATCGAGGCTGCGGATCAAACGCCAGTTGGCCGTCAAATTGACCTCCAAGGTCTCGACCCAGGTTTTGGGTTGAATATGGCCTATGGGCGAGAGCGTGCCCAGCACGCCCGCGTTTCCGACCAGAACGTCGAGCCGTCCAAAGCGCTCGTAGAGCGATGCGCCGAGTCGGTCGATCTTGTCGAAATCCCGGAGATCGAGCGGTACCAGTGTTGCGGCCTCGCCACCGGCCTTTCGGACCGCATCGTCGACCTCCTCCAGACCGCCCACGGTGCGGGCCACGAGGACGAGGTGGGCGCCCTCGGCCGCGAAGCGTCCGGCAACGGCCGCCCCGATACCGCGGGAGGCTCCGGTCACCAAGGCGATGCGGCCGGCCAGTCGGCCGGAGCGGCGGTTGGAATTGTCGCTCATAAACTCTAGTAACCCTTGACCCGACTCACCAAGCGACGGCCGGCGGCCTCGCCGCCTGCCAACAACGCCAGGGCGATCAACATGCCAAGGCCGGCATAGATCACGGCTTCCGTTGTCACAGGGACGGACGGCTGAAAGATCTTCGCCGTCTCCGTGGCGATATGCGCGTCGAAATACTCGGCGAAAGCCACGGGGCGCTGCAGCGGTCCGGCCTCAACCAGGGCCTTGTAGGCGGTCTCCAGTCGCTCCGCGTTGTCGACTCGTTCGAGCTCGCGTTCGGCCGCCTGCTGAGCCTGGCTGGTCCCGCTCGACATCAGCTCCTTAAGATGGGCCTGCAGGGACTGGCCCAGGTTCTGGGCGTCCTGCAGTATCTGTGCGATGTCCAGGCGCGCCTGGTCGCGACGGCCCCCCAGGCGCTGCAGGTACTGCTGGTAGAACGCCGGAAACTGCGCGAAGCCGGCGGCACCGGCCACCGCGAATAGTCCGTTCAGTATTCGTCCGATCATCACGCCGTATCATATGAATCGGGGAGGTTAAGGCCGAGTTACGCCAGCTCCGCCAAAAGGGTGAGCTGGGTCGGCTGATCGTCGTCCTCCTGGTCGCTTAGCCGGGTCGGGTAGTCGCCGGTAAAGCACGCGTCGCAGTACTGCGGCGCCGGATGGTTGCGTCCAGGTTCGCCCATTGCCCGGTACAGCCCGTCGAGCGATATGAAGGCCAGGCTGTCCACGCCAATATGCCGGGACATGGCCGCCACGTCCATCTGCGCGGCCAGCAGTTCCTCGCGCTCGGGCGTGTCGATGCCGTAGAAGCAGGAATGCATGGTCGGCGGCGCCGCGATGCGCATGTGCACTTCGGTCGCGCCAGCGGCACGAACCATCTCGACGATCTTGACCGAGGTGGTGCCGCGCACGATCGAGTCGTCGACCAAGATCACCCGCTTGCCCGAAATGATCGGCCGGTTGGCATTGTGCTTGAGCTTCACGCCGAGGTTTCGGATCTGCTGTCCCGGTTCGATGAAGGTACGCCCCACATAGTGGTTGCGAATGATGCCTAATTCGAAAGGGATACCGGCGGCCTCGGCATAGCCGATCGCGGCGGGCACGCCCGAATCCGGCACCGGGATCACCACATCGGCCGGCACGGCGCTCTCGCGTGACAGCTCGGCGCCGATCTTCTTGCGCGCGTCGTAAACGCTCGTGCCCTCGACCACCGAATCGGGTCGCGCGAAGTAGATATGCTCGAAAATGCAAAATCGGCGCTGGGCCGGAGGGAAGGGTCGCAGGGAATGGACGCTGGATTGGTCTAGCACGACCATTTCGCCGGGCTCGACGTCGCGCACGAAGTCGGCACCTATGATGTCGAGCGCGCAGGTTTCAGAGGTTACGATATGACTGTCGCCGATCCGCCCAAGAACCAGCGGGCGAACGCCCAGGGGGTCGCGCACGCCGATGACGCAGGAGTTGGTCAACCCGACCAGCGAGTAGGCGCCTTCGACCTTGCGCAGCGCGTCGATCAGGCGGTCGATCATGCCGCCGGCCCGCGACGTTGCCACCAAGTGGACGATGACCTCGGTATCCGAGGTCGATTGGAACAGCGAGCCGCGCCCGACCAGTTCCCTGCGGCGCAGCAGGGCATTGGTCAGGTTGCCGTTGTGGGCCAGGGCGAAGCCGCCGAACTGCAGATCGGCGAACAGCGGCTGGACGTTGCGCAGGACCGTGTCTCCGGTGGTCGAATAGCGCACATGGCCGATCGCCGATGGGCCCACCAGGCGGTTGATGACCTCCGGACGGGAAAAAATGTCGCCGACTTGGCCGAGATCACGATGGGCGTGGAACTGCTCGCCGTCGCAGGTGACGATCCCGGCTGCCTCCTGTCCGCGGTGCTGCAGGGCATGGAGACCTAGCGCCGTGTGCGGTGCCGCATCCGTGTGGCCGAAGATTCCGAATACGCCGCACTCCTCGTGCAGCTTGTCGTCGTCGAACGGGTTGGTGCCTGTTACGACCCTGGGATCTTGAACACTCACTGCGAACCCTCGATGAGCCTTTCCAGCTCCCTGCGTTCCCGGTCCTTATACCCTTTGGCATCGCTGGGTCCAGCGACTTTTGGCGGGGGGCTGACTAGGTCTTCGAAACTGAAGTCAAGGTCGAGTGCATCCTCGTCGATATCCGGCTCGTCGTCGGGCTGTAGATGCTCGGGCACTAGGGCATAGAGTAAGCCGGCGCCCGTCTCGACAAGCGGCAGGGTCCTGGCCTCCGAGATCCAGTCCGGGAAGTCGCGCCGCGGCACCGCCCAGGCGACCAGCACCCAGCAGAAGCTGATCAGCAGCGCGCCCCGGAAAATGCCGAAGACCAGGCCCAGGGAACGATCCAATGTGCTGAGCGCCGAGTTCTGGACCCGCCTCGCCACCAGGCGGGTCAGCATCGTCAGCACGATCAGCACCAAGATGAAGATCGCAAGACCGGTACCGATGTCGGCGATCGCCTGTATGCGGACGATCTCGCGTACCGAGGGCACCACGTGCTCGAACCCGTAGAGCGTGACCAGCGCGGCGCCGGCCCAGGCCACCAAGGTCAGCAGCTCATGGACGAACCCCCGGATGTAGGCGAAAACACCCGAAACCAGGAGTATTCCCAACACCAGGAAATCAGCCAAGGTCAAGGCCGTGCCCTCCTCGGCGCAGCTGCCCCGCGTCCCCGGCCAAAAGACCGACCAGGTCTTGTAGATGCGCAATCTCGGTCAATTCCAAGCGGTCGGCGGTCTCGCCGCCTTCCTTCTTGGCTTGCCGCTGTGGTACCAGGGCGCGCCGAAAGCCCAGCTTTGCGGCCTCCTTGAGCCGGTTTTCCCTTTGGCAAACCGTGCGGACTTCTCCCGACAACCCGATCTCACCGAAGATTACCGTGTCCTCGGGGACCGGTTCGCCGCTCGCCGCCGATATCAGGGCCGCCGCCACGGCCAAATCAGCGGCCGGCTCGCCGATTCGCAGGCCGCCCGCGACATTCAAATACACATCCCGGCCGGCCAGTACCAGCCCGCATCGCGCCTCCAGGACCGCGAGAATCATGGCCAGGCGCGCCGAATCCCAGCCGACCACCGCACGCCGCGGCGTCGCCAGGGGGGAGGGTGAAACCAGGGCTTGGATCTCGACCAGCAATGGCCGGGTTCCTTCGACCCCGGCGAAAACCGAGGCGCCCGAAACGTGACCGCCCCGTTCGGCCAGGAAAAGGGCCGAGGGGTTCGACACTTCCAGCAGGCCGCCATCGGACATCTCAAAAACACCGATCTCGTCGGTCGGGCCAAAGCGGTTCTTGACCGCGCGAAGGATACGGAACTGATGACCCCGTTCGCCTTCGAAGTAAAGCACCGTATCGACCATGTGTTCGAGCACCTTGGGGCCGGCGATCGCGCCTTCCTTGGTGACATGGCCGACCAGAACGACGGTGAAGCCGCGGCGTTTGGCCAGACGTATCAACTCCTGCGCGGAGGCGCGCACTTGGGCGACGCTGCCCGGCGACGATTCCAGGGTGTCCACATAGAGGGTCTGGATCGAATCGATGACCACGACGCGGGGCGATTCGGGAAGGTCGAGGCTGGCCACGATGTCGCGCACCGAGGTTGCTGCGGCAAGCCGAACCTGGGCGTCGCTCAGGCCCAGACGCCGCGCCCTGAGGCGGATCTGGTCGACCGATTCCTCACCGGAAATGTAGAGCGGTTGTGCCGGTGCGCCGCCCTGCCCGGCGGCCAGCGCCGCCGCCGCCTGCAGCAGGATCGTGGACTTCCCGATACCGGGATCACCGCCGATCAGCACCGCCGAACCCTCCACCAAACCGCCGCCGCAGACCCTGTCGAACTCGCCGATCCCGGTCGCCAGGCGCGGGGCTTGTTGGCCCTGACCGTCCAGGGCGACGATCTGGAGAGGCTGACCGGCGCTGGCCCCGGACGACCGGCCGAGGCCGCCGGGCGCGCTGTCGCGCGGCGCCTCTTCGACGATGCTGTTCCAAGCTCCGCAGGCTTCGCAGCGCCCGCTCCACTTGGCCGTGGCGTTGCCGCAGGATTGGCAGACGTAACGCGATGCCCGCTTAGCCAAGGTGAACAAGAAGCTCCTCTGGCACCCCACCATAACAGCAGGATGGCTGCCGGCCCGGCCGAATGGTCAAAGGACGCGCACCTGCATCTCGATCGGTCCCTCCGCACGGCCGTGGATGAACTGCTCCACGTAGGGGTTGCCGGACTGGTCGATCTCGGCCGTCGGCCCGGCCCAGATTATCTTGCCGCCGTAAAGCAAGGCGATGCGGTCGGCGATTTTCCGGGCGCTGGCCATGTCGTGGGTGATCGATAGTGTTGTAGCACCCATTTGCTGGACGGTCTCGACGATCAGATCGTTGATCACGTCGCCCATGATCGGATCGAGGCCGGTGGTCGGCTCGTCGAAAAAGATGATCTCGGGGTTGGTCGCAATCGCCCGGGCCAGGCCGACCCGCTTGCGCATGCCGCCGGAAAGTTCGGCCGGCCACAGTTCGCCAACCTGGGGACGGAGTCCCACGGCGGCAAGCTTCTCCACGGCGATCGCCTTAGCCGCGCGGCGGTTCATGGATTGTCCCTGGATCAAGCCGAAAGCGACATTTTCCCAGACCGGCATGGAATCGAACAAGGCCGCGTTCTGGAACAGCATGCCAAATTTGCGCCGTACCCGGTGGAGATCCTGGCCTTGCAGGCCGACCACCTCCTCGCCGTCCACTTGAATGCTGCCTGAATCTGGATGAAGCAGGCCGAGGATGCACTTCAGCAGAACCGATTTGCCGGTGCCCGAGCCGCCGATGATGACCACCGACTCGGATTGCCCGATCTCGAGCTCGACACCATCGAGCACGACCTTCTCGCCGAAGGCTTTGTGTAGGTCGCGAATCTGGATCTTGGCAACGGTTCCGTTCATCGCGCGAAAAACAGCTCGGTGATGAAATAGTTGAAGCAGAGGATCAGGATCGAAGCTGAGACCACCGCATTGGTGGTCGCCGTGCCCACGCCCTGGGCGCCACCCTTGGAATGGTAGCCGTGATAGCAGCCCATCAAGGTGATCAGAAAGCCGAACACCGCGGCCTTGACCAAGCCCGAAATGACGTCCATCGCCTCCATGAAATCCATGGTGTTCTTGATGTAGTTGCCGGGGTTGAAGCCGAGCTTGAAGATCGAGACCACATAGCCGCCGAAGACGCCGATCGCGTCGGCGACCAGAACCAGCAGCGGCAGCATGGTCACGCCGGCGATCAGGCGCGGCGCCACCAGATACTTGAAGGGGTTGGTGGCCAGGGTGTCGAGCGCATCGATCTGCTCGGTCACGCGCATGGTGCCGATCTCCGCCGCCATGGCCGCGCCGACCCGTCCTGCGACCATCAGGCCGGCGAGCACAGGCCCCAACTCCCGGGTAATGGAGACCACCACGACATTGGGAATCGCGCTTTCCGCCGAAAAACGGGCAAAACCCGTATAGCTCTGTAGGGCCAGGACCATGCCGGTGAAAATCGCTGTCAAACCAACCACTGGCAGCGAGTAGAAACCGATCTCGATCATCTGGCGCAGGGTCAAGCGCAGGAATATGGGGGGGCGCGCGCAGTGCGATATTCCGGTCACGGCAAACAGTGCGAGCCGCCCGGCAACCTCCAGAAATCCCAGGAACGCCCGGCCTATTGGCTGAAGGATTGGCATCTAGACTTAGCCGCCCAGATAGACTCTGTGATACCGGCTGCCAAGCGCGGTCAGTATCTCATAGCCAATGGTGCCGGCTCGTTCGCCGACATCGTCAAGGTCGAGATTGGGGCCCATCAGGTCTATCATTGCACCGGGCACCGTCGCGTCCGGCGGGACTGTGGATACATCGAAAGTGACGAGGTCCATAGAGACACGTCCAACGACAGGTACCCGTGTGCCGCCGATGATTCCAACCCCCCGGTTCGACAGTGAGCGCAGATACCCGTCCGCATAGCCCACCGCCACGGTGGCAATTCGGGCAGTCCCCAACACGCGGTAGGTCGCACCATAACCAACGTGCTGCGGAGCGTCAACGTCGCGCACCTGAAGGATTTTACCTTTTAGATGAACGACTTGCGTCATGGGGTTTGGGCTGCCCGGTGTTGGATTGACGCCGTAGAGCGCGACTCCGGGCCGGGCTAAATCAAAGTGGTACTCGCTGCCGAGGAATATACCCGAGGAGTTGGCAAAGCTGGCCGGCATCTTTGGCAGGCGCGCCCGCGCGGCGCGAAACAGCACCAGCTGCTCGGCGTTCATGGCATTCCCTCGGTCTTCCGCGCAGGCCAGGTGACTCATCAGGCCGGCCGGCGTCAAGCCTTCGAGACGGGACGGGTCGTTCGCCAGGGCCTCCAGTTCGCGGTGCGGCAGGCCCAGCCGGTTCATGCCGGTATCGACATGCAAGACGGCTGGCAGGCTCCGTGATTCGCGCATGGCAAGGGCGCGCCAGAAATCGACGTCGCCCAGGCTGTTCAGGACCGGCGTTATATCGTGCGCCAGGAAGTCCGCTTCGGCGCCGCGCAGCGGGCCGCCGAGCACGTAGATCTGGGCCTCGGGGGCGGTCTTTGCGAGGGCGCCGCGCAGGGCGATCGCTTCGTCCGGTAGGGCCACGAAGAACTGCCGCGCGCCGGCCGTCGCCAGGGCCGGGCCGACCCGCGCCGCACCCAGGCCGTAGCCGTTCGCCTTGACCACCGCGGCGCAGGCCGTGCCCTTGAGTTTTCGGACGAGACGCTGGTAGTTGGCCCTGATGGCATCCAGGTCGATGGTGAGGATCGCACCGGCGCGGGCGGCCGGCGGGTCGCCGGAGGGCTTCCGGTCAGTCATATCTCTCGGGCAGGCGGTCGTCTTCGGCCAAATCGCTGAAACGGGTAAACTGCCCTTCGAAATAAAGCTCCTCGGTGCCGATCGGGCCATGGCGCTGCTTGGCCACGATCACCTCCGCCTTGGCGCGCTGCTCCTCGACCCGCTCCACATACTTCTCTGTCCGCGCGCGGAAGTCCGAGTCTTTCTCGTTCGCTCGCTGGCTGGGTTTCTCGCGGGCCAGATAGTATTCCTCGCGGAACAGGAAGAGCACGACATCGGCGTCCTGTTCGATCGAGCCGGACTCCCTGAGGTCGGACAGTTGCGGGCGCTTGTCGTCGCGCTGCTCGGTCTGGCGCGAGAGTTGCGACAGGGCGACGACCGGCACGTCCAGCTCCTTGGCGATGGCTTTCAGGCCGCGGGTGATCTCGGAAACCTCCTGCACCCGGTTCTCGGCGCGGGCGCCCGGGGCGCCCTGCATCAGCTGCAGGTAGTCGACCACGATCAAGCCCAGGCCATGCTGCCGTTTGAGCCGCCGGGCGCGCATGCGCAGCGCCGGCACGCTCAAGGCCGGCGTGTCGTCGATGAACAGTTTCAGCTCGTAGAGCGCCCGGCTGGTCTCGAACAGGCGATCGAATTCCTCCTGGCGGATTTCGCCCCGGCGCATGGCGTCCGAGCGCACGTGCGCCTGCTCGGAGATGATCCGCGTGGCAAGTTGCTCGGCCGACATCTCGAGCGAGAAGAAAGCGACCACCTGCGGCAGCTCGACCAGGTTGCCTTCGGCGTCGCGCTCGGCCCGCTTCGAGGTGGCGGCGTTGTAGGCGATGTTGGTGGCCAAGGCCGTCTTGCCCATGGACGGCCGGCCGGCCAGGATCACCAAGTCGGACTTGTGCAGGCCGCCGAGCAACTTGTCGAGGTCGGCAAATCCGGTGGGCACGCCAGCGACGTGGCTGTCGCGCCGCAACGCGGCTTCGGTCATATCGATTGACTGCGTGACCGCGGTCTTGAAATCGATAAAGCCGCCTTCGGTCTGGCCGCTTTCGGCCAAGGTATAGAGCCTTTGTTCGGCTCCCTCGATCTGCTCGGTCGCGCTGACCTCGAGGCTGTGGTCGAAGGCGTCGTTGACCACGTCCTCGCCGATCGAGATCAGTTGCCGCCGCAGGAACAGATCGTGGACCGTCCGACCATAGTCGCGCGCGTTGATGATCGAAACGAAATTGCCCTGCAGCTCGCTCAGGTACGTCGCGCCGCCGACGTCGGCCAGTTCCTCGCTGCGCTCGAAAAGGTTCTTCAGCGTGACCGCGTTGGCGATCTGGCCGCGCTCGATCAACGTGCCGCAGGCGTCGAAGATCCGGCCGTGAACCGGTTCCGCGAAGTGTTCGGGCCGCAGAAAATCAGCGACCTTTTCGAAAGCGGCATTGTTGGCCAAAACCGCGCCAAGCAGCGCCTGCTCGGCCTCGTAGTTGACCGGCGGCTCACGGTAGCCGTCAGCATCGACTTGCGAGCCGGGCAGCCGCGCCAAGTTGTTCGAACTTGGGGGATCCATAGCCGACACAATATCAGAGCGGTATCAGCCCGCCAGCAGATAGTTGCCAGGAATTTGTTGAAACACGGGGATAGAATCTCCGGCGTCGCGGCTGCCGCCGGCTATTCCGCCGCGTGGGCGCGGCGTTCGAGATCACCGTGCTCCTGTTCGTAAATGTAGTCGCGGGTCAGCGGCACGGTATCGAGTTTCTTGGCCAACTGCAGTTGGAACACCATCAGATCCTGGTGATAGAAGCCGATCTCGCAGGCCTTCAGATAAAGCTCCCACATGCGGCAGAAGCGCTCGTCGTAGAGTCGCGCCACCTTGCTCCGGTTGGCTTGGAAGCGGTCGTGCCACAAGCGCAGGGTAGTGGCGTAATGCAGGCGCAGGATTTCGACGTCGGTCACCAGAAGGCCGGCGCGTTCGACGGAACGAAACACCATGGACAGGAGCGGCAGATCGCCGCCGGGAAAGATGTATTTTTGGATGAAGCTGTTGATCGGACCAGGATTGGCGAACTTGCCGATCGAATGGATTAGGCAGACTCCGTCATCGGTCATGAGGTCGCGTACCCGCTCGAAATACTCGTCGTAGTGCTTCTTGCCGACGTGCTCGAACATCCCGACCGAGACGATCCGATCATAGGTGCCGTTTTCCTCGCGGTAGTCGCGCAAGTGAAACCGGATCCGTTGATCGAGACCGGCTTTCTTGACCCGTTGCTGGGAAGCCGCGAGCTGTTCCTTGCTCAAGGTAAGACCGGTGACATCACAACCGCTCTGCTCGGCGAAGTAAATGCCGAGGCCACCCCACCCCGAGCCGATATCGAGCAGTTTTAGGTTGGGCCGGTCGAGCAGAAGCTTGGCCGCGATGTGACGTTTCTTGTCCGCTTGCGCGCGCTCCAGATCGCCGTGCGGCGAGGTGAAGTAGGCGCAGGAGTACTGGCGGTCGTTGTCCAGGAACAGATCGTAGAGCTTGCCGGACAGATCGTAGTGATGGGCGACGTTGCGCCGGGCCCGACGAATCGGATTGTACTGCTTGACGCGCCGGGTCTGCCGGCGCAGCAGATTGCCGATCTTCATCAGCCAATGCTTTTCCAAATGTGGAAAGTTCTTGAGCGACACCTCAAGGAAATCCTCGAGATTGCTGTCCTCGAAGGTCAGGGTACCTTCCATGTAGGCTTCGGCGAAGTAGAGCGCCGGATTGAGTGGAATCGTGTACTCCAGGCGTTGATTGTGCAGACGCACCGTGCTGTTCGGCGCACTCCCGTTACCATAGGTGGTCTTCTTGCCGGCAGCGTCTATCAGGGACAATGTCCCCTCGCGGATCATGAACGCAAAGAGTTTCTGTAACAGCATCGCACTAGCCCCCTGCCTGATTCGGTTTCTGCTCTTGCTTTGCTCCCGCTAGTCCATCGATTCCAATTGGGTAGGTGCCAGCCTATCGCGCGGACCGACCCGCCGAATAATAGATGATCGCCTCAGGGATGTGTAGTGGGCCAATAGTTGAACGGCATTGATGCATCTCAACGGCGCAGACCCGTTTCCGGGACAGCGCGGTTGGTTATGTCGTGCCTTTTTTTCGGCTCGCGGAAAGGCTGCTATCACCAGAGGCCGCGATCAATGACCTTGGTCGTGGTTAGACCGGCGTCTCGGCCTCCGGAGCGGCGGCCTTGGCCTTGTCTTCCGCCTCGGCCTCCGCTTCCGCTTCCGCCTCTTCGGCTTCCTCGACCTCGGCGATCACGGCCTCGACGGCCGCCTCCTCGGTTTCGCGCTGCTCGTAAGCGCTGACCATATGGCCGGTCTTGGCCTGGCTGTCGGCCTCGGCCGGGGAGCGGGCGACGTTGGCGGTAACGTCGACCGTGACCTCGGGGTGCAGACGGATCTTGACCGTATGCAGGCCCAGTACCTTGATCACCTTGTCGAGCGCGACCTGGTTCCGGTCGACCGTGACGCCGGCCTCGGTGACTGCTTCCGACAGGTCGCGGGCCGTGACCGAACCATAGAGCTGACCGCTGTCTCCGGCTTGTCGGATGAGCACGACGCTCATGCCCTCGAGCTTCCCGGCAACCGACTCGGCCTCTTCCCGGCGGCTGAGGTTCTCGGCCTCGAGCTGCGCACGGCGGGTCTCGAAATATGCCAGGTTGGACTTGTTGGCGCGCAGCGCCTTCTTCTTGGGCAGCAGGAAGTTGCGGGCATAGCCGGGCTTCACTTTGACCACGTCGCCCATCTGTCCCAACTTCTCGACCCGTTCCAACAGAATGACTTCCATCGCTGATTCTCCAGACCGCTCAATCCAAGACGTAGGGCAGTAGCGCCAGATAGCGGGCGCGCTTGATTGCCTGGGCGAGCTCCCGCTGCTTCTTCGCGGAAACCGCGGTGATACGGCTGGGCACGATCTTGCCGCGCTCGGAGACAAACCGTTGCAGCAGCTTCACGTCCTTGTAGTCGATCTTCGGCGCGTTCGGTCCCGAGAAGGGGCAGCTCTTGCGCCGCCTGAAGAACGGCCGGCGTATGGCAACGCCCTTGCTTACGATGCGCACGGTCATTGCTTTGCTCCTTCGTCTGCCTTGGCCGCTGGACTGGCCGCCCCGTTGCCCTCGCGGGCGCCGGCAGGCTTCCGATCATCCCGGGACTCCCGCCGGCCCCGGCCTTCGTCCCGCCCGCCGCGGTCCGGGCCGCCGAAGCGGCGCCCGCCACGGCCGCGCTCGTCGCGGCTGCCGCGACTGCGCAGGACGATCGACTGATCGGTCTCCAGGTCCTTCACGCGGACCGTCAGATAGCGAATAACGTCCTCGTTGAGGCGCATGATGCGCTCCATCTCGAGGACCGCCTCCGACGGTGCATCGATGTTGAACAGGGTGTAGTGACCCTTCCGGTTCTTCTTGATCCGGAACTGCAAGGTCCTGAGACCCCAGTACTCTTTCTTGGAGATCTGCCCGCCACGTTCCTGGATGATGGCGGCAAACTCATCCGCCAGCGAGTCCACCTGCGAGGCGGAGACGTCTTGGCGAGCGATGAACACGTTCTCGTACAGCGGCATCTGGTCCGTACTCCTCACGGCTGTTCATGGTCCGGCGCCGATCGGGATGCTTCGTACTTCCGTCCCTTCGGCCGCCCGGCCCTAGCCGGCAGACCTTTAACGCCCGAGGGCGCGGCTACCGGCAAGGAGCTATGTAACCCGCGGCACCGCCGCGAGGCGCGCGGAATATACAACAAAGCCCCGCCCGTGCAAGCTTGAAGTCTAATGCCTTGAGCCCTCAGACGCCGGGCGGTCGCATCCGCTCCCTAGGCTTCGCTTGCATGGCTCGCGGGGCCTCATCGGCCGTCTTCTTGTCTGGCGGCAAAAAGGGCGCTTTGCGCCTGCGTCCCCGCCAGACCAGTCCTTGCCTGTGCGATTGCGGCCCCGCTCGCTTGTGCGAGCGAAGCCCAAGGGCGCGGATGCGCTCGCCCGGCGTCTGACGGCTCTGAGAAGACTCACGCCCCTGGCGGCTTGACAGCAGGCGCCCAGGCGCTATCTCTGGGCGGCTTGTCGGCGAGGGGGAGCAGGGCATGGGCCGGGCATTCGTATTTCCAGGACAGGGATCACAGGCGGTCGGTATGGGCGCGGCCTTGGCCGAGGCCTTTGCGCCTGCACGGCTGGTTTTCGAGGAAATCGACGAGGCGTTAAGTCAACGGCTTTCACGCCTGATGTTCGAGGGACCAGAGGACGAACTGACCCTGACCGAAAATGCCCAGCCGGCCCTGATGGCGGTAAGCCTGGCGGTGGTTCGGGTCCTGCAGCAGGAGGCCGGGTTCCAACTGGCGGAAAAGGCGGTCCTTGTCGCGGGTCATTCGCTGGGCGAGTACTCGGCCTTGGCCGCGGCCGGGAGTTTGGAACTGGCCGATGCCGCGCGCCTTCTCAAGCGGCGTGGCCAAGCCATGCAGGAGGCCGTGCCGGTCGGTGAGGGCGCCATGGCGGCGGTTCTAGGGTTGGGCCTGGAGGCGGCGGCGGAGCTTGCCGCCGAGGCGGCCGTCGCGGCAGATGGGACCACGGCGGTTTGCGCCCCGGCGAACGACAACGCCCCCGGTCAGGTCGTGCTCAGCGGTCACAAGGCAGCGGTCGAGCGGGCCGTCGAACTGGCTCCGGCCAAGGGCGCCAAGCGTTGCGTTCTACTGCCGGTCTCCGCGCCCTTCCACTGCGTGCTGATGGCGCCCGCCGCCGAGGTTATGGCGGAAGCCCTGGCCGAGACGACCTTCCGACCACCCGAAGTGCCGCTGGTCGCCAACGTGACCGCCGGGCCGGTAACCTCTCCTGAGACAATCCGGCGTTTGTTGGTCGAGCAGGTCACCGCTATGGTGCGCTGGCGCGAATCGGTGCTCGCCATGAAGGAAGCCGACGTTGATCAACTGATTGAACTCGGTGCCGGCAAGGTGCTGAGCGGCTTGGCCCGGCGAATCGATCGGGATTTGACCGGTACGGCTGCGGGCACGCCCGAGGAGATCGAAGCTTTGGTTCGCACGCTCTGAGAGACCTTTTCGTGAAACCGCGCCGGAATCGTTTGTCCATCTGCACAAGGAGCCATCGATCATGTTCGACTTGAGCGGCAAGACGGCGCTGGTCACTGGCGCTTCGGGCGGCATCGGCGGTGCGATCGCACGCGTTCTGCATGGCGCCGGCGCGGCGGTGGCGATATCCGGCACCCGCCGGGAAGTGCTGGATACGCTGGCCGGCGACCTCGGTGAGCGGGTCGCCGTGCTGCCGTGTAACCTGTCCGATTTAGCGGCGACGGGGGAGCTGCCGCGGCAGGTCGAATCGGAACTCGGGTCACTCGATATTCTCGTCAACAACGCCGGTCTGACGCGTGACAACCTCGCCATGCGCATGAAGGACGAAGAGTGGGACCAGGTGCTCCAGGTCAACCTAACGGCCGGTTACCGACTGGCGCAGGCCAGCCTGCGCGGCATGATGAAGCGGCGCTGGGGTCGCATCATTGCGATCACCTCGGTCGTTGGTCAGACCGGCAATCCGGGCCAGGCGAACTACGCCGCCTCGAAGGCCGGCATGACCGGCATGTCCAAAGCGTTGGCGCAAGAGGTTGCGTCGCGCGGCATCACCGTGAACTGTGTTGCGCCGGGGTTCATCGAAACGGCCATGACCGATGCTCTGGCCGACCAGCAAAAGCAGAAACTGCTCGGTGCGATTCCGGCCGGGCGGTTGGGAACCCCGGGCGACGTTGCGGCTTGCGTATATTTTCTGGCGAGCGAAGAGGCCGGCTATGTCACCGGGCAGACCTTGCATGTGAACGGCGGAATGGCCATGATATAGCTTCCTTTCGAGGCACCCGGATGGGGCGCGCGCGGGTGCTTTACCTCTCGTGAAGAACTGTGATAAGAGGCGCCGGCCTGCGTGCAGGCAACAGCTTATTAACTAGACCGCTCTAAGAGACGGATTCGCGCACCAAAAGCCAACAAATCTGAGGTTAGAAGTTATGAGTAACGACATTGCCGAGCGTGTCAAAAAGATCGTCGTGGAACACCTGGGTGTCGACGAAGCGAAAGTCAGCGACACGGCGAGTTTCATCGACGACCTCGGGGCGGACAGTCTCGATACGGTCGAACTCGTGATGGCTTTCGAGGAGGAGTTCGGGTGTGAAATCCCGGATGACGCCGCCGAGAAGATCGTGACTGTCAAGGACGCGATCAGCTTTATCTCGGAGCACGCCTGACTCGGCAAGACAACCAACGCCGGGGCTGTGCCTTGGCGGGTCGCCCGAATCCGTAGAGAGCTCAAATTGCCGATCGTTGTATGAGACGAGTGGTCGTTACTGGCTTGGGTTTGGTTACGCCGCTTGCGAGCGGCGTTAAACCGTCGTGGGAGCGGCTGATCAATGGCGAGTCGGGAATCCGCGCCATTCAGTCGTTCGACGTTTCCGACCTGCCGGCCAAGATCGCCGGGCAGATTCCGCCCGGCGAGACGGGCACGGGCGGTTTCAACGCCGACGACTATATGGCTCCCAAGGACCAACGTAAGGTCGACCGCTTCATCGTCTACGGTATCGCTGCCGGACACCAGGCGGTCGAGGACTCGGGATGGATGCCCGAAGACGAGGACGGCCTGGAGCGCACCGGCGTGATGATCGGCTCGGGCATCGGCGGTCTCGAGACAATCTACGACACCTCCGTTACCCTGTTGGAACGAGGCCCAAGACGGGTCAGTCCGTTCTTTATCCCGGCGGCCCTGATCAATCTCGTGTCGGGTCAGCTGTCCATAAGGTTCGGCTTCAAGGGTCCGAACCATGCCGTGGTGACTGCCTGCTCGACGGGTGCGCATGCGATCGGCGACGCGGCACGGCTGATTGCGCTCGACGATGCCGACGTGATGCTGGCCGGCGGCGCCGAAGGCGCGGTCTGCCGCCTCGGTGTGGCCGGCTTCGCACAGGCTCGCGCGCTCTCCACCGGGTTCAACGACACGCCAGAACGCGCCTCTAGGCCTTGGGACCAGGATCGCGACGGATTCGTCATGGGCGAAGGCGCGGGCGTGGTCGTGCTCGAGGAGCTGGAGCACGCCAGAAAACGCGGTGCTAAAATCTATGCCGAGGTGATCGGCTATGGTATGTCGGGCGATGCCTATCACGTTACCGCTCCCGCCGAGGACGGCAGCGGCGGATACCGGGCCATGCGCAACGCCTTGAAGCGGGCGCAGAAGAATGTCGAGGATATCGACTACATCAACGCCCACGGCACCTCGACGCCGCTTGGCGACGAGATAGAGCTGGGCGCGGTCAAGCGTCTGTTCGGCGATCATGCCGAGCGGCTTTCGATGTCTTCGACGAAATCGGCAGTCGGCCATTTGCTGGGAGCCGCCGGATCGGTCGAGGCAATCTTTTCGATTCTCGCGATCAACGACGGCGTGGTGCCACCCACGCTGAATTTGGACAATCCCTCACCGGGTTGTGCCGATATCGATCTCGTGCCACACGAGGCCAAGGAACGTAAGGTTTCGGTGGCGCTGTCCAACTCATTCGGATTCGGCGGCACGAACGCTTCGCTAGTGCTCGCCGCCTATAGTTAACGGTCGGGACCGTGAAGCCGCGGCTCATTGGCGGCATCCTTGCCGGCCTGGCCGTTCTCGCACTGCTCGCCGGTGGCGCGGCTATCTATGGCTTCAAAAACTTTGAACGGGCCGGACCGTTGGCCCAGGACACCCTGGTGGTGATCGAGCGTGGCGCTGGGCTGGAGTCGATTGCCCGGCTGCTCGAAGCTGAGGGCGTCGTCGAGGACGCGCGTTTGTTCCGATGGGGGGTGCGTCTGCTCGGCTCGGCGCGGGGACTGAAGGCCGGAGAATACGCCTTCCCGGCCGGCGTATCGATGCGCGGGGCCTACGAAATTCTAGATCGTGGCGAGACCGTGGCCCGTTGGCTCACGGTTGCGGAAGGCCTGACCAGTCACGAGATCGTGGAGTTGGTCGCAAGCGCTGAGGGCCTAAGCGGCGAAACCGGGCCGGTACCGCCCGAAGGTTCGCTGCTGCCGGAGACCTATCACTACTCCCTGAACGATGATCGCGCGGCCTTGATCGAACGCATGCAGACTGGTCTTGAGGTCGTGCTGGCCGAACTCTGGCCGCAGCGGGCCGAAGGCCTGCCGATCAAGACGCTCGACGAAGCGGTCATTCTGGCCTCGATTGTCGAAAAGGAGACCGGTGTGCCGGAGGAACGTCCGCTGGTCGCCTCGGTCTTCATCAACCGGCTGAAGCGTGGCATGCGCTTGCAGTCGGACCCGACGGTGGTCTATGGCATTACCGGGGGTACGGGCCCGCTCGGCCGGCGGTTGCTGCTGAAAGACCTGGAGCGGCCTGGTCCCTACAACACCTACACGAACGGCGGACTGCCGCCGGCGCCGATCGCCAATCCGGGGCGCGCCGCCCTGGAAGCCGTGCTGAACCCGGCCGATACCCGTTACCTCTACTTCGTGGCCGACGGTACCGGCGGCCACGTCTTTGCCAAGACCCTGATCGAGCACAACCAGAATGTTGCCAAATGGCGCAAGATCCGGCGCCGGATGATTCGGGAGCAAAGGCGGCAAGACCTGCAATCCCAGCAAAGCGGCGGCTGACATTTCCCGCCTAGTTCTTCTCCGGAAGACGGCGCAGAAAGCGGTCGGTGAGTCCGGGTGGCAATGTCGCCAGGAACCAGACAATACTGGAGAGCGGCCAGGGAAAGGTGATGCGCGCCTTGTTGCGGGCCAAGCCGCGCTTGATTGCCGTGGCGGCCGATGCACTGTCCATGAGGAACGGCATGGGGAACCGGTTGACCGCGGTCATGCGACTCTTCACAAAGCCGGGGCACACGACGCTGACACCGATGCCTTCGGGCGCCAAATGGCCGCGCAGGGACTCGCCCCAGACCCGGACGGCGGCCTTGGATGCGCAATAGGCCGGCGCACCGGGAAAGCCGCGAAAGCCGGCCAGCGACGAGATGATGGCGATCTGACCGCGCCGGCGCGCGCGCAGCTGGGGAAGCGCCGGCAGGACCGTGTTCATGACGCCCTGGAGGTTGACCGCCATGACGCGGCGGGCCTGTGCTTCGTCTTCCCCCGCACCTCCCGTGCCGGCCGAGGTGCCGGCATTCGCGATCACCAGGTCGAGCGGTGCCGCGACATCGGCTTCGGTGATCCACCGGGCCATCGCTTCGCGGTCGACCACATCCAAGACCAAAGGGCTCGCGGTCGCACCGGCTGAACGGCAGGCTTCGGCCACTGCCTCGAGCCGTTCCGCGTTGCGGCCCGACAAAGACAGATGAACGCCCGGTTTCGCATAGGCCCGGGCGAGCGCTTCGCCGATGCCGCTGGACCCGCCGGTTATGAGAATGGATTTGGGATCTCTCATGGTTGGACGGCCAGCGCCTCGACTGCTTGTTGCCGGAAGGTGACGAGTATATAAAGGCGCTGCCCGCGACCCCAACTCTCATTTGACTTCGGAAGCTTTCCACCCGTGGCCGATCACAAACCCGTCGCCAGTATGACCGGATTCGCCCGTCAGGAAGGCGGCGATGACGTCGTCGGCTGGACCTGGGAGGTGAAGAGCGTCAACGGCAAGACGCTCGACCTGCGCTGCCGCCTGCCGAGCGGCTATGAAGATCTCGAGGCCCGCGTGCGCTCGGCGGCGTCGGGCCGCTTTGCCCGGGGCAACTTTCAAATCAGTCTCGCGGTCGACACCTCAAATCAGCCGGTTCGATTGAAGATCAACGAGGGGCTGTTCGAACAACTGATCAAGATCTCCAAATCGCTGAAAGCCAAGACCGGTGCCGAGGCGCCGCGGCTCGACGGCCTGCTGGCGCTGCGCGGGGTACTAGAGGTGCTCGAGGAGGAGGACAGC
>JBFJPL010000027.1:0-45602 GCA_041617155.1 Kiloniellales bacterium
CCCGTGTCCGTCGCGCTCACGATCGGCGACGACCGCGGCGAGACCGTCGCCGTGCTGGAGGACCACGAGAATCACAACCCCTAGGCCTCTCGGGCCGGGTCCTCGCCTCCCGTGGCGGAGAACCCGGCCGGCCGAGGCGCCCCAAGCGCCGGGGCAAAGGCAAGCCGTCGCTTGAATCCGCTCCCGGCGCCCGCTAAGCTGCGGGCATGACGCAAAACCTGTTCGGGTCCGACCTGCGAATTAGCCACCCGGCGCCCATGGGGCGGCCGGGCCGTGCCGATTCGTTCGTCTTCGCCGTGCAGGAGTTTGCGTGTCATGTCTGCTGATCCCTTTCCGTCTCCCTCGAAACCCTTGTTTCCGCGTCATGCGCTCGGTGCGGGCCGGCGGGTCGCGTGTTTTTCGATCCAGGCCGCCGCCGAACCCGGGGTCATGCCCCGCGTGCTCGAGCTCTTCACCAAGCGCAATCTGGTGCCGAGCCGCTGGCACAGCGACCGGAGCGGGCCCGGCGGCCGCGAGCTGGCGATCGACCTGCAGGTCGACGGCATGAGCCCGGAGCTGAGCGACTATGTCGCCCGCTGCCTCAGGCAGTTACACTACGTGGAGACCGTGCTGACCTCGGAGAAAGCATGAGCCTGCTCGACCGGATCGAGGACTGCCGCCGCTGGCGGCCCGAGGCCTATCGTCCCTTCGCCATCGAGGACCGGGTCATCGGGCGCGTCCGCCACGAGATGGCGCGGCGCCTGGCGGACTTCCCGGCGGTCTTCCAGATCGGCGACGACGCGGTGCGCCTGAACCCGTCGCTGGCCGAGCCCGACGGCCGCACCGAAGCGGTCGCCACGGTGCTGCGCCGGCTGGTCGAGGCCGGCGACATCCGGCGCTGGCGCGGCGAGGCCTATCCCGTGGTGCGCCGCTGGGGCGAGACGCCGCTGATGCTGATGGACCGGGGCGCGGTGCCCGACTTCGGGGTGCGCGCTTTCGGCGTCCACATGAACGGCTATGTGCGCAAGGCCTCGGGCCTGCACCTCTGGGTTGGCCGCCGCTCCAAGAACAAGCCGACCGGGCCCGGCAAGCTCGACCACCTGGTCGCGGGCGGCCAGCCCCACGGGCTCTCGGTGCGCGACAACCTGGTCAAGGAGTGTGCCGAGGAGGCCGGTATTCCACGCGCGCTGGCCGAGCAGGCGGTGCCCGTGGGACTGGTCTCCTACATCACGGAACAGCCCGAGGGGCTGCGGAACGATATCGCTTTCTGCTACGACCTAGCGGTGCCCGAGGACTTCGTGCCGCGCAACACCGACGGCGAGGTCGAGGCCTTCCATCTGTGGCCGATCGAGCAGGTGATCGAGGTCCTGGCCGCGGGTGACGACTTCAAGTTCAACGTGGCCCTGGTCAACATCGACTTCCTGGTGCGCCGTGGGATTCTGGGCCCGCAAGACCCGGACTACGTGGCCATCGTCGCCGGCCTGAGGCTCTGCCAAGACCGCACCTGATCGGGCTCGTTGGGAGTGGCGCCGCCGCTGTCGGAACCTCATGCCGAGCCCCGTCGAAGCGTGAGGACAGCGGGCGGATAGGGTGTACCTTCAGAGCCATCCTCGCCCTTCGACAGGCTCAGGGCGAGGCTCGGAAGCGGCTTACGATAGTCTTCAAGGCGCGCCCCTTTGACGGTCCGTCGGGCCCGCCCACATAACCGCCTAATGACAGCAAACGGAGGACCCCACATGACAGCCCTGAGCCCGCTCTTTCCCCGCCAGCCGGTGCCGGCGCTCGAGGTCGCCACGGTCGGCGGCGGCCATTGGTGCCTGGCCGAGCAGAAACCGAAGAACTTCACCCTGGTCGTGTTCTATCGCGGCCTGCACTGCCCGATCTGCTCCCGCTACATGGGCGATCTGGAGAAGAAGCTGGGCAAGTTCGAGGAGCGCGGCGTCTCGGTGGTGGCGATTTCCAGCGACAGCGCCGAACGCGCCGCCGAGGCCAAGCAGAAGTGGGGCCTCGAAAAGCTCGCCGTCGGCTACGGCCTCGACCTGGACAAGGCCCGGGAATGGGGTCTCTACATCTCGACCAGCCGCGGTAAGACCTCGACCGGCGTCGAGGAGCCGGCGCTGTTCAGCGAGCCGGGCCTGTTCTTGATCCGCCCGGACGGCACGCTCTACTTCGGCACGGTCCAGACCATGCCCTTCGCGCGGCCCGCCTTCGCCGAGATCCTCGGCGCGCTCGATTTCGTGCTCAAGGCCGACTACCCGGCGCGCGGCGAGGTGCTCGACCACCACAAGCCCCAGGCGGCTTGACCGCCGGGCCGTTAGGTCGAATCGTCCGGAAATCCCGCCAGGGCGCGCACTTCGGCCGGGCTCTTGCCGGCGTCGCGCAGGGCGCGGATCGACAGGGCGTCGTGGCGCTTGGCCAGGCGCTCGCCGGCATCGTCGGTCAAGAGCGCGTGGTGGTGCCATTCGGGGACCGGCAGGCCGAGCAGGGCCTGGAGCAGCCGGTGCAGGTGGCTGGCGTGGAACAGGTCCGTGCCGCGGGTTACCAGCGTGACGCCCTGAAGCGCGTCGTCCAGGGTGACCGTCAGGTGATAGCTGGCCGGCACCTCCTTGCGCGCCAGCACCGCGTCGCCCAGCGAGGCGGGATCCGCCGCAATCTCGCCGCGGCCCCGGTCGCGCCAGGTGAGCGGCCCGGCCCGCGCCGCGGCCCGCGCCACGTCGAGGCGCAAGGCATGGGGCGCGCCGCTCGCCACCCGCGCCTGCCGCTCGGCCGGGGCCAGGGCGCGGCAGGTGCCGGGGTAGAGCGGGCCCTCGGGGCCGTGCGGCGCGCGGCCGGCGCGGGCGATCTCGTCGCGGATCTCCTTGCGGGTGCAGAAGCAGGGGTAGAGCAGGCCCTCGGCCTCGAGCCGGCCGAGCGCCGCGCCGTAGTCCGCCATTTGATCCGACTGGCGGCGCACCGGCCGCTCCCACTCGAGCCCGAGCCAGGCCAGGTCCTCTTCGATCGCCGCCTCGAACTCGCGCCGGCAGCGCGCCAGGTCGACGTCCTCGATGCGCAGCAGAAAGCGCCCGCCCCTGGCCGCGCGCCAAGCGAACAGCGCCGCGTGAGCGTGGCCCAGATGCAAAAGCCCGGTCGGCGAGGGGGCAAAACGGGTGACAACGGTCATGGCGCTGGCACTACGCGAGCGGGACGCTAAAGTCCAGACATGAGCGAAACCGGTTTGGCGCCCCCGCCCGACGAGACCCTGCGTCCGGCGCTCGAGGCCTTGGCGGCGCGGGATGGCGACATCGCGCGGGCCTACGGGGCTTGCGGCCTGCCGCCGGTGCGCAGCCGGCCGAACGGTTTCGCCGGGCTGTTCACCATCATGTGCGCCCAGCAGGTCTCGGTTCACGCGGCCAAGGCGATCATCGGCCGGCTCTTGGCAGCCGCCGATCCCTTGACGCCGGAACGCTTCTTGGCGCTCGACGACACTGCGGTGAAGCGGATCGGCCTGAGCCGTCAGAAGATCCGCTATGGCCGGGCGCTGGCAGAGGACCTGGCGGCCGGACGGCTCGACCTGGAGGCGGTCGCCCAACTGCCTGACGAAGCGGCCATCGAACAGCTGGTCCGGGCCAAGGGGGTCGGCCGCTGGACGGCGGAGATCTATCTGTTGTTTTCGCTCCGTCGGCCCGACGTCTGGCCGGTCGACGACCTGGGGGTGCGCATCGGCGCGCAGAAGCTGAAGAACCTGGAGGAGCGCCCGGGCCACGCGGCCATGCTCGAGATGGGCCAAGCCTGGCGGCCCCACCGCAGCGCCGCGGCCCGATTTCTCTGGCACCTCTACCACCACCCGGGCTTGCCCGATTGAGGGCTGACGGCGGCCCGCCGATGCCCTATGAAGAGCGCCCCGGTTCCTTTGCGAGGCGTCCGGCCCATGAGCCCAATCTTCGAACTCGACGGCCCGCGCGTGGCGCCGGCCGGCGGCGGCGAGGCCGATGCCCTGGTCGTGCTGTTGCATGGCCTGGGGGCGGACGGCAACGACCTGATCGGCCTGGCGCCGCAATTGGGACAGGTGCTGCCGGGCGCCGCTTTCGTCTCGCCGCATGCGCCCTTTCCCTGCGACATGGCGCCCTATGGCCGCCAG
The DNA here is from genome assembly GCA_041617155.1 of Kiloniellales bacterium. Lineage (GTDB taxonomy): Bacteria > Pseudomonadota > Alphaproteobacteria > Kiloniellales > JAKSDN01 > CAMYKD01. The sequence goes on from JBFJPL010000027.1 coordinate 4,097, forward strand.
TGGTTCAGCCTGCAGGACCGCGCGCCGGCGGCGCTCGAGTCCGGCGTGCGCATGGCCGCGCCGATCCTCGGCGGCTTCCTCGACGCCGAGCTCGAACGCGTCGGCCTGGGCGACGACCGTCTGGCGCTGGTCGGCTTTTCCCAGGGCACCATGATGGCGCTGTTCGTCGCGCTGCGCCGGGCCCGCCCTTGCGCCGGTGTGCTCGGCTACTCCGGCGCGCTGATCGGCGCCGGTGTCCTGGCCGGCGAGATCAAGAGCAAGCCGTCGGTGCTGCTGATCCACGGCCAGGCCGACGAGGTCGTGCCGTTCCAGGCGATGCCGGCCGCGGTGGCGGCACTCGAGGCGAACCGGGTTCCGGTGCGAAGCGCAGGGCGCCCGGGCCTGGGCCACGGCATCGATCCGGAAGGGCTCTCGCTGGGCGCCCGCTTTCTCATGGAGATACTGCGGAGCGAATGAGGCCCGCTCGGGAGAGGCTACGACGGCTCCCGAGTCTGATTGCTCCACAGGACCCACGTCCCCTCTTCCTGGGTTCGCAGGGCCTGTTGCGCCATCTCGGCGTCGAAGCCCGCGAATCGCCGGCCCAGCGTTTCGGCCAGGTCGTGTTCGGCGGCCAGCTCGAGGGGGATTTCGATCATCTTGTCGCCGCGGTCGACCAGGAACCAGGTTTGCTCCAAGTAGTCGCCGACCCAGGGGTCGGGAAACGCGCTCTCGTGACGGGATATGCCAATACGCCTGACCTGGTCCCAGTGCATCGTGTGGCCGCGTTCGCGCCAGTCGATGAAGAGCAGGCTCTGATCCGTCAGACAAAGGTTCTTTTTGGAAAGCGGGTCGACGGTTTGATCGATGTAGCGGTTGCCGACCAGGCCGTAGACGCCGGCGATCGCCAGGATGCCTATCAGGAAGTAACCCTTTGGCCAACCGAGATGCGCGGCCGCCAAGGCGAAGCCGAATCCGAGCACGACGAAACCGGCGTCGAAGAGACCCTCTCGAAGACTATAGCCCATCGCCTTTCCAGCCAGTATTTTACAAGCCACTATGGGCCGGCGTGGAAACCGGGTGCAACCAAAGGAGTTTGGTCCGGATCGAGTTTAGAACTTGCGGGACTAGGAAAACATGAAGCTGCGACGCTTGGCTGCGAGACCTTAGAACTAGCGTTAACAAATTTCTAAACCTGGCATTAGGGAAAATGCTGTATGACAATAGGGTGAATATTGTGTCGATCAGACACTACATCTTGTGTTCGGCCGGCGGCTCAACTATCAAGAAGCCGGCCTTGGCGGCGGTGCTCTTGGCGCCGCGCACACAGGTAGGGTGGAGAGACGCGGTGTCATGAACGTGGCGCAAGGCTTTCCGGCGTTGGTGCTCAACGCGGACTTCCGGCCGTTGAGCTACTTTCCCTTGTCGCTCTGGTCCTGGCAGGACAGCGTCAAGGCGGTCTTCCTCGACCGGGTCAACATCGTCTCCGAATACGACCGCGTCGTGCGCTCGCCCTCCTTCGAGATGCGCCTGCCCAGCGTCATTTCGCTGAAGCAGTACGTGCACCTCGACCGGCGCCCGGCCTTCACGCGATTCAACGTATTCCTGCGCGACCACTTCGATTGCCAGTACTGCGGCCACCACTTCTATTCGGAGGAGCTGACCTTCGATCACGTGGTGCCGCGTTCGCGCGGTGGCCGCACCACCTGGTCCAACGTCATTACCGCCTGCCAGACCTGCAACTTGCGCAAGGGCGACCGCATGCCGGACGAGTGCCGCATGCACCCGCTGCGCCGCCCGCAACAGCCGACCACCTACGAGCTGCAGCAGAACGGCCGCGCCTTCCCGCCCAACTTCCTGCACGAGAGCTGGAACGACTACCTCTACTGGGATACCGAGCTGGAAGACTGACCGGCCTCTTGGAGGCTCATCATGGAGCAGCGTGTCAGCATCATCGGGCTCGGCGTGCGCGACCTGCCCGCCGCGCGGGCCTTGCATCTGGACGGCTTGGGCTTGCGCGCCTCGGGCGCGAGCAACGAGGAGATCATCTTCATCCAGGTCGGCGGTATCGCGCTGTCGCTCTACTCCCGGGACAAGCTCGCCGAGGACGTGGAGGTCGATCCCGCGGGCGAAGGCTTCGCCGGCATCACGATCGCCTACACCGCGCGCAGCCGCGTGGAGGTCGACCAGGTGCTGCGCCAAGCCGAGGTCGCCGGCGGCCGGCTGGTCAAGGCCGCCCAAGACGTCTTCTGGGGCGGCTACTCCGGTTACTTCGCCGACCCCGACGGCCACCTGTGGGAGGTCGCCTGGAATCCCTTTCTCGAGATCGACGCCGCCGGCAATTTGTTGCTTCCTGATTGACGGCATCCGCCGGGCGTTCCGGCGCCTCGGCAGGCCAGACCGGGCCGCGGCCGGGCCTCACAGGTCATTGACTTTTCCAAGATATGAGCTACATATCCTCTATACGTTTTGCATTCGTTTGGTGCTACCTGATTGACCGGTATGCCGATTAGCTTGGTTATCTCCTGACAATGTGGGCGTTAATCCGACCGCGCCGGCACATGGTGTGAAGCGCGAAACTAATACTCCTGTTAGAGGAAATAATTATGGCTACTGGTACCGTGAAGTGGTTTAACCCGACCAAGGGTTTCGGGTTCATCGAGCCGGAAGACGGTTCAAAAGATGCTTTCGTCCACATTTCGGCCGTCGAGCGCGCCGGGCTGAGTTCGCTCAGCGAAGGGCAGAAGGTCTCCTATGAGCTTCAGGCGGGACAGAACGGCAAGTCGTCCGCCGAGAACCTGTCCCTGATCGACTGACCACGCCGGACACCGCCTCCAACTCGCGTTGGGGGCGGCCACGGGTTGCCGTTGGCGATGCGATCCTTCGTGATCGTCCGACGGACCGAAGGGAGCGGGCGGACCGCTTGGCCGTCGATCCTTCGGCAAACTATTTGAACGAACATTAAGCAGACGGCGCGATGAGCCCGGCCGTGAGAGGCCTCGCGCGGCCGCCCTCGGGCGGACCGCCCGTGCTGCGGAGTGCAAGCACACGCAAGTGACGCCGCGAACCGAAGCAGAGGAGTACCGAAACCTTGAAGACAGCAAGATCGAGGGCCGAGGAACTGTTCACCGCTACCCAGAAGAAGGACAGGCAGGCCCTGAGGGAAAAGGAAAAGGCCTCACAGGAGCTAGCGGACCGCGTGGCCAAGCTGCGGGCTTTGCGCCTGGCCAAGGAGGCGGCCGACAAGGAGGCCGCAGAGGCGGCCGAGACCGAGAAAGCGGCGGCCAAGACCAAAAAGAAGTAGCTCCTGCGCCAGACTTACCGGCGCTGATCGCGAGGGGAGCGTCGCTACGCGCCCCCCTTTTTTGTCCTCTACCTCTATTTCCCTCTAAGGCCTGAGCAGCAGCTTGTCGGTTGTTGCCTGGGCACGCGGCCAGAGGATCTGCGCCTTCTCGGGCAGCTGGTCTGGCTGGTCGTACTGAATCACGAAGATCGGCACCTCCGGCCACTGTTGGAATGCCCAGGCGGGCTCGGTCTTGGCCGGGAAGTAGATGGTACCGCGCGTGCCTTCCCACTTGAGGCTTCGCAGGGCCTCGCTGATCTTGCCGCGGTCGGCGCTGCCAGCGGCCTTGATCGCCTCCGCTATCACCATGACGCCGTCGTAACCCTCCATGGCGACCGAGTTGGCCGGCCGGCCCGTTGCCTTCTGGTAGGCCGCGCCGAAGCTCCGCGACAACGGCGTGTCCGGCTTGCCCGGAAGCCCCGCCGGATTGCCGATCACGTAGACGCCGTCCTTGCCCATCGTTTTCCAGAACTCGGGCTCGAGAACGTCGGCGCCGGCCGCGAACACCGCGGTCTCTTTGCTCGGTGCGAGACCGAGGTCATAGGCTTGGCGCAGCATCTGCAACAAGCCGGCGCCGGTGAACCCGGCGATCAGCAGATCCGGCTTTGGATCGGCGCGCTTGAGCACGAGCAACTGGGGCGTGAAGTCGCTGACCGTGCGCTCGGCGGTGAACGAAGTCACCTTGGCCCCGGTTCCCTCAAGGTTGTTCTTGAAGACGTCGATCACGCCAAGACCCCAGTCCGAGTTCTCGCCGATGATGGCGACGTGCTTGAAGCCGACCGCCTTCACCCAGTCGGCAGCGACCGAGTAGACCAAGGAGTTGGCCACCGTGATCCGGAAGACCTCGGGGATCTGCGCGCCGGTCACGTTGTCGGACCAACATTCCCCGGCGATAAAGGCAAGCGAATGCTTGTGGGCGACCGGACCGACCGCGGCGCAGACCGCGCTGTGAGCGCTGCCGGTAACGGCGACGACGTTCTCCTTGGAGGCGAGCCGCTCGAAGGCGGCAACGCCCTTCTCGGGTACGCCGGAGGTATCTTCGATGATGAGCTCCACGCGCTTGCCGAGCACGCCGCCGCCGGCATTGAGCTCCTCCGCCGCCACCTTCATGCCGTCGCGCAGTGATTCGCCGGTCTGCACGCCGCCGGGCGGTGACAATGGGGCGATACCGCCGATCTTGATCGTTTCTTGCGCGCTCGCGGCGCCGAGCGGCATCGCGATCGCCACGGCGGCGGCCAACCAGTGGTTCCTGGCCAACAAGGCTTTCATGGGACGTCTCCTTCCTGATACGTTCATAGCCCCGTTGGCACGCCGGTGTTTCGATCTTCTTTGGGGGCACCGGTTCGTGGACGATTCCTGAAGTCCGCCCACGGGGCAAGCGATCGTCGATGGTAGGCATGGCACCGAACGGATGCAATACGGCCCTTACCACGTGTGAAATCAATCGGACCGGGCTCCCGCGACTCCATGGGGTTCCCACGAGGCTGCCCTGCGGGCACACTGCGGCGCGGGCTCGCCGCGCCGATGGGGGAAAGTCGAGGGGGCGGAAGTGGACATTCCAGACTCGGCGCCGAAGGCAGTAATGCGAAGCGATCACGCAAGGTCATGAGCCTTCTGGCCTTCAGCGAGCAGGTCATCAACGGCCTGCTCATCGGTATCTTCTACGCGCTGGCCGCCCTGGGGCTGTCACTGATCTTCGGCGTTCTCAAGATCGTCAATTTCGCGCACGGCGAGCTCTACATGCTGGGCGGCTTCATTTACTACGTCTTCGCGTCGCTGCTCGGGTTTCCCCCCGTTGCCGCGGTGCTCGTCGCCGGCGCCGGACTGTTCCTGGTCGGCATGGCGGTCGAGCACCTGCTGATCGATCCAATTCACCGGGGCAAGGTCGAGCGCGCCGACGAGTACGCGATCATGATCACCTTCGGCCTGGCGATCCTGCTGCAGAATCTCATGCTCAGCCTGTTCGGTCCCTGGACCAAGCGGCCCGAGGCGATTCTCCGCGGCCGGATCGAGATCGGCGAGCTGATCGTCAGCGGCGACCGCCTGACCGCCGCCGGGGTCGGTGTCGTGCTGATCTGCCTGCTGCTCTACGTGCTGCGCTACACCTGGGCCGGCAAGGCGATGCGCGCGGTCAGCCAGGACCGCGAGACCGCGTCCGTCGTGGGGGTCAACGCCAAGCTGACCGGCATGCTTGCCTTCGGGCTCGGCAGCGCGCTTGCGGGCGCCGCGGGGGCGCTCATCGGCCCGGTCTTTCTGGTCTATCCGACCATGGGTGTGATCCCGGTCATCAAGGCCTATGTGATCGTTGTCCTGGGCGGCCTCGGCTCGGTGCCGGGGGCGATTCTGGGCGCCTTGATCCTCGGCCAGGTCGAGAACCTGGCCACGGTACTGATCCCGGACACGACGCGGGCACTGGCCTACAAGGATGCCTACGGGCTGGTGCTGCTAATCCTGATCCTCGTGTTCCGGCCGCAGGGGCTGTTCGGGGAGAGGGTTCGCAGGTCGTGACCGGCCAGGATACCACTCGCCAAGCCGTCCTCGGCGCCGCCGTGATCGTCCTGTTTCTGGCCTTGCCGGCGTTCGGGCTCGACGAATACTGGATCTATATCCTGACGATCGGATTTTACTACGCCATCCTGGCGTCGAGTTGGAGCCTGCTGGTCGGCTACGTCGGGCGCATCAGCTTCGCCCATGTGGCCATGAGCGGGCTGGGCGCCTACACATCGATCCTGGTCAGCGGCGGGCTCGGATGGCCGCTCTTCGTTTCGATTCCCATGGCCGGACTGGTCACCGGCATCGCCGGTCTGGCCATCGGTCGTCTGTGTCTGCGCTTGCACGGCGCCTATCTCGGGCTGACCACGATCGCCTTCTCGGAGATTGTCCGCATCACCATTACCGCCGAGCACGAGATCACTCGGGGCAGCCTGGGTCTCGCCGCCGTCGGGTTGTTCGAGACCAGCGACCGGGTTCCCTACTACTACAGCTTCCTGACCGTCCTGCTGGTCTGTCTGCTGGCCATGTGGCTGGTCCTGCGCTCGCGCATCGGTCTGTTCTTCGCGGCCATTCGCGAGGACGAGGACGCCGCCGCCAGCCTGGGCGTCAAGGTCGTGCGTTGGAAGATCTTCGCCTTTACCTTCAGCAGCGTGATCGCCGGGATAGCCGGCGGCTTCTACGCCCATTTCGTGCAACTGGTCGCGCCTTCCATGATGTCGATCCAGGAGATGGGATTCGTCCTCTCCATGGCGGTCGTCGGTGGCTTCCAAAACATCTTCTACGCAGCGCTCGGCGGCATCTTCCTCGAGGTTTTGCTCGAGGTGCTGCGCGAACTCGGTGAGTGGCGCATGACGCTGTTCGGCGCCGTCGTCATCCTGATGCTACGCTACGCGCCCAACGGATGCTTCGGCGAGCTTGCGCGACTCGCCTTTGCCCGGCGGAATCGGTCATGACGGCGCAGCTCGTGACCGAAGCTATCGTCAAGCGCTTCGGCGGCCTGACCGCGCTCGACCAGGTGTCGTTCCAGATCGACAGCGGCGAGCTGGTCGGTCTGATCGGGCCGAACGGCTCGGGCAAGACCACTTTCCTCAACGTGCTCGGCGGCTTCTACCGACCGGAGCAGGGCAGCGCCTGGTTCGAGGGCCGGCCGATCGCAGGGCGCGAGCCCTCCGATCTCGCCGCCCGGGGTATCGCGCGAAGCTTCCAGGTGACCAAGATGTTCCGCCGCATCAGCGTGCTGGAAAACCTCCTGGTGCCGGGCCTGACCGACTGGTCCATGGCGCCGCGCGAGGCGGCCGAGAAGGGCAAGGCGATCCTCGAAAAGCTCGAGCTCGGCGGTTTGGCGCGGGAACCGGCGGCCAATCTCTCCGGTGGCCAAGCGAAGCTCCTGGAATTCGGCCGGATCATGATGCTGGACCCTAAGCTGGTGCTGCTCGACGAGCCATTCGGCGGCGTTCATCCCACGCTCAAGCGCCTCATGCACGACACCATTCGTGACTGGAACGCGCGCGGGACCAGCATCATTTTGATCAGCCACGACATGAGCTCGATCTTCGATCTGTGCCGCCGGATCGTTGCTTTACAGAACGGACGCGTCATCGCCAGCGGCCCGCCCGATACCGTACGCAACGATCCGGCCGTGCTGCAGGCCTACCTGGGAACCGGTCGTGCGGGGGACCCGCCGTGACCCTGAAGGTCGAGAAATTACGTGCCGGCTACGTCACGGATATCGATATCCTGAACGGTGTCACGGTCGAGGCGCGCAGTGGGCAGCTGACCACCGTGATCGGCGCCAACGGTGTCGGCAAGTCGACCCTGCTGAAGTGCATCGTCGGGCAGATTCGTCCGCATAGCGGCTCGATCAGCTATGAGCGCCGGGACATAACCGGGATCGCCGGCAATCAGCTCGTGCGCCTCGGCATCGCTTACATCGCTCAGCGGCGCAACATCTTTCCGCACCTGAGCGTCCGCGAGAACCTGGAAATGGGTGCCTGGATCATGCGCCGGGATCGGGCCCGGGTGGTGGCGGCGATCGAACGCGCACTCGAGGCCGCGCCGATCCTGCGCGAGTTCCGCGGCCGCCGCGCCGGCGACCTGAGCGGGGGCCAGCAACGCTTGCTCGAGATCCAGCGCGCGCTCATCACGGACCCGAAACTCCTGCTCGTCGACGAGCCGACGGTCGGCTTGGACCCGAAGATAACGTCCGTGATCTACGACCATCTGCGCCGGCTCTGCACCGAGGAGGGCCGATCCATCCTGATGGTCGACCAGAACGTCTTGGCGGGGACGGACGTGTCGGACTACATCTACGTGCTGGAGCTGGGCGCGAACAAGATCGAAGGCGCGAAAGCCGACTTTGACGCCAAGTATCGGGACTCCATCGCGGAGTGGCTGCTGTGATCGCGGGACGTTAGCCGCCGGCCGCCGGCCGGCGGCCCCATCTTTCGCTGAGCGCGATGCCCGAGAGGATCAGGGCGAGCGCGGCCAGCGCCGACCACTCCGGCACCTCGGCTAGGAAGACCAAGCCGACCAGCACCGCCCAGAGCGGGATCAGGTAGTTGATCAGGGAGACGAAGCTGGGCCCCGCCAGGGTCACCAGCTTGAGGTAGACCACGGTCGCCAGCGCGGTCGACACCAGGCCGAGGAACAAGAGGGCGAAGGCCGGGGCCAAGGTGATCTCGGCCGGTGGTGGCGGCGCGCCGAGCGCGGTGAACGGCACCATGAAAAGGCTGGCGGCCAGCATCACGCCGGCCGCGGCGACCAGCGGATCGCTTGCCGGCCGACGCCGCGCGATGATCGTGTTGATCGCATAGCAGACCGCGCCGCCCAGAACGGAAAGCTCGTAGAGCAGCGCCGTTCCCTGGCCCTTCAGCTCGAGCAGCGCTTCCGGGCCGGTCAGCACCACGATGCCCAGGAAACCGAGCAGGAAACCGGCCGCCTTGGCCCGGTTCAGTCGTTCGCCCGCGACGAAGAAATGCGCCAACACCACGGTGGAAAGCGGCATCACCGCCATCAGGATGCCGGCCAGGTTGCTGTCGATCCGCTGCTGGCCCCAGGAGATCAGCCAGAACGGCAGCGCGTTGCCCATGACCGCCATGGCGACCAGGAACAGCCAGAGCCGGCCGGAACGCGGCAGGGCCCGGCGCCGGATGACCAGCAGACTGCAGAGGACCGCCGCCGCCAGAACCAGGCGACTGGCCACCAGGAGGTTCGGCGCGAAGGCCGTTAGCGCGATCTTGGTGAACATGAAGGAGCTGCCCCACATGGCGACCAGGGCGCCGAGCAGCAGCCAATGAGCGAGCGGCCGCGCGATCACGACGCGATCTCGCGCGGGCGCTCCGGGCGCGGGTCCTCAACCGCCGACTTTGTCATGCCCGGATTTGATCCGGGCATCCGGGCTTGTACGGGACATTCTGGATGGCCGGGTCAAGCCGGGCCATGACATCGGCAGGTATCGGTAGGATTCGCAGACGGGAAATCCAGAGGCCCGCCATCTAGACCCGTTCCGAGAGCCAGATGGCGAGGCGCGAGCCGGCCTTGATGGCGGCGCTCAAGGAGGGATAGGCGGGCGCCTGCTCCGCGCCCTTGGCGAGGCCCAGGTCGCGGTGCTCGAGCTCCTCGGCGCGGAATTCCTCGATGGTTGCCTTCAGGTCCTGTTCCTGGTCGCCCAGTTGCTCGACCTGGCGGGCGTAGTGCTCGTCGATCACCTCCTCGACCGCGACCGTGCAGGCCATGGCCGCCTTCTCGCCGATCAGCGCCGTGGCCGCGCCCAGCGCGAAGCCGGCGACGTGCCAGACCGGCTGCAACAGGGTCGGGCGCACCTTGCGATCGGCGATCATCGCGTCGAAGACCTCGAGGTGGCGCAGTTCCTGGTCGTGCATGTGGCGGATGTCGGGGCCGCTCGGGCTGTCGCCGAGCACTGCCAGCTGGCCTTCGTAGATTCGCCGGGCGCCGTACTCGCCGGCCTGGTCGACGCGGATCATTCGCTTGACCGCCGCCTCGGGCGTCGGGTCGCCGGGCAGGCGGCGTCGGCTGGTCGATGGCTTTGTCTTGGCGTCGCTCATGCGGGCTTTCCTCCGGTCATTCGCCGCGCCGCCCATAGGCTGGCCAGCCCGAGCAGCAGCGACGCCAGCACATTGTAGCCGGCGATCGACAGGCCGAACAGCGACCAGGGGATCTGGTCGCAGGCTACGAAGTCGGTCGCCAGCATCCGTTCGCGCAGCTGTTCAATCGGCAAGCTCATGTCGATCTCGGGCGCGTGGCAGGCCGTGGTGCCGCGCCACCAGAGCTGCTCCACGCCGACGTGGAAGAAGGCGATCGCCGCGCCGGTCAGGAACGCCAGGCCGGCTAGGCCGACCAGCAGGCGGCGCGGCTTTGCCCCCGCGAGCAGCGCCGCCAGACCGAGGGCGCCGGCGCCGGCATAAGCATAGCGCTGGTAGTAGCACAGCACGCAGGGCTTCAGTCCGCCCCAGACCTCGCTGGCGTAGGCCGTGCCGAGCGCACCCAGGCTGACCAGCAGGATCAGCAGCGGCACCAAGCGCGGACGGTCGAGGAGCATCCCCATCATGGCCTCACATATAAAGGCTCGCGCCATGGCGGGCCAGTCATAGCTCGCAGTGGAGATTGCCGTCTTCCGGCCATGAGGTTTCACCACGAAGACACGAAAACACGAAGGATTTGAAACGCATTCTTGTACCTTCGTGTCTTCGTGGTGCGCCATCTTTTTTGAATGCCGGAACCCCCGGCATTACAACAGGTAGCGGATCGCCACGAAGCCGCCCAGCAGCAGGACGCAGAAGCCCAGCGCCAGCGCCGGCAGGTTCTCTTCGATGAAGCGCCGGATCGGCGGGCCGAAGTACCAGAGGAGCGCGGCCAGCAGAAAGAAGCGAGCGCCGCGCGAGAGCGCCGAGGCGGCGACGAAGACCGGCAGGTTGAGCTCTGTGACGCCGCTGGCGATGGTGAAGATCTTGTAGGGGATCGGCGAGAAGCCGGCAGTGAAGACGATCCAGGCGCCCCACTCGTTGTAGGCCGCGCTGAAGGCCCGGAACTTTTCGCCGTAGCCGTAGAACTCCAGCACCGGCCGGCCGACCGCCTCGTAGAGCCCGGCGCCGATGCCATAGCCGGCGAGCCCGCCGAGTACCGAGGCCAGGGTGCAGACCGCGGCGATGCGCCAGGCCCGTTCGCGCGCGGCCAGCACCATGGGGATGAGCAGGATGTCGGGCGGGATCGGGAAGAACGAGCTTTCCGCGAAGGCGACCAGGGCGAGCGCGGCCAAGGCGTGGCGGTGGCCGGCCAGGCCCATGGTCCAGTCGTAGAGTCGGCGCAGCACGCTGTCGGGCTCCCCCGCGGTTTTGCTGCCGCCCCTTTACCAGCCGGGCGGCGGCACGGCAACGGCCCGCCGATCCCAAGAGATTCTTCTAGCCTCATCGGCCCGGGCGATTTAGTACCTAGAGATGAGGCAAGAAACCTTAAGGATTGGTCCATGACCGACTGTGCGGCGGTGCTCTTCGTCAACCAGGCGTTCTACGAGGCCTTCAGGGCGCGCGACATGGAGACCATCGACCAGCTTTGGGCCCGCGAGTCCCCCGTCGCCTGCATCCACCCCGGCTGGCGCGCGCTCACCACGCGCAGCGAGGTGATGGACAGCTGGCGCGACATCCTGGCCAGCGAAGGCGTGCCGGACATCGCCTGCCGCGGCGCCCAGGCCTTCATGGCTGGCGAGAACGCCTTCGTGATCTGCTACGAGGTGATCGGCGGCGGCGTGCTGGTGGCGACCAATATCTTCCGCAAAGAGCACGGCGCCTGGCGCATGATGCATCACCAGGCCGGACCCTGCGATCTGCCGACCCACGCCCTGGAAGACGAGGACGACGACGACATCTCGGAAGAGAACGCGATCCAATAGGGCGCTGGCTGCCGCTGTCGCTCGGTCATGCCGCGCGCCCCCGCACCCGGAGCTTACCGGAGGGCCGAATATGAGGGTGGCACGCAAGGGGCGACCTTAGGCCCGCTGCCCTCATGCTTCGACAGGCTCAGCATGAGGTTCTCGCTGCGGCGCGAGGGGGTACCAGTGGCCACTGCCGAACCTCACCCTGAGCCTGTCGAAGGGTGAGGATGTTCGCAGCGACGCCGTGTTGGTGCCTACCGCGAAGCTTCGGCCAACGCTATTCCGGAATTCGATCTGAACAGGGGTGAAGGACGGCTTCAGCGCTCCGCTTTGCTGCCGCCGCGGCAGGGCGGCGAGGCCATGATTTGCCCGCCTCTGGCCTGCCACTCGGCGCCGGTCAGGGTCTCCATCGAGAGCGCGTGAATGTCCCCCTTCAGCTCCTTGGCCAGGACCGCGTTGACCGCCTGGTGCCGGCGCACCAGCGGCTTGCCCTCGAAGGCGTCGGACACCACCACGAGCTTGAAGTGCGACTCCGAGCCGGGCGGCACGCTGTGCATATGGCTTTCGTTGATCACCTCCAGATGCAGCGGCGCCAATTCGGCGCTGATTTTCGCGGTGATGTTTTCCTGGACCGTCACGTGCGGGACTCCTCCTGTGCTGGCAAGCGACCATTTTAAGGTGGGCAGGGATCGGCCGATAGCAAGATGTCGCGTTTCGACCCCTGGATCCGCGAAATTCTTGCCAAGCGGACCCGCTTGGCTATGATGCGGCGCCTCGAGCGCGGGTGTGGCGGAATTGGTAGACGCGCCAGACTCAAAATCTGGTTTCCGCAAGGAAGTGGGGGTTCAAGTCCCTCCACCCGCACCAAAGAACAGATCGACCATCTCGGACATTTGCCGTTAAACGCCCAGCGCCGTCGCGACGGGAGAGCGGACCGTGACCGCGCCTAGGGCGTCGCCGGCATCTTTGAGCACGATCTGAGGGTTCGCGAAGTAGTTGGGCGAAACCGCGGCCTCGACCGTCTCGACCGGAACGCGGGCGGCAACCGCCTCGATCACCTCCGGCGGCAGGCGGCGGTCGGCCTGGACCTTCGCGCCGCCGTCGACGTTGAGGCGCGGCTGGTGCGCCGCACGGTTCAGCTCGAGGCCGCAGTCGACCAGGAAGGAGGTCAGCTGAAACACCGCCGGCAGGATGCGCCGGCCGCCCGAGGCGCCGAGCGCGAACCAGGGCGCGTCGTCGCGGGTGACCGCGAGCGGGCACATGTTGTTGAGCGGCCGGACGCCGGGCGCAAAGGCGTTGGCCGTACCCGGGCGCGGGTCGAACCACATGATGCCGTTGTTCATCAGGACGCCGGTTTGGGGCAACAGAACCTTGGCGCCGAACAGCGAGACCAGGGTGTTGGTACAGGCCACCATGTTGCCGGCGGCGTCGATCACCGACAGGTGCGTGGTGCTGGCCTGGCCGAAGGAATCGCCGTCGTGGCCTAGGGTCTCGAAGCGCTTGGCATAGGCGCCGGAGAGCGCTTCGGCATAGCCGACGTAGGCCGCGGGTCCCGGTTCGCCCCGGGGGATCGCTGGCAGCAGGGCCAGCGCCTCGGCGAAGCTCGGCGCGGCATTCAGACCCGGCGGCAGGTGGATCCGCGCGCCGGCGCGTTCGAGCGTGACCGGCTCGACGATCTGGGCCGCATAGGCGGTCAGATCGCCGGCCGCGAGAAATCCGCCGGCGGCGGCCATGTCGGACGCGACCATTTGCGCCAAGGCACCTTCGTAGAAGTCGCGCCGGCCGGCCTCGGCCAGCCGTTCCAAGGTCGCCGGCAAGGCGCCCATGTCCAGATGAACCGTGCCGGGGATCCCGGCCAGGGGCGGCAGATCGCCGGGCAGGTAAAGCGCGCGCGCGGCCGCGTTCTCGCGCAGGATCGCCGCCTCCTCGGCCACCCTCAGAGTGGTCCACCAGTCGACCGGGAGGCCACGCCGCGCCAGCTCGATCGCCGGCTCGAGTGCCGCCTGCCAGCTCAAGGTGCCGAAGCGCTCGAGCGCCAGGCCGAAGCCGTCGACCGCGCCCGGCGTGGCGACGGCGAGCGGGCCCTTGACGTTGCGCCCGCCCTCGACCTCGGGCCAGCCGAACAGGTCGAGGTCGGGCCCGCCGCCGGTCAGCGGATAGGCCGCGGGGTCGAGCGCCTTGGGCGCGATCATCGCGAAATCGACCACGTGGACGCGCCGTTCGGCGGCCAGATAGATCGTCATGTAGCCGCCGCCGCCCAGGCCGCTCATCCAGGGTTCGACGACCGCCAGCGCGAAGCCGGCCGCGACCGCCGCGTCGACCGCGTTGCCGCCGGCGCGCAGCACCTCGACGCCGACCTCAGCCGCGCGGAAGTTCTGCGCCGCCACGACGCCGCGCGGCGAGCGGACCACCGGCTTGCTGATTTGCCACTGTTCGATTTGGCCGGCCATGATTCCTCCCCTTCGAAAGGCGCAGGATAGCCGGCATCGTGCGGAAACAAAAAGGGAAGCTCATCACGGCGACCGGGCGGCACGGAAAAAAACTGTTTCACCACCAAGACACGAAGACACGAAGACACGAAGACACAAAGGATGTCTTCTTGCGCACTGCGCGGAAAAGCTTTCTTGGTGTCTTTGTGTCTCGGCGGCGAGGATATGTATGTTTCTGCTTGCCTCGGTGACACCGCGGAGATCCGGGTTTGCTTAGGGCACCGGGTCCAGGCGCAGCAGCGCGCCGTCGTCATCGTCCGTCAGCAGGTAGAGGCGACCGTCCGGCCCCTGGCGGACGTCGCGGATCCGCTCGCCCAGTTCCTCCAGCAGGCGCTCCTCGCCGACCACCCGCTCGCCGTCCAGTTCCAGGCGCACCAGGAGCTGCCCGGACAACGCGCCGGCGAAGAGGTTGCCGCGCCACTTGGGAAAGGCATCGCCATCATAGTAAGTCAGCCCGGAGGGCGAGATCGAAGGCACCCAATGGGTCGCCGGCTGGGCCATGCCGGGCTTCGCCGAGCCCTCGCCGATCTTGAAGCCGGCGTAGCTCATCCCGTAGGTGATGACCGGCCAGCCGTAGTTCGCGCCGGGCCGGATCAGGTTCAGCTCGTCGCCGCCGCGCGGACCGTGCTCGACCGCCCAGATGCGTCCCGTGGCCCGGTCGATCGCCAGCCCCTGCGGGTTGCGGTGGCCATAGCTGAAGATCTCCGGCCGGGCGCCGGGCCGGCCGATGAAGGGGTTGTCCGGCGGTACCGCCCCGTCGGCCGTCAAGCGGATGACCGTGCCGGCGAGGTCGCCCAGGTCCTGCGCCCGCTCGGGCTCGCCGCGTTCGCCGGAGGTCACGTAGAGCTGGCCGTCGGGGCCGAAGCCGAGCCGCGAGCCGAAGTGCCGCCCGCCGCTCGACTTCGGCTCGACCACAAGGAGGGTTTGCCAGCCGCTCAGGCCGGCCTCGGTCAGGCGCGCCCGGGCGACCTCGGTACCATGACCGCTAGGCCCCGCGCCAGCGTAACTGAGATAGATCAGCCGGTTACGGGCGAAGTCGGGATCGAGTGCGATGTCGAGCAAGCCGCCCTGGCCGACCTCGGCGATCGCCGGCAGGCCCTGGACCGGCTTCGGCTCCAGCCGGCCGTCGCGGATCACGCGCAGCCGGCCCGGACGCTCGGTCACCAGCATCGAGCCGTCGGGCAGGAAGGCGAGCGACCAGGGGTACTCCAGGCCGCGGGTCACGGTCGTGACACGGAACTTGTGCTCAGCGCTATTGAACACCCGGGTGCCGCCGCCGGTCACCAGGCCGAGGGGCGGTCCGAAGAAAACCACGACCACCAGGACCGCGAGCAACGCGGTCAGCCAGAAGGTGCGGCGCGGCCTAGGCAACCGAAGTCTCGTCATGGCAGCGGCTCCACATGGGCAACATACAAGGTTAGGGCCGTCGCAGTCGAGCGGCGGCCCGTGACAATCTACCAGAGATGAAAGGTGTGAACCCCTTATCTCTCGCGGGCTAGCCGTTCGGCTGCCACCGGCGGGCCATGTCCTCGGCCATGGCGATTTCGCGCGGCGTCAGTCGCCTGGCCAGGATCCGCAGGTTCTGCTCGGCGCCGGGGAAGCCCTTGTCGGCGGCCAGGCGGAACCACTTGTAGGCCTCGGTCCAGGCGTCGCGGTCTTCCCACTTGGAGCCCAGCAGGTAGCCGGCCTCGTATTGCGCTTCGGTCAGGTCCTGCCGGGCGGCGGCCAACGCCCAGCGCAGGGCCTCGTCCTTGTCCCGCCGGACGCCGTCACCATGGTGGTACATGTCGGCGAGCAGAACCTGCGCCAGGGCATAGCCCTTGTCGGCGGCCTTCTTCAGCCAGGACGCCGCGACCGCCGGATTGCTCGGCACCGGGCCTTCCGACTCGTCCCGGCCGGCGCCGTAGTAGGTCAGGAAGCCGAGACTGAATTCCGCCTTGGCGTGACCCTGCTCGGCGGCGCGGCCGAACCATTGCGCCGCCTTGCGGTAGTTGCGCGGCACGGCCAGGCCGTCGCTGTAGAGCGAGCCCATGGCGTACTGCGCGTCGGCGTCGCCGGCCTCGGCCGGCGCTTGCAACTGCGCCAGCGCCTGCGCGTGGGCGCCGGCCAGATAGGCCTGCCAGGCAAGACCGATATCGGCCCAGGCGCCGGCGGTCGAGCTGACCAGGACAAAGACGACAAGCGTGATAAATCGTCGCATGGCTCCTTGCCTCCCTTGCTTGAGGTGTGACAACAGCCGATCGGCACGGCGTGCCGTGCCTTTGCGGTTTGGGGAAACCTGGGCCGCCGCCCGGCGGTGGCCCATGATTCGAATCAAGATGTGGCGCGCACCGGCGGACATCAAGGGCTCTGCTTAAAGACTATCTTAGCGGCTTTGCTCTAGGACAGTCACCAAGCCACATCGCCGCCGCTCCGCGACACCAAAATGGTTGATTTCCCATGAGAAAAGCCGAACTTCCCCCGATCCCGAAGCAGATGGCCGGCAAGACCTGGAAGCACGTCTTCATGTCCGGCGCCTTCTGCGCCTGGGGTTTACTGGTCTACAGCCTCTATTTCATGTGAGGCCGTTTCGTCCGGGGCCGTCTGCCGGTCGGGCCAGATCGTCGAGCTTGCGGCCAGCCGCCGGCCGCGGCGCTCGCGGTCGGCTTGCGGCATGACGTCGTCGGCCGGCCACAGGCCGCTTTCCAGCGCCTCGGCATAGTCGGGCGGCAGCCCGGCCGCGCGGATCGCCCGCGCCGCGGCGCCGTGGTCGTAGTCGAGCGCATGGTGCTCAATGCGGATCCCCCCGGCCCTGGGGGACAGGATGGAAAACCACACGCGCGGCGTGCCGTCGTTGGCCGGCAGGCCGATCACCCCGGCGTTGTGCCACAGGCGGCCATCCAGGAACTGGGTGAAGGGCAGGCCCGAGTGGCCGCCGATCACGCCCTCGGCGCCGCTCGCCTCGAGCTCAGCGCGCTTCTCGGCCGCCGGGGTGGCGGGGAAGACGAAGCGGTTGATCTCGCCGACACCGCCGTGGATTGCCGTCAGGCGCCGGCCGGCCAGGGTCAGGGCGATGCGCCGCGGCAGCCGGCGCATCCAGGCCTTGGCGTCGGCGTCCAGCGCGCCGACGCAGTAGCGGTACCACCGGGCGGACAGGAGGTCGCAGCTCGAACCCTTCTCGAAGCCGCAGCCGCAGTTCTCGGCGTCGGCGCCGACCGACTCCTCGCAGTTGCCCATGACCACGGCGATACCGGCCTCGCGGATCAGCTCGACAGTGGCCTTCGGATCGGCACAGTAGGCGACCAGGTCACCGGTGCACAGCATACGCTCGCTCGGGATGCCGCGCCGCTCGGCCTCGGTCAGCAGCGCGCGCGTCGCCTGGAGATTGCCGTAGGGCCCGCCGAACACCAGCAGGGGCCGGTTGATGGTGCCGAGATCTCGGATCTCATTCATCATTTTGTCCTAGAATGGCGCAAGCTTGGACCGAAAGCCGCCTGCCGCCATCATACAGCCTCGCGGCATCGGCCGACATCACCCGCGATCACTTTTTGATATTTAGTCAGGCATGATCGAGATCACAGACCGGATCGCCATCGACCCGCGCGAAATCGAGGAGAGCTTCGTGCGCGGCTCCGGCCCCGGCGGCCAGAACGTCAACAAGGTGGCGACGGCGGTGCAGCTGCGCTTCGATCTCGCTGGCTCGCCCTCGCTGCCGGAAGAGGTCCGCGCCCGCGCCCGGCGCCTGGCCGGCAAACGCCTGACCAAGGCGGGCGAGATTGTCATCACCGCCGCGCGCTTTCGCACTCAGGAGCGCAATCGGGACGATGCCCTGGCTCGCCTCACCGACCTGCTGCGCCGCGCCGCCACGCCACCCGCCCCGCGCAAGCCGACCGCCACCCCGGCCGGCTCGAAAAAGCGCCGCCTGGCCGACAAGGCCCGGCGCGGCGCGCTCAAGAAGCTGCGCAGCGTGAAGCCGGGCGAGGAGTGAGGTCGGGCGCCTCGCGAGCAGCCAGCCACAATTGAGCCGCTCGACGCCTCCCTTCGCCGCTTGACCGCTAGCGGATATGGCGAGCTGCAAACTCTCCTGCTACCCTCGCAGGATGGTTGCGACCCCGATAATCCCCCCGGACATGCAAGGCTACTATGACGACTGGCGCATGTCGCCGGGGCTGAGCTGTAGCGGATTTGTTTTCCTGACCGGATTTACCGGCGTGGCCCCGAGCGGCGAACTCTCGAGTGATCCCGAGCAGCAAATCAGGCAAGCCTTTTCCCAGGTCGCTAGCGTGCTTGAGGAGGGCGGCATGGATTTCGGTCATGTCGTTGAGATGACCTCCTACCATGTTGGGCTCAGAGAGCATCTCGATCTCTTCAAGTCCATACGCGCTGAATTTGTGCAAGAGCCTTACCCAGCCTGGACCGCGATCGAGGTCGCTGGTTTCGTTTCGGAAGGTACGATCGTGGAAATTCGGGTGATCGCGCGACAGCCATCATAGTCCCAGCTGGTTCCGCCTCTGACCTGCTTCAGATGAAGTCAGCGGTGATGCGCTGTTCCAGTTCCTGATAGAACTTCCCGATGTGGCGGCCGTCGACCAGCGCGTGGTGGGCTTCGACGCTCACGGGCATGCGCCAGGCGCCGTCTTGGCGGTCGAATTTGCCCCAGCAGATGCGCGGCGTGCAGTCGTCGGACCCATTGGTCGGGTTGGCCATGGCGGTAAAGGCGATCCAGGGCAGGCAGGAGAGGTAGATCCAGTCGTCCCGCTGCGCCACCTTGTCCTCGAGGATCGTCTGGTGCTTGGCATCCGCCACAGCCTGCCGGCAGCGGGCGTCGAAGTCCGGCCAACGGGGCGAAAACTCGATTTCGCAAAAGGCGAAGCGGTCGTCCTCGATGGGAACGGTCACCGAGGCATGGACCAGCTCGTGTTCGATCACTTGACCGCCGCGAAAGCGCGTCCGCAATTCGGGAATCCCGTTGGCCGCCGCCATGATGGCGAAGAGCGCCGCATTGAAGAGGGAGACGCCTTTGGGCTTCAGGTCTTCGACAAGGCGCGTCGCGTCGACGCTGGCCGTCAGGCTGAAATGCGGTTTGGCGACCCCGCGAAAGAAGTCGAATTGACTGCGGCGCGGCCAGCTATCCAGGTCAATGACTTTCAACCGGCTTCCCCCAGTACCAACGGTCACTATCCGTGACCTCAGGTATAGCGGAAGTCCGCACCCGGTGGAAACCGGGCGCCGTGGCGCCGCGCGATCAGGCGGCGCGGCGCGACTTCTGACCGTGGTTCCGTACGCGCCAACCCGGACGCGCCGGCTTTCGGCTCCTGTTCGCCGGCTCCCGGCCGGTGTTCGCCGGCACATGGCGGGCCGGCTCGCCGCGGGCGACCTCGAGCCGGCGCTTGGTCAGGGCCTCGATGCTGCGCAGAAAGGCCTGCTCGCCCGGCTCGCACAAGGAGATCGCCGCGCCGGACGCCCCGGCGCGCGCCGTGCGACCGATACGGTGGACGTAGTCCTCCGGGACGTTGGGCAGCTCGTAGTTGATCACGTGGGTGACGCCGTCGACGTCGATGCCGCGCGCCGCGATGTCGGTCGCCACCAGGACCCGCACGCGCCCGGCGCGAAAGCCATCGAGCGTACGCTGGCGTGCGCCCTGGGACTTGTTGCCGTGAATCGCCTCGGCGGCGAAGCCGATCTTGTCGAGCTGCTCGGCGACGCGGTTGGCGCGGTGCTTTGTGCGGGTGAAGACGATGGTCCGGCCGAGCGCCGGGTCGCGCAGGATCTCGGCCAGCAGGACACGTTTCTCTGCGGCCGGGACGAAGAACACGGACTGCTCGACCCGCGCCACCGGGGTCGCGGTCGGAGTCACGGCGACGCGCACCGGTTGGCGCAGGATGTCGCCGGCCAGGCCGGCGACCGCGTCCGGCATGGTCGCCGAGAAGAACAGGGTCTGGCGCCGGCGCGGCAGGGCGGCGACGATCTTCTTGACGTCGCGGATGAATCCCATGTCGAGCATCCGGTCCGCTTCGTCCAGGACGAAGTGGACAATGCCATCGAGCCGCAGGTGCCGTTGGTTCATGAGATCCAGCAGGCGGCCGGGGGTCGCGACCAGGATGTCGACGCCGCGCCGAAGCGCGTCGACCTGGGGCTTTTGGCCGACGCCGCCGTAAATCACGGCCTGGCGCAGCGACAGGTAGCGGCCGTAGGAGCGCAGCGCCTCACCGATCTGGATGGCCAGTTCGCGGGTCGGCGCCAGGATCAGCGCCCGAGCGGCCCGCCGGGCGGTCCGGTCCGGACTCGCCGCGAGGCTTTGCAGGATCGGCAGCCCGAAAGCCGCCGTTTTGCCGGTCCCGGTCTGGGCGATGCCGAGCAGATCCTTGCCGGCCAGCAATTGCGGGATCGCCTGAGTCTGGATCGGAGTCGGGCGGTCGTAGTTCTCCGCGCGCAGGGCGCGCAGCAGGGGCTCGTGAAGGCCGAGCTCTGAAAATTTACACTGGGTCACGTACTAACTTTCTGCCGGATTTTAGCGTACCGCTGACAGCGGTACGCCGGTCCGGCCAGTCGCAACGTCCCAGGCGCGGCCGGGACGGGCGGATTGATGGTTTCGTTCTCGGGATTAGGGCGCCGCCGAGGCTTCGGCCGCGCATCGCGCGATCGCGAGACAACTAGGAAGCCGGTAGATGGCACCCGAGGGGCGCAATGTCAACCTTTGTCGCGCCGGGCCGTTTTCGATAAGGAATTGAACTTTCGTATTTTTTAGGCCGAGTTGGAGCTGATGGCCCGGATTTCGGCCGGCATCCTTGCCACCACTTCCGGCCGCCAGGCGGATGGCGTAGCATGCGGGCCTCGTTGCGCCTAAGCAACGACAGTGGGGAGGCGAATCATGGCATTCGCGGGCGTCAACTATCAAGCGATTCTGGTCGCCGCGGTCGCCGGTTTCGCCTTCGGGGCGCTTTGGTACGGCCTGCTCGGCAAGCGGTGGATGGCGGCGCTCGGCATGACCGAACAACCCAAGCCCAGCCCCTTGCCCTTCGTCACCGCCTTTGTCGCCCAACTGGTCATGGCCTGGACCCTGGCCGGGGTGGTCGGCCATCTGGGCGAGGTCGCGGTTTCGCGCGCGCTGATCACGGCGGGGCTGCTCTGGTTCGGCCTTGTGCTGGCGACCATGGTGGTCAACCACCGCTTTCAGGCGGCCAGCTGGTCGCTCACTCTGATCGACGGCGGGCATTGGCTCGGCGTGCTGCTGATCATGGGCTTGGTGATCGGCTTGTTCGGGATCTGAAAGCGGTCGGTGGCCCTATTGCGCGGCGGCCGGGCTGGAGGCGCCCGGGACACTGCGCGTCTCCCGGTGGGTGATGTAGAGGCCGCAGGCGATCAGGATCGCCGCGCCCGGCCAGATCCAGGGGTCGGGCAACTCACGCCAGATCACCCAGCCGAGCAGCAGGCCCCAAAGCAGCAGGGTATAGTCGAAGGGCGCGATCACGGCGGCCGGCGCGTGGCGGTAGGCGAGCGTCAAGAACCACATGGTCAATGACCCGATCACGCCCAGGAAGATGAAGAGGCCCCAGTCCCAGGGCGTCGGCGTCTGCCAGCCGAACGGCAAGGCCAGCCCCGTAGCCAGGGCGCCGACCAGGGCGGTCCAGAACAGTATGCCGGCGACCGGCTCCTCGCGCGGCAGCTTGCGCGAGAGCAGCATGACGAAGGCATAGCAAAGCGCCGCGGCCAGCGGCAGCAGCGCCTCGACCCGCAGCGCCGCCGCCCCCGGGCGCAGCATGAGGACCACGCCCAGAAACCCGACCAGTACGGCGAGCCAGCGCCGCGGCCCGACCCTTTCGCCCAGCAAGGGCGCCGACAGAGCCGTGATGAAGATCGGCCCGGCAAAGGCGAGCGTGAAAGCTTCGGCAAGGGGCATGAAACGCAGGCCGAAGAAAAAGCTGAAGCCCGCGCCCAGCGCGAACAGCGCGCGCAGCCCGTGCAGCAGCGGATGGCGGCTTTTGAACGCGGCGATGCCGCCGGCCCGCAGGAGCAGCGGCAGGAGGAACACAAGCGCCACGACATTGCGGAAGAACACCAGCTGCACGATGCCGTAGTTGGCGCCCAGGAACTTGGCCGTGGCATCGAACGAGGCCATGAAGGCGATGCCGATGACCGCGAATGCGATGCCCAGGCCGACGCGGTCCCGGCCCGCGGTAAGGGGCTCGGCGGTCACGGCGATGGCACGCGGCCAGCCCCAGCAAGCCGGGGCGAGCGGAACGCGGAAGTCCTGTTTCGATCTCTGGGCAGCGCCACGTCAGGCCTTTCGCTTGTGGAAGCCTGTTCAAAACGCGGCCTGGCGCTTTCAGAGTCAAGATGTTTTGGGCCGCGCCGCGTGTTGCGGCCCGGCGCGTTGACGACGGCCTTGGCCGCGGCAGTCGCCGATTGCCCTCAGCCGGTATCACCGGGTATCGGGATCAGGGACACGCCGCCCGCGCGCGGCACCTTGATCTGCCGTAGCATCCCCTCCGGCGCGCCGATATCGAATTGTGCGCTAGGAGCTCGTGGCCATTCTCGAACAGACTCCTAGTGCCCGATCATCCACGGCCGGGCCGCATGGTGCTTGTGGCCCTGGTGGCCGTGGGCGCCGCGTTTCGCGCCGTGCCGGTCGAGCTGTTCGCGCGCGGCGACCCGCGGCTCGTGCGCGCTCTTCTCGTTGCGCTGATGGGCGATCCGGTTGTTGGGGTCCATGTTGGCGAGGAACGGCGCCGAGATGGTTCTCGGCGCCAATTCGTCGCAATGCGGGCAGGAGGCCGGGTCGGCGGCCTGGCTCATCGGTCGCCAATCGCTGAACGGGCCGCAGTCCTCGCAGGCATAGATATACAACGGCATCTTACACTCCTTCCGACCGGCCTCCAGCCGATCCAGTTACGGTCTCGCGGCGGTCGTCAACTGGCCGTCGCCGCCGGTCCCATGGCCCCGATCAGGAGCAGGTATCCCGGTACCCAGCCGGTATAGACGCCCTGTGCGGCGCACACCGCGCCGGTCACCTTGGCGATCGGCCGCTTGAGCGCGAGCAGTGCCCAGAACATCAGCCACAACACCGCCCAGGAGGCCCAGCAAATGGCGAACCAGACGTCCCAGGCCGTGGTCGCCTCGGCGAAGGTCTGCAAGGTAATCGGAATCACGGTGACGCCGACGAAGAAGCAGAACCAACCGAGACCGCGGCCATCGGCGCCGTTCCACCGGTTCCACGCCACCCAGTAATAGGTGAAGGTGAAGAGCAGGGTGAAGGCCGCGGCCTTGATCGTCCCGGCGTCCGCGCCCGGCCCGAAGGCCAGAAACAGGGAAACCAGCAGGGTCAGCGTCCCGACGAAAACGTTGATGACCGAGATCTCGCGATCCTCGATGTAACCCATGACCCAGATGCCGTTCAAGAACAGCACGGCCCCGACATAGAGCAGAGCTAAGCCCAACAACATGATCTGATCCTCCGTGCGTCAACGCTGCCCGCGGGCCGCACCAAACCCTGGCCCGATCCGGCCGCGGCGGGCGCGCATCGTGTTGCGGTGGGAGGCGGCGGGACCAAAGCCCCGCCGCCTCGCGGATTCCCTCAGCTGCAGGCGGCCGCGTCGGCGCCAGAGACCATCTTGCTCGGTCCCTTGGCGTTCGGCCGGATGTCGAACTCGAAGATCTCCGTCGGGATGGCCAGCGTGCAACAGGCGTTCGGAATATCGACGATTCCGCTGATCCGCCCCTCGACCGGTGCCGTTCCCAGGATCATGTAGGCCTGCTCGCCCGTATAACCGAACTTCTTCAGGTACTCGACGGCGTTCAGGCAAGCCCGCCGATAGGCGACGGTGGCGTCCAGGTAGTGCTGTTCGCCGGTGTGCTCATCGACACATACGCCTTCGAAGATCAGATAGTTCGAGTAGTTCGGTTCGACCGGGCTCGGCTTGAAGATCGGATTGGTGATCCCGTACTTCTTCACGCCGCCCTTGATGATGTCGACGCCGATGTCGATCCAGCCGGCCATCTCGATGGCGCCGCAGAAGGTGATTTCGCCATCGCCCTGCGACCAGTGGATGTCACCCATCGACAGGCCGCCGCCCTTGACATAGACCGGGAAGTAGCAGGTCGAGCCGCGCGACAGGTTCTTGATGTCGCAGTTGCCGCCGTGCTCGCGGCCGGGCACCGTGCGCGCGGCCTCGGCGGCGGCGCTGTCCCGGGCGGAGCCGGTCATCTGCCCCATCAGGGCCGTGGTGGTGCCGGCCATGCCGTCCGGCAGGGTGCACAGCGGCGGCACCCGGTCCGGATCGGTCTCGAACAGCGTGGCTTCGCGCTTGTTCCACTTGGCCAGCAGCTCGGCCGACGGCAGGGTGCCGATCAAACCCGGATGAATCAAACCGGGGAAGCGAACCCCCGGAATGTGGCGCGAGGTCGTGTAGATGCCGCTGAAATCCCAGCAGGCCTTGCGCGCTTCGGGGTAGTGCTTGTCGAGGAAGCCGCCGCCGTTCTCCAGCGCGAAGATGCCAGTGAAGCCCCACTGCGAGTCCTCGAGCCAGCCGATGTCGTTGATATCGACCTTCAGGAGGTCGCCCGGTTCCGCACCTTCGCAACCGAACGGACCGCTCAGATAATGCACCTTGGACAGATCGACGTCCCGGATGTCATTGGCCGAGTCGTCGTTCTTGATTTGTCCGCCGGT
Organism: Kiloniellales bacterium; assembly: GCA_041617155.1. Lineage (GTDB taxonomy): Bacteria > Pseudomonadota > Alphaproteobacteria > Kiloniellales > JAKSDN01 > CAMYKD01. Next base: position 28,933 of record JBFJPL010000027.1, read on the forward strand.
CCAGTCGTAGCATTCGACGCGGAACTCGTCGCCCGGTTTGAACCATTGGTTTATCGGTATGTCCGGATGCCAGCGGTTGTGGGTCTTGACCTCCTGGTCTTCCGGCCATTTGTCCATCTCGGCCCTAAATACAGTCTTTGCCACGGGAGAGCCTCCTCTTGTTTTGGGGCCGAACGCCGCGCGGCAGGGCGCCTGGTACGCGGGTTAGCAGCCCACTTGTTTTGCTTCAGCCGGGCAAGCCGAAAGCCATGCTCCAGCCTGCCTGAGGGAAGCTTAAGCAGGAAAACTTGGCCCTGGCGTCACCCCTAGGGGTGATGAATCACGGATAACTAGGGCCGGAAGAGCGGAAAACTGTGGATTCCCGTAAGTGTCACGAAGACATGCCCAGCTTGGCGAGCATGCGGATGAGATCGGCCTGCCGATGAGCGCCGACCTTCGAGTAGATGTGGCGCATGTGAGTGCGCGCCGTGTTGTTGGTGATGCCCAGTTGCTTGGCGGCTTGGAACAGGCCGCGCCCGGCGGCTAGCAGACCGATCAGCCGAGCCTCCGCGGCGGTCAGGTGATAGGCGGCGGCAAAGCTGTCGAAGTTGTCGAGGTTGTTGCCGTCGGGATCCTTTACCAACAGGGCGACCAGCGCGCCCGATTTGCCCGGGCGATCGATCGTCCGGCAATCGATCTCGCTGCGATGGACCGAATAGCAGGTCAGCAGCAGCGGCAGCCGGTCCGAGATGCGCGAGATGACGATGCGCGCGCCCAGGTCGTCCGACGTCGGGGTGCCCTGTGCGGCGACCTTGGCAATCATGCGCCTGAGGCGCACCGACTCTCGGCTGGTCCCGGCCGTGAGCGCGCCGGCCGTGAGCAGCAGACCGTCCCGCCGCGCCAGCAACTGCTCGGCGGCCTTGTTGAGGAAGCGCACCTGGGCGCCCTGGTTGACCAGCAAACAGGCGATCGGGATGTAATCGATCAGTTCCAGCAGAGCCTCGCGCTGGCTCCTGTCGTCGTCCAAGTGGTGGCGCAGGTCCCAGGCCTGATGCAGGTGCGGCAGGATATGTTGGAGTCGATTCTTGTCGCTTTGCCTGAAGGGCTTCATTTGCCGGTTGCGGACCAGCGCCAACGCTTGCACTTCGAGGCCGTCGCGGGCGACCACCCCGCACAGCCGGTGCAGATAGCCGAGCGGTTTCAGGTAGTCCTGATAAAACGCGGTTTTCTCCAACTCCACGTTGGGCAGGATTTCGGTGCCAAGCAGGGCGGTTTCCGGCCGGTAGGGCTGATCGGACCGCATCCAGGGATTCCGCCCGCACATTTTCGTGTTGTAGATCTGGTCGGTGGCGTTGTCGAAGTGGCGGCATCGGTAGCGGATGAAGCCGTTGCGGTTGCCGAAGTTGTGCTCGAAGAAGCTGACCGCCGAGGCGTCGAAGGCCTGGCAGATCTCTTCCAGCACCTCGGGCCAATGGCCAGTCCGGCTCAGGGTGCCGTAGATCGATTTGATCAACCGGTCGGACCGGACGTCACTTGGAGCGCCAGACATGGCCCAATCCCACTCCGTTCTTTTGCCCAACAGACTTGCGACAACCGAATTCGCGCAAAGCGAATACACCGCAGCTCATCCGAGCGCGGCTTTGCCGCGCCCTCAGAACGAATGATCCGATCCCTTCGCCTTTCGAGGTTTGCATTGCAAATACCACAGACGCACGCGGCGACAATCGTCACGGGCGCATTTGTAGAGGTCGAAACTACCTCGAATAGGCTGTGTCATTTTCGTATTGCTGTCAAGCTGGTCCCACCGTGCATCGCGGGTTTATGATCGCGCGTGACGGCGAAGCAGCCTCCAAGGGGTGTCCGAAATGATGAAGAACCTGCGTGCGGCGGTCAAGGCCTGGTATGGCGAGGAGGCGGCGCGCGTCGCCGCCGCTTTCGAGGCGAACGGCGACCTCGGCAAGGTCGATTTCGACGAACTGGTGCGCCGCAGCCAGGTGCTGCTCGCCTGCGAGATGGCCGAACTGATCCGGGACGAGCAGGAAGACCGCCTGTCCCCGGGCTCGCCCGACCACCTTCAGCTTCAGCGCGTCGCCCAGGCCATGCGCGCCAGCGGCACCGAGGTGCCCGACAGCATCAAGCAGGCACTCGGCGAGCACGAGTCGTGACGTCCGAGGCGATCACATCTAGTGGTCTGACTCAGAACCACTAGCTTGCGGTTTCGGTCGCCCGGCTTGTCGCGGCCGCGCGGTTCTCCTGCCGCAGGCTGTAGTAGTTGCCCGAGAAGATCAGTGCGGCGCCGACCAGAATGATCGGCTCGAAGGACTCGGCGTAGAGCAGGAAGCCGATCACGGCGACCAGGGGCAGGCGCAAGAACTCGAAGGGCATGATGAAGGTCGCATCGGCGGCGGCCAGGGCGCGCACCAGGGAATAGTGCGCCGAAAGGCCGGTGACCGCGAGCAGCAGCAGCCAGGGCCAGTCGGCGGCCTGGACCGGCACCCAGACGAAGAGCGAGGCGGCGGCGCCGAAAACGGTCTGCATCGCGACCATGTAGAACAAGATGGCCAGAGCGGCCTCGCTGCGGGTCAGCCACTTGGTGATGGCGTTGGTCGCCCCGAAGCAGAAGGTGCAGGCCAGCATGATGAGGGCACCGCTGCTGACCACCGCCAGGCCGGGCCGCAGGATGATCAAAATGCCGAGAAAGCCCATGGCGAAGGCGGCCCAGCGGCCCCGGTTCATGCGTTCGCCCAGGAACAGCACAGCCATCAAGGCGCCCCAGATCGGCGTCGTGAACTCGATCGCCGAGACCGTGGCCAGCGGCAGCAGCGCGATGCCGAAGATCCAGAAGGTCTGGCCGGCGAAGTGGACCACGTTGCGCAGGACGTGGCCGCCGATGCGCAGGGTCCTGAGCTGTCCCCAGCCGCGGAAGCACAGCACGACCGCCAGGATCGCGGCGCCGATCGCGCTGCGGATGAACAGCATCTCGAAGGCATGCATGCCGGCCGAGAGTTCGCGCACGGAAACCGCCATCACCGTGAAGGAGGTGAGGGCGCCGATCATCCAGGCGATCGCTTTGACGGGATGGGAGGAGCCAGGCATCAGGGGAAACCGGAAGGGAGCGAAGGGTATCGGGCGGCGAAGGTGGCACAGCGCCCGGCGCAGCACCAGCAAAAGCGTTGATGAGGTCTCCCGAGCGCGAAACCGTACTTCCCTTGATTCCCACTTTGTGGACAATGGCCGCCAGGACGAACAAGGAGGTCCGGTCATGTTACCGACCACGGCATCGAGCGCGCACGACAGCGAGCGCATGAAGGCCTGGCTGGCGGCGAAGCCCGATACCACCAGGATCGCCGGCTATGTTCCCGGCCCCGGCTTCGCAAAGCTGGATCTGAGCTTCGATATCGCAAAGCTGCGCCAGGCCCTGAATGACGTCCTGGGCGTCTCGAACTACAAATACATGGGCGAGGGCTTCAATGCCATTCCCCTGACCCGGCGCCCGGACGATGAATCGGTCTCGGCCAACGACCTGTCGGGACTCTATTTCATTCGGCCGGACCAGACCTACCAGGAGGTGCAGCGCGAAGGGGTGGTCGACGAGCGCGCCTTCAGCGAGTTCGTGCCGGCGCTCAAGGGCACCTACTTCGACGAGGTGCACGGCGCCCTCACCGCGCGCTTCCCGATCGGCCGGATGCGCATCCTCATGAAGGAGCCGATGACCTGCAACTCCTGGCACCGCGATCCGGAACCCCGGCTGCACATCCCGATCCACACCAATCCGGGCGCCGTGATGATCGTCAACAACCACTGCACCCATCTGCCCGCCGACGGCTCGGTTTACTTCACCGATACCCGGGGTTATCACTCGGCGATCAACGGAGGCGAGCAGCAGCGCGTGCATATTGTCGCCGCGCTGCCCCAGTAGGCATATTGAGAAGCGAGCGATGGGCCAGGTGCCGGAGAAGGCGAAATCGATCGCCGCGCTCGACGGCTTGCCGGCCGAAGAGCAGTTCATTGACCTGCGCAGCGACACCGTGACCCGGCCGACGCCGGCCATGCGCGAGGCCATGGTCAGCTGTCCGCTGGGCGACGACGTCTATGGCGGCGATCCGACCGTGCGCGCCCTGGAGGCGCGGATGACGGAGCGTCTCGGCAAGGAGGCCGGCCTGTTCCTGGCCAGCGGCACCCAGTCGAACCTTTCGGCCCTCATGGCCCATTGCGGGCGGGGCGACGAATACATCGCCGGCGATAGCTATCACGTCTACTGCCACGAGGCCGGCGGCGCGGCCGTACTCGGCGGCATCTCGCCGTTTCCGGTTCCGACCCTGGAGGGCGGCGCGATCGACCCGGAGGCCGTGCGCGCCGCGATCAAGCCGGACGACGCCCACTACCCGCGCACCAGGCTGGTCTGCCTGGAGAACACCGTGTCGGGCCGCGTTGTTCCCGTGGCGCGCATGCAGGCCGTGGTCGCGGTGGCCAGGGAACACGGCCTTGCCGTTCATCTGGACGGCGCGCGGCTGATGAACGCGGCGGTCGCCCTGGGCGTCGATCCCAGGGTGCTGACCGACGGTATGGACTCCGTCTCGCTCTGCCTCTCCAAGGGTCTTTGCGCGCCGGTCGGCACGGTGCTCTGTGCGTCGCGCGAGTTGATCGAACGGGCCCGGCGGGCGCGCAAAATCCTGGGTGGCGCGATGCGCCAGTCCGGCGTCCTGGCCGCCTGCGGCCTGGTCGCCCTGGAGCGGCACGTCGACCGGCTGGCCGAGGATCACGCCAACGCCAGGGCCCTGGCCGAGGGCCTGGCGGACATTGCCGAGTTGTCGGTCGACCTTGAGGCGGTCGAGACCAACATGGTCTTCGTTACGCCGAACGGCGCGGACCACGGCCCGCTGCGCCGCTATCTGAAGGAACACGGCGTCCTGATCGCCGCCCAGGAGCCGACCATACGCCTGGTCACTCACCACGACGTCTCGCGCCAAGACGTCGACCAGGTGATCGCGCGGGTCAAGGCCTTCTACACCAACTGAACCAGAGCGACCCGGTCGGGCAAGGCCACCGGTGCAAAGGCGTCCAGGCTCCTAGCACTGGCCGATCTCGTTCAGCAGGTCCTTGGTGCTGCGCTGGCGGCAATAGCCCTTGATCGCGCCCAGCGAGTTGTCGTGGCGTTCCTGGCTGTAGGTGGCGCAGGCGTCGGGCACCAGGGTGACCAGGTAGCCCAGGTCGCAGGCGTCGCGCACCGCCGACTCGACGCATTGGTCGGTCACCACGCCCGAGATCACCAGGTAGCGCACACCCAGGTTGCGCAGGAGATAGTCGATGTTGGTCGAGACGAACACGCTGGACGAGCTTTTCGGCAGGTCGATCTCGTCGTCGCCGGGCCGGATGGCGTCGATCACCCGGGCGTCCCATGAGCCTCTGGGCACGTTGAAGCCGGAGATCTTGTAGTCCAGGCTGAGATCGCGGCCGTCCTTGGTCAGGCTTTCGATATGGGTGTAGAGGACCTCGATCCCGGCCGCCCGGCAACCGGCCTGAAGCCGCTGCATGTTGGGCACGGCGAGCCGCTCCAGCCGGTCGAAATAGTAGCCCAGTTTGGCGTCGAACTCGGCGGGCGACAGGTCCTTGAACTCGCCGCCGTCGCGCCGGGCGCAGTAGTTCTGCACGTCGATGAACAGGAGCGCGGCCTGCGTCGGCTCGAGCGCTATCTCCCGACTGGTCGGCTGCGTCATCTTTTGATCTCCGTTCATCCTGCGCTGGACAGCGGCGCTCGTCCGAGCCTTAATCATGGGACCATGGACGAGATTAGCCGAAAGTCGAAACCCGTGCGAGAGGCCGCGGCCGCCACGCCGAAGATTCTGGCGGCCGACGATCCGCCGCCGTTTTTCGTGCATCGGCCGGACGGCGCTTCCGACCTCTTCATCACCTGCGACCACGCCGGCAACCTGATTCCCAAGCGGGTCGGCACCCTGGGCCTGGAGCCCATGCATCTGGTCCGGCACATCGCCTGGGACGTCGGCGCCGCGGGCCTCAGCCGCCGCCTGTCGGAGCTGTTGGACGCCACGGTCGTGACCCAGACCTATTCGCGCCTGGTGATCGATTGCAACCGCCAGATCACCCGCCACGATTCGATCGCCACCCGGAGCGAGGACACGGACATTCCCGGCAACCTGAACCTCCCGGCCGGCGAGGCCGAAGCGCGGGCGCGCGAGATCTTCGCTCCCTACCACGACGCGATCGTCACGGCCCTGAATGCCCGCGCGGCGGCCGGCCGGCCGAGCGTGCTGGTCGCCATGCACAGCTTCACACCGGTCTACCACGGCCAATCTCGGCCCTGGCACATCGGGTTGCTCTATAACCGGAACGGCCGCCTGGCCACCATCCTCAAGGCCCTGATGGCCGAGGATCCGGAACTTTGCATCGGGGACAACCAGCCTTACGCGGTCAGCGACGACAGCGACTACGGCATCCCGGTCCACGGCGAACAACGCGGGATCCCGCACATCGAGATCGAAATGCGTCACGACCTGATCGAAAGCGCGGCGGCCCAGGCCGAGTGGGCCGAGCGCCTGGCGGATTGGTTTACGCGGGCGCTGCAGCGCCTCGATGGTTAGTGGTCTCATTTAGACCACTGGGTATCAGCTCGCCGTCCGCCGCCTCGCACCGAAGGCGTTCCGACCGGCCGGCACCCTGGGGAGGGCACTCTTAGCAGATGAACGATGGCGCCGATACGAGTCCGGACGCCTTCATGCTGGAGGTCGTGGGGCTGTCCAAGCGCTTCGGCGGTGTGCACGCCTTGGCCGGCTATCACCTGCGCCTCGAACGCGGCGAGCTGCTCGGGCTCATCGGTCCGAACGGGGCCGGCAAGACCACGGCCTTCAACCTCTTGACCGGCGTGATCCGACCCAGCGGCGGCCGCATAACCTTCGAAGGCCGGGACATCACCGGCCTTTCGGCGCCGCGCTTTGCCGCGCTCGGGATCGCCCGCACCTTTCAAGCCAGCCGTCTGTTTCGCGACCTGACGGTGCTCGAGAACGTCATGGCCGCGCTCCATATGCGCCACGGGGCAAGCCTCGCCGAGACGCTGCTCGGGCTCGGGCGGTTTCGCCGTTCTGAGCGGCTGATCCGCGCCAAGGCTTTCGATCTGCTCGATCTGCTCGGCCTGGCAGGCTTCGCCGGTCGGGTCGCCGACCAGCTGCCCTACGGTGATCATCGGCGGGTCGAGATTGCCCGCGCCCTGGCCACGGAACCGCGCCTGCTCTTGCTCGACGAGCCGGCGGCCGGCATGAATCCGCGCGAGACGGCCGAGCTGACCGAAACGATCTCCCAGGTGCATGGCGAGCTTGGGCTCACGGTGATTCTGGTCGAGCACGATATGAAAGTGGTCATGGGACTCTGTCGGCGGGTCCAGGTGATCAGCCGCGGCGAGGTCCTGGCGATCGGCACGCCGCAACAGGTGCAGAACGACCCGACCGTGATCGAAGCCTATCTCGGCCGCCGGCGCGGTGTGGCCGGTCATGCTTGAAGTCGTCGGTCTGCAGGTCGAACGGGGCCGCACGCACGTGCTCAAAGGCCTCGATCTCGCCGTCGGCGCGGGCGAAATCGTGGCGTTGATCGGCGGCAACGGCGCCGGCAAGACGACCACCTTGATGACGCTCTCGGGGCTCATCAAACCCCGGGCGGGCGAGATTCGCTATACGCCGCCGGGCGGCCGGACGGCCGTCGACCTGACGCGAATCGCGGCCGAAACGATCGTGCGTCAAGGCATCGTGCACTGTCCCGAAGGACGGCAGATCTTCACCTCGCTCAGCGTCGCGGAAAACCTGCGCATCGGCGCCTATCTGCGTTCGGATCGCGCCCAGGTGGCGGCCGACTTGGCGCGGGTCTACGGGATCTTCCCGATCCTGGCCGAGCGGCGTCAGCTTCCGGCCGGCAACCTGTCGGGCGGCGAACAGATGATGCTGGCCCTGGGCCGCGCCTTGATGGCACGGCCCCAGCTGATGCTGTTGGACGAGCCGTCCCTCGGCCTGGCGCCGCAAGCGGTCGATCAGATCTTCGAGACACTGGCCGCGATCAACCGCGAGGGGACCACTCTGCTCCTGGTCGAGCAGAATGCCAGCATGGCCCTCGAGCTGGCCAACCGCGCCTACGTGCTCGAGACCGGCAGCATCGCGCTCAGCGGGTCGGCACGGCAACTGGCCGACGATCCGGAGGTCCGCCGGGCCTATCTGGGCGTTGCCTGATGTCGGGATACCTGACCCAGCAACTGATCAACGGGCTGACGCTGGGCAGCATGTACGCCCTGGTCGCGATCGGCTTTTCGATGATCTACGGCATCATCCGGCTGATCAACTTCGCCCATGGCGACATCGTCATGATCGGGGCCTTCGTGACCGTCGGACTGGTCACCGCGACCGGTCTGCCGTGGCCGCTGATCGCGCTTGGCGTGATGATCACGGGCGCCCTGGCCGGTATCACGATCGACACCGTGGCCTTCCGGCCCTTGCGCGGCGCGCCGCAGGTGACCGGTTTCATCACGTCGCTGGCGGTTTCGGTGCTGCTGCAGAACCTCGGGATCCTTTTACTCACGGCGCAGCCCCGCAACTTTCACTTCCCCGAGGTCATGCGCCAGCGGCTGCCGGTCGGCCAGGCCACCCTGAGCATCATCGATCTCTCGATCGTGATCACCGCGCTGGTCCTGATGGCGGCGCTCGTGTTCCTGGTCAAACGAACCCGGCTGGGCATGGCGATGCGGGCGACCGCGGAAAACCCCCAAGTCGCCAGGCTGATGGGCATAAACATCAATCGTGCCATTCTCGCGGCTTTCGCGATCGGCAGCGCGCTGGCGGCGGTCTCGGGCCTGATGTGGGGCGGCAAGTACGGTCAAATCGACCCCTTGCTCGGCTTTCTGCCCGGCCTCAAGGCCTTTGTCGCGGCGGTCATCGGCGGCGTCGGATCGATTCCGGGCGCCATGCTCGGCGGCTACCTGCTGGGTCTGGCCGAAGTGCTGTTCGTCGGCCTGCTGCCGGCCGAGTACTCGTCCTATCGGGACGCCTTCGTGTTCGGCCTCTTGATCGTCGTGCTCCTGGTGCTGCCCAACGGCCTGCTCGGCCGCAGCGTCGAGGAGCGCGCGTGATCATGGCCGCGCCGGACGAGCGCAAGCGCCGCCTGTCCCGGCCGGCCCTCGCCGGCGGGGCCTTGCTGGCCGTGGGGATGCTCGCCGTGGCGGTGATGACCCACAGCCTCAACGACTATCTGCTGACGCTGGCGTGCTTCGCCGGCCTTCACGTCATGCTGGCCGCCAGTCTGCAGTTGACCAACGGCTTTACCGGGCTGTTCTCGCTCGGCCATCCCGGTTTCATGATGGTCGGCGGCTATCTGGCGGCAGTCTTCACCTATCCGGTGCGCCGCAAGTCCTACATGATGCCGGAGCTGCCCGACTTCATCGCCACCCAGCAATGGGACCTGCCGCCCGCCCTGCTGCTGGGCGGCGTCGGTGCCGCGTTGATGGCGCTGGTTGTCGGTTTCCCGGTGCTGCGCTTGCGCGGTCACTATCTCGCGGTGGCAACCCTCGGCTTCATCATCGTCGTGCGGGTGCTGATCAACAATATGGACGGCTACACCCGTGGCGGGCTCGGCCTCAACGGGCTGCCCCTGCTGACCAACCTCTGGTGGGTCTTCGGCTGGACCGCGCTCACGGTCTTCATCTGCTGGCGGATCAAGCACTCCTCTCTGGGCCGTGCCATGATGGCGATCCGAGAGAACGAGATGGCGGCCCAGTGCATGGGAATCCGCCCGGTCCGGACCAAACTCACCGCCTTCGTCATCGGCGCCTTCTTCGCCGGCGTGGCGGGGGTGCTGTGGACCCATCTGGTGACCGTGATCACGCCCGGCAGCTTCTCGATCATGCTGGCCTTCACCCTGGTCGCCATGCTGGTGATCGGCGGCACCGGCAGCCTCGCCGGGGCGGTCATCGCCGCGCTGGGCTTGAGCCTGCTCGCGGAGGTGCTCAAGCCGCTCGAGCAGACATTCGATGCCTACGGCTTGAGTCAAATTCTGATAGCATTAGGATTGATCCTGGTGCTGATATTCCGCCCGAAGGGGTTTTTCGGCAGCCGCGAGCCTTCGCTCTTGACCGGGCCCGGCACCCAAGAACGATACGAAACGGTCGCCCAGACGGGGCGCCCATCACAACAAGGGAGGACATGACATGCTGAGAACGCTGAGGATTGCTTCGGTTGCCGCGGTTCTGGCCTTTGCGGCCGGCGCCGCGGCCCTGGCCGCGGAACCGATCAAGGTCGGGCTGCTCTATAACCTGACCGGCGGTCTTTCGTCGCTCGACAATCCGGCCTTGAACGGCTCCAAGCTGCGCGCCGCTCAAATCAATCAGGCCGGCGGCCTGCTGGGCGGTCGCAAGCTCGAACTGATCATCCTGGACACCAAGACCGACCAACAGGAAACCGCCAAGGGAGCCCAACGGGTCTTGTCCGAGAATATCGCGGCCGGGATCGGCTATTCGGACACCACCTTCGTCATGGCGGCGGCGCCCCTGTTCCAGGCCAAGGGCATTCCCTTCATCACCTTCGGCGCCACCCATCCGATGCTGCCCACCTGGGTCGGCGACAACATGTTCATGACGCCGTTTGGCGACGACGACCAGTCATATGCGATCGCCGACTTCACCTATGACAAGCTGGGTGCCCGCCGGGTCGTGGTCTGGACCGACAACTCGATGGATTTCACCAAGGCCTTGTCGAAGTTCTTCATCGAACGCTTCACGGAACGCGGCGGCGAGATCATCAAGGGCGACGCCTTCATGATGGGCGACACAGATTTTTCGGCGCAGATCGCGCGCCTGCAGTCGGTTAGCCCGCCGCCGGACGCGGTTTTCATCTCGGCGATTCCGAGCGAGGCCGGGCTCACGGTGAAGCAGATCCGTGAGCAGGGTCTCAGCCTGCCGATCGTGAGCGGCGACGGCTTCGACACGGAGTTGGTGGCGGATGTCCCGGGCCCCAAGTTGGCCAACAATGTCTACTTCTCGACCCACACCTACCGGGCCGACGACCGCAAGGAGGTGCTGGACTTCGTCGACGCCTACAAGTCGGCCTACGGCAAGGCGCCCGAGAACGCCTTCGCGCCGCTCGGCTACGACGCCGTGGGCCTGCTCGCGGCGGCGATCGAGAAAGCCGGCTCGGCCGACCCCGACAAGATCCGCCAGGCCATGGCGGCAACCCGGAAGTATCCTGCGGTGACCGGCGAGATCTCCTATACGCGGGCCAACATGGTGCCGCCAAAACCGGTAGCGATCATCGGCGTTCAGGGCGGACGCTATACGCTGCTGGAGACCTGGCACCCGAAGTAAGCGGGGTCCGCAACGCACCCGGACCGCGGCACGGCGAAGGCAAAGCCCCGAGTCGTGCCGCGCGAGGTGCGGCAAGCGGGCCGCAGGATTTGGCGCCCCCGCCGACGTCGGCCGTCCGGCGCAAGGAGGCGAGGATGAACCGTGATGAACTGATCATGTTCTGCACCAGCGACATCGCCGGCCAGGTGCGCGGCAAGGGCTTTCCGGCCCAGGATCTCGACGCGCGGCTCAAGACCGGCATCGGCTGGACACCGACCAACATCATGATCACCGCCTTCGGGCCAATCGCCGACAGCCCCTGGGGCGCGCTCGACGACCTGATCCTCATGGCCGATCGCACGGCCCGCGCCCGGGTCGACTTCGGCGACGGCTCGCCGCGCGAGCACTTCTATCTGGGCGACCTGTTGAACCTGGACGGCTCGCCCTGGGACTGCTGTCCGCGCGGCTTTCTGACGCGCGCCCTGAGTGATCTGGAAGCCCACGGTCTGCGCCTCTTTTCGGCCTTCGAGCACGAGCTCTACTACGACGGCGCGCGGGAGCGCATCGGCTCCGGCTATAACCTGGACGCCATCCGCCGCCAGGGCGAATTCGGCGCGGCTTTCCTGGCCGCCCTCGATGACGCCGGCCTGGAGCCCGAATCCTTCTTGCCGGAGTACGGCCCCCGGCAGTACGAGGTGACCATTCGGCCGGCGCTCGGCGTGGCCGCCGCCGACCGGGCCGCGATCCTCCGCGAGCTGGCCCGCGCGACCGCCGACCGCCTGGGCCATCGGGTCAGTTTCGCGCCCATGGTCCGGCCCGATGGCGGGGTCGGCAACGGAGTTCACATCCATATGAGCCTGCAGGATCTGTCGGGGCGGCCGGTCACCTACGACGCCGCCTCGCCGACCGGACTGAGCGCGGCGGCCGGAAGCTTTGCCGCCGGCATCCTGCGCCATCTGCCGGCGCTGTGCGCCTTCACCGCGCCCAGCGTGGTGTCCTACCAGCGGCTGGTGCCGAACAAATGGAGCGCCGCCTACAACAATCTGGGTGTCCGCGACCGCGAGGCCGCCTTGCGGGTCTGCCCGCTGAACCAATTGGGCGGCGACGACCTGGCCGCTCAGTTCAACATGGAATACCGGGCGGCCGATGCCGCGGCCAGCCCGCATCTCGCCCTCGGCGCCGTGGTGCGGGCCGGCCTCGAAGGGCTGGCCGAGCGGCTGCCGGCGCCCGAGGACCATCGTGGCTGCCCGGGCGGCCGGAGCGACGACCATTGGCGTGCCAAGGGAGTCGAGCGGCTGCCGACCTCGCTGGCGGCGGCGCTGGGCGCGCTGGAGGCCGATGAAAAGGCCAGGGCGTGGCTGCCCGAAGCCTTCCTGGACGCCTACCTGCGCTACAAGCGCAGCGAAATTTCGCTGATGGCCGATTTTCCGCTCGAGGCACTCTGCGCCCGCTATGCCGAGGCCTATTGACGCCAGCGATCCCGGCTTCAGACCTCCTGGCCCGATAGGTCGATATCCATGACCTCGCGTTCGTACTCGTCCATTCGGTCGAGCAGGCCCTTGACCTCGGCGGCCGTGATCAGGGTCTGGAACTGTTTGCCCGACACCGGGATGAAACGCATGGTCCAACCGGTCGCCTCGGCCCGGCCCGAACCATAGACCCCAGCGATCCGTTGCAGCAGCTCCTGACCGACCGAGAAGCCGATATGTTCCTCGTAGATGCAACCGCCCCTGCGGCCGGGCGGACAGTCGACCCTGGACCAAAACTCCGTGACGCCGATGGAACGGGTGCCGTCCGGGGTCTCATAGCGGGCTGTTCGATAGTGGCGCCGGCCTTTGTCGGTGTATTTGACCAGTTGGTAGACCTCGAATTCGCGCCGTCTGGTTTCCTTGTTGATGTAGCCGCGCAGGAAGGTATCGACCGTCAATCCGGCTGCCGTGCCGTAGTTGTGCACGAAGCCGGGTTTGGTCGTGAAGGTGACGATGGTATCCAACGCACCGTCTTCGACCGTCGTCTTGTCCTTGAAATAGCGGTCGGACAGATTGAACTGCTGTTTCGGCGCGGCGTATTCGTCGATCCCCGCGCAGGCGGACAGCAGTAGAACCATCATCAATATATGGAAACGGCGCAAAATACCTCCCTCCTTTGTTTAAAATTTTTCCTTCGGCGCGCCTGGTGGTGATGCTCTCATTTTTTGATTGATTATCCGTTGACACAGATTTTGCTTCGGCTTTTAGGGATTTGGCATCATTTTTGTTCCGGGGAACAAAGCTTGGAGTTAGAGCGGAGGGCCGAAGCGATGCATGAAGCTTTCAGTGCCCGCATGGCGGAGCTGCAGCGACGCATGGCGGACGACGGGCTCGACGCCGCCTTGCTGACCGACGCCGACTCGATTTACTACCTGACCGGCTACTGGGGCTATCTGGGCACGGAATTCGGCCGCCCGACGCTGCTGTTCGTGCCCCGGGCCGGCGACCCGACTCTGATCACGCCGCTGATGGAATCCGATATGGCTCGGGCCATGGTCCGGCTGGCCGATATAAGACCATGGGAAGACGGCATCGGCGCGGAATGGCGCGGGCCGCTGGACGCGCTGCTCGGCCAAGTCGGCCGGATCAAGCTGGGCATCGAGCGTCTGCTCGTACCGGCCTTGATCGCGGAACATCTGCGCGCGGTCCACGGCACGCTGGAGATGGCCGACGCCACGCGGCTTCTGGCCGAAATGCGGATGATCAAGAGCGCCGAGGAACTGGCCGTCATGCGCCAGGCCGGTGAGGTCGCCGTCGCCATGGCCACGGCGGCCGAGGCGGTGATCGGCGAGGGTGTGCCGGAATACGAGGTCGCCCTGGCGGTGATCGCCGGGGGTACCCGCAAGGCCGCCGCGCTGTTGGACGGCACGGCCGCCGACGGCGGGGCCGAACGGTTCTTTTCGCCGACCATCTACAACCTGCAGATCCTGCAGTCCGGGCACGACACCTGTCTGGTCCACCGCCGCTCGACCGTGCGCCGCATCCAGCGGGGCGATCCGGTCTACCTTTGCTTCTGCGGCATCGCCAACTTCAGGCTGTGCAAGCTCGGGTTCGACCGGGAATACTTTGTCGGCGAGGTCACCGACGAGCAGGCGCGTAGCTACGAGACCACCCTGGCGGCGCAGCGGGCAGCGCTGGATGCGATCCGGCCCGGCGTGCCGGCGGAAGAGCCGCACGCCGCGGCCGAGGCGGTATACCGGGAGGCCGGTTTCGCGCCCGGCTACCGGACCGGCCGTGCCGTCGGCTATTCCTTCCTGGAGAGCCCCGAACTGAAAACCGGCGACAGGACACTGCTGCAGCCCGGCATGACCTTCGCCGTGGACGGCGGCATCACCGTGGCCGGGCGCTACGGCACGCGGGTCGGCGATTCCATTGTTGTGACCGGGGCCGGCCATGAAGTCCTGACGCCCTACCCCAAGGAGCTCCGGGTGTTGTGAACCGTGCCTTGCAAGGGGCGTAGGATCGGGCCCGTCCCGGTCGCAACCGGGCGGTGGTAGGCATCGAATTCAGGCGGCCAACGGCTCGTGGCGGACGCGCCAGGACGGCAGGATCACGGTCACGGTCGTGCCCTCGCCGGGTGTGCTGTCGATCTCCAATTGGCCGCCGTGCAGTTTCGCAAGGTGGTTGGCCAGGGGCAGCCCCAGGCCGGTGCCGTGATGCTTGCGGGTCAGGAGGCTGCCGCCTTGCTGGAACGGCTTCAGCGCCTTTGCCAGGTCTTCGGAGGTCATGCCGATGCCCGTGTCGGCTATGGTTACGCAGAAGCGGCCGTCGCCTTCCAGGCTGACGCGAAGGGTTACCCGGCCGCCCTCGAGGGTGTATCTGACCGCGTTCGACAACAGGTTGAGCAGGATCTGTTTGATGGCCCGGTCGTCCGCGTGCAGTTGCGGCAGATGAGCGGGCACGATCTCCTTCAGCGTGATCTTGCCGGCCGCCGCATGGTCGCGTACCAGGCGGACCGACGCGTGTACCGCCTTGCCGACGTCGATATCGGTCTCGTCCAGTTCGAACTTACCCGCTTCGATCCTGGATAGATCCAAGATGTCGTTGATCAGGCTGAGCAGGTGGGTTCCGCTGGTGCTGATGTCCTTGCCGTACTCGCGATAGCGCTCGTTGCCGAGCGGCCCCAGCATGGAACGCTCGATGATCGTCGAGAAGCCGATGATGGCGTTCAACGGCGTGCGCAGTTCGTGGCTCATGTGGGCGAGGAAATCGCTTTTCGCGCGGTTGGCCTGCTCGGATTGGTGCCGGGCCTCCAGGGCGTCGGCCTCCGCACGCTGTGCCCGGCGCACTTCCAGCACCAGAAAAATCGTGATCAGGCTGCCGCTGAGCAGGATACCGATAAGCGCCTTGACCAGCAGGAGATAGGCATTGTTGAGGCCCTGGTCGTAGGTCGCCGATTCGGCCTCGGTGGTCAGGAACGAAGCCAGCGTCACCTCGTAGATCAGCTCCCTATAGGTCTCCAGGTCTTTTCGCAGGGCCTGGTAGGTGGCTAGGTCATCGCGCGCGAGGCCCCGGATTTGCGGGTCGAGGTCGCTCAGCACGGCCTGAAACGCCCTTACGGTTTCCTGGACGCCTTCGATCGAGCCGAAGAAGGCGCCGATCTTGCCTTCCAACAGAAGGGGAATCCGACTCCAGAGGATATCGAGCCGCAACTCGAGTTGCGCCTTGCTCGTTTTCGCGTCGCCGTGGGCATAGAGATTAAAAGCGTTGAGAAAACGCTCATACTCGAATTCGAGGTTCGCGGCGATCCATTGAACGTTGGCGAGTTGGCCTTTTTCCGCCCTGTTGTGCGTGATCAAGGCGTGCATGCTGAAGGCCAGGCTGATCGCGAAGACCAGAAAAATCGCGATGAAGGCGGTGTATTTGCCGAAATTGCCGCGCCGTGTCATTTGATCCGCAGCTCTACCAGTTGCCAAACCATCTTGCGTTGCGTGATGCGATTGCGCAGTTCGGCGAACTGGTCCAGGGGAAAGACCAGCCAGATCGGACCCTTGTCGCGCACCTGCAGGGGTTTGCCGTTCATCTCGTAGGCCAACAGGACCGGGTACTTCCTGAGGTCCGACAGCGGAATGTCGTAGGCATAGTCGTTCAAGGCGATCGCCCGCGCGGTCTTGCCCTTGATGGCCAGGTAGTCCAGCAGATCGCGCGCCAGAACGCCTTTGAACTCGGGTGTGCCCTCGGTCCAGGGCGTCGAAGTCTTGAGCGTCCGGACGCCGAGGCCTTTCAGCATCTGCCAGTCGATCTCGGCCCGGCCTGGCGCATTGGTCTGGAGGTTCTCACCGGTGACGGTGAGAACGATCTCTCCCGTCGGTTTCGGCAGCGAGGATTTGAGCTGC
>JBFJPL010000028.1:0-44200 GCA_041617155.1 Kiloniellales bacterium
ATCTCTGAGCCTGATTGGAGGCATCATTTGAAATCGATGCAATCCCGCAAGACCGATTTGCCTGCGAACGACGATGTCGCGGCGGACATCAGGTCCAAGGTGCCCGGTGGCCAAACGATCGTCTTCGTGTCGGGTAATTTCAACGTTCTACACCCGGGCCATGTCCGCTTGCTGAGGTTCGCCAGAGAGACCGGTGGGTTTCTGGTGGTGGCTGTCCATCCCGACACGGCAACCGGGGTCAGCGTCCCCGAGGAGTTGCGCCTCGAAGCCGTGCGTTCGATAGAGACCGTCGACTATGCCTTCATTCTCCGGGAAGACCTCATCAGCGTTATTCTCGCGATCAAACCTGACGTTGTCGTCAAGGGCCGGGAGCATGAAATCAGGGATAACCCGGAGCAGGAGATAGTTCGGTCATACGGCGGCCGCCTGCTGTTCAGCTCCGGCGACATGCGCTTCTCGTCGCTCGACCTGCTGGAACGGAACTACCTGGAAGCGGCGACTTCGACAATCCGCCTGCCCGAGGACTATCCCCGGCGCCACGGCTTCACGCTCGCCGATCTGGTCCGGCTGACCAAGAGGTTTGCCGAACTGCGCGTGCTGGTGATTGGCGATCTGATCGTCGATGACTACGTAGAGTGCGATCCTTTGGGCCTGTCCCAGGAGGATGCGACGGTGGTGGTCACACCGATCGGCGAGCACCGCTTTATCGGCGGCGCCGGAATCGTCGCCGCCCACGCTGCGGGCCTGGGCGCCGAGGTCAGATTATTTACGGTGGCCGGGGACGATGATGTTGCCGCCTACGCCGAGGAGAAACTGCAGGAGTACGGCGTCACCAGCACCGTCTTTCGCGACCACAGCCGGCCGACCACGCTGAAGCAGCGCTACCGGGCCGCGGGCAAGACGCTTCTGCGGGTAAGTCACCTGCGGCAGCACGCGATCCAGCAGGAAATCATCGAGCGGATCGTGGCGGGCGTCGAGCAGGACCTGCCCTCTGCCGATCTACTGCTGTTCGCGGACTTCAACTACGGTTGCCTGCCGTCGAAGCTGATCGAGCGTCTCGTGGAATCCTGCAAGGCGCATGAGGTCGCCATGGCGGCCGACAGTCAGGCCTCGTCCCAACTGGCGGACATTTCCCGCTTCAAGGACATGAAGCTGATCACGCCGACGGAACTCGAGGCACGCCTGGCGCTGAAAGATCGCAGTTCAGGCCTGGTATTTGTCGGCGAGCAATTGCAAAAGGCTTCGCGGGCCGAGAACATCATTATCACCCTGGGCTCGGAAGGCTTGCTGATCCACGCGCCGAAGAGTGGGGAGTTCGAAACCGACCGCCTGCCAGCCCTGAACTCCGCGCCGAAGGACGTCGCCGGTGCCGGGGACTCGCTCTTCACCTGCGCCGGCCTGGCGCTCTGCGCGGGCGGCGATATCTGGCAAAGCAGCCTTCTGGGCGCCATCGCCGCGGCCTGTCAGGTCTCGCGTGTCGGCAACACGCCTCTGTCCGGCGATGAAATCAAGGCGGAAATCTGCCGCTTCGCTTGAGGAAAATGCCATGCGTGCCTTGCTTTTGGCGGCGGGCCTGGGTACACGGCTTCGTCCGGTCACCGACAAGGTTCCGAAATGTCTTGTGCCGGTCCACGGGCGGCCGCTGCTGGATTATTGGCTGGAGACGCTATTCGAGGGCTCTATCGAGGCGGTGCTGATCAATACGCACTACCTGGCCGACGCCGTCGCCACTCATGTCGCGGGCTCGCCCTGGAAGGATCGGATATCCCTCGTATTCGAGCAGGATCTGCTCGGCACCGGCGGAACCGTTGTAGCGAACCGAGGGTTTTTCCAAAACCGCGCCGGCCTGGTCGCCCACGCCGACAATCTGACCGATATCGACGTCAAGGCGTTCAAAGCTTGCCATGCGGCCCGGCCGGACGAGGTCGCCATGACCATGGCCCTGTTCAGAACCGACGCCCCGGAGACCTGCGGTATCGTGAGCCTGGACAAGCGGGGCGTCGTGCAGGAATTCCATGAAAAGGTGGCGGACCCGCCGGGTAACTTGGCCAACGGCGCGGTCTATATCCTTGAGCCCGAAGTGATCGATTTCATGGCGTCTCTGGGTAAGAAGTGCCTCGACCTCAGCACGCAAGTGATCCCGCACCTGACAGGGCGGATACTCGGTTTTGAAATGGCCGGATACCACCGGGATATAGGCTCATTGGAGAGCCTGGAAACGGCGCACACCGAGTTTCCTCGCCACGGCTAGCGGGCGGCCCGTGAGCAATACTCGGACAGGCTCCTAGCGCCGGGTCACAAGCCGGCCTTGGCCATCAGATCGTTCAGCGCAGGATGGATGTTGGGCGAGTGCTGCTTGACGAAGGCGAGCAGGGCGCGCTCGTTCTCGTGCAGAATGCCGTCCCGGTCGATCTGGCCGATCAGCCATTTGGCCTCATCCTCGTCGATCGCTTGGCGCGACATGGCGCTGCGCACTCGAGCCGCCTCGCGATCCCGCTCCTCGCGGGCGGCCTTGCCGCCGAAGGGGTCGAAGGTTTTCCAGGTCTCGCTTAGCGGAATGTCGCCGCTGCCCACGGCGCGGCCCATATCGCCCAGAAGCTGGCCGACGCCACGCCGTTGCTCGAGCCAGCGCTCGCGGCGCCGGGCTTCCTCGGCGTTCGGCGCGACCGGCGCGCCGTGCGGAAACATTAGGTGGTTGGCAATCGCCTTGACGAAGAGATCGTTCCAGCCCGGCGCGTTTTCGACCTCGGTGGTGGCGTTGTTCAGCTCGAAGATCAGCTCGGCCTCGCGCCGTGTCACGGTGAAGCCGCCGCCGCTCGCCCCGGCATAGATCACCCGGCGGATGACTTCCACGTCGGCCGGGCCGATCACCGCCGGTGGCCGATTGGAGCCAAAGATCGCCGTTTCCGGAGTGAGCACGCTTTCGCGCACCGCGTTCATGGCGAAGAGCACCAGCTCTTCGGGACAGGCGGTGGCCCAGTGAACCACGTTTATCAACAGCTCGAGTTCGCTCCTGCCGTCGACCTGGCCATCGCCGGCGATGTTCTCAATCAGAAAACGGCCGAGTTCCTCGCTGACGTAGCCACGCGGTTCGGCCTGCCAGACGAAGAAATCGGTCAGCGCGTCGACGTAGAACTGGGTCCAGGACGGATCCTTGTCCTGGCAGGCGTGGTCGAGCCGAAAGACGGCCTGCGCCTCCATGGGATCGACGATGCTGTCCTGGAAGACCTCCCGGCGAAGCGCCAGCACGTCTTCGGCGCTGATCGAGCGTTTGGCGGCGATTTCTTCGACGAGGTCGGAAGAGAGCGTGGCGTGTGCCATCCGACTTCCCTTCTAGCAGTGGTTGGGCGGGAGAGGGAAACCTGCAATCCCGGGGCACTGGCAGAATTCCAGAGCTTCGCTAAGAATCCCCTAATTTCAAGGGGGCCTTACGGGCCCGGCCGGATGCTTGACGGTGGGCACGGGCCTTCCCACATAACATCCAGGCGGCGCCATTCATGGGTCGCCGGCTTTTGGGGCGCCGATGCTGCGGGCCCTGGAAGCTTTGGTCAACGGCAGCCCTTGCTCAACGCATGAGGAGGAAGCTGGTACATGAGCCGATTGTCTCTCTTCAACAGCCCCCTGTTTCTAGGTTTCGATCACTTCGAGCGTGCCGTGGAGCGGATCTCGAAAAGTGCCGCCGACGGCTATCCGCCGTACAACGTCGAGCAGGTCTCCGACAACCGCCTGCGCATCGTGCTGGCGGTCGCCGGCTTCGCCGCCGAGGATCTCGAGGTCCAGCTCGAGGACAACCAATTGGTCGTGCGCGGGAACCAGGCCGAGAAGGCGGAGCCCGTCTATCTGCACAGAGGTATCGCCACGCGCCAGTTCCAGCGCAGCTTCGTTCTGGCCGAAGGCATCGAGGTGACCGGCGCCAACCTGGACAACGGCCTGCTCAGCATCGATCTGGAGCGGCCGCTGGTCGAACCCCAAGTGCGCACGATCTCTATCGCCACAAGCGATAGCGGCAAGGGGCGTGCCATCGACACCACCGCCGTAGCGGCCCAAACCGGCGGGTCGGCTGGCCGCAAGCGTTCGTCAGGCGGCGCCTAACTGGGAATTTGGAGGACTAGAGAGATGGACAAGGCCGAAACCAACCGCCAGATATCGCCGCGGGCCCTGATGGCACTGGGCGTGAGCGATCTTGCCTATGTCCGGCCGATTCAGATCGAGGGCCAAAGCCTCTTTGCGGTCTATGCCGCTGACGGCACCCAGCTGACGGTTCTACCAAGCCACGAGCTTGCCGTGGCGACCATCCGGCGCAACGATCTGGAGCCGGTTTCCATCCACTAGCAGCCTGTCCGAGTATTGGTC
This sequence comes from Kiloniellales bacterium, assembly GCA_041617155.1. Classification (GTDB taxonomy): domain Bacteria; phylum Pseudomonadota; class Alphaproteobacteria; order Kiloniellales; family JAKSDN01; genus CAMYKD01. The sequence goes on from JBFJPL010000028.1 coordinate 4,354, forward strand.
GCGGACTTTCAGGCCGCGTGGCTGGCGGCCGACTCGGTCAGCAGGGCATAAAGGGCATCGGGCTTATCGGTGCCGCGCAGCTTTTCGCAAATCGCCGGATCGCGCAACAGGCGCGATACGCGTGCCAGCGCTTTCAAATGGTCGGCGCCGGCGGTCTCCGGTGCCAACAGGAGGCAGATCAGGTCCACCGGCTGCTCGTCGATGGCGTCGAAATCGATCGGTTTCTCGAGCCGGGCAAAGAGCCCGTAGAGCCGGTCGAGGGTGGGCAGCTTGCCGTGGGGGATGGCGATGCCGTTGCCCACACCGGTGGTACCCAGGCGCTCCCGTTCAATCAGGACTTCGAAGATGGCCCGCTCGGGCTGTTCGGTCAGCTCGGCCGCACGCTTGGCAAGCTCCTGAAGCGCCTGCTTTTTGCTCGTCACGCGCAAATTGGCGACCACGCCCTCGGGGAAGATCAGATCGGAGATATCCATTATTTCCCTATAACATAATAGCTTTCAGGATCCGCGATTGCCGCGGGGATCGAGCCAACCGATGTTGCCGTCGAGCCGGCGATAGATCATGTTCAGTCCGCCATGCGCGCTGTTCCGGAACAGCATGGCCCGAAGGTCCGATCCGTCCATCCGTTTGACAGCTTCGCTGACTGTCAGGCTGGGGACCTCTGCCATTTCCGCCACGATCATCGGCTGCTTATTTCGGTTGCCCTCGCTCGGTGCGTCGTTCCTGTTCTGATCGTTATCTGCCGGGCCGGCACGGGTAGCCAAGCCGCCGGGCAAGGAATCCGCTTCGGCCGAGTCCTCCCGATGGTGGTCCCGCAGCCAGCGCTTATGTCGGCGCAAGCGCTTCGACAGGCGTTCGGCGGCACTATCGAAAGCCGGATACGGCTCGGCCGCCTCCCCGTGCGCCTCCATCAGGATGTTACGTCCGATATGGGCGCACACCATCGCGCGATAGAGATGCGCCTCGCGGGAGAATGTCACCCGCGCGTCGATCGCATCGCCGAAGTACTTGCCCAAAATGCGCTCCAGGCTCGTCTCGACATGGGTACGCAAAGCCCCCCCGATGTCGAGCTGTTTCCCTTTGACGGATAGCTGCATCAGCTTAAGTTTTCGGGTTGCCAACAGGTCGCTGCTTTGCCCCGTTTCCGCCCCTGGGTTTGTCCCCAGCTTCGACGGTGCGGCGGAACATAGTGATGGCATCCATTGAAGTCAATAGCGCCTCCTAGCCTCAATTCTGGTCCCGCGGGCGGGTCTCCGCAAGGGATTTATTGCCGCCTCCGGGCTTTACCATAAGTTTCATACGAACTCGTTAAAGTTGAGGCGACTTTTCTCGTCGGCGATGTACAGACGAGGGAATTCGCATGGCTTCGCGGTATTTGGCGACGGTCCGCCGGGCGATGTCGATGCCGTCAGCCCACAGCAGTTCGACAATGGTATCGTCGGACAGCACCTTGGCCGGGTCCTCGGCGTCGATCAGCCGTTTGACACGATCGCGTACGGCTTCGGCGGCATGGGCCTCTCCACTGCCGGTCGCGGCGATCGAGGCGCTAAAGAAGTACTTCAGCTCATAGGTGCCCCGAGGCGTGGCGATATATTTGTTCGAGGTGGCGCGGCTCACGGTCGATTCGTGCATTTCGATCGCCTCGGCCACGTCGCGCAGGGTCAAAGGGCGCATGAACTGAACGCCCTTGTGGAAGAAGCCCCCCTGCTTTCGGGCGATTTCCGCGGCGACCTTGAGAATTGTCGTGGCCCGTTGGTGCAGCGACTTGACCAGCCAGTTGGCCGACTGGAACTGCTCGGCGATGTATTGACGCTCCGGTTCGCTGCGGGCCTGTTTGACAATATGCGCATGGTAGGTTCCGTTGGCCAGGACGCGCGGCAGGGTCTCGCTGTTCAATTCCAAAAACCATCCGCCGCCCGGTTTCGCCCGCATCAAGATGTCCGGCACCACCGGCTCCGGGGTCCGCGTATCGAAGCTGAGCGCGGGTTTGGGATCGAGCCTCCTGACCTCCGCCATCATCTCGGCGATGTCCTCGCCGTCGACGCCGCAGAGCTGCTTCAGCTTGTCCGCATCGCGCCGGGCCAGGAGCTCGAGGTTGTCGAGCAGAATCATCATTGCCGGATCCAGGCGGTTGCGGTCGGCGAGCTGCAAGGCCAAACACTCCTTGAGCGAACGGGCAAAGATACCGGCCGGTTCGAAGCGCTGCAGGCAGGACAAGGTCGCCGCCACGCGCGCCGTCGTGCAGCCCAGAAGGCTCGCCACGTCGTCCAGCTCGCCCATCAGGTAGCCGGAGTCGTCCAGCATATCGATCAGATGCACGCCGATGATTCGATCGACCGGGTCGGAGATCTCAATCTGCAGCTGCCGCAGCAGGTGCTGGCGTAAATCGATCACTTCGCCCAGGCGCTGATCGAGCGAAGTGCCGTCGTCTTCGAACTGGCCTTTGCCGCCGCTCCAGTTGCCGAAGGCGCTGTCCTCGGGCGACCAGTCGGCCATCGGCCCGGCCTCGGCTTCATGTTCGAAATCGGTGTCGAGCGGCTGGTCGGATCCGGCCGGGAGGGTTTCCGCGGTAGCCAGATCCAAGGTGTCGGGCGCACTCTTGTCGTCTTCCCGGCGGGCTGTTTGGTCGGGCGCTGCCGCGCGCAGATCGGCCAGGGCCGCGTCGTCGGTCTCGTCACGCTCAAGGAGTGGATTTTTCTCCAGCTCGTCTTCGACGTATGCGGACAGTTCCATGTTCGACAGTTGCAGCAGCTTGATCGCCTGCTGCAACTGCGGCGTCATCACGAGGGACTGGGATTGCCGGAGCTCGAGGCGTTGGGTCACCGCCATGAAAATGACCCTTAAAGACTAAACGTTTCACCGAGGTAAACACGCCTGACGTCTTCGTGTGAAACGATTTCCGAGGGCGCCCCCTCCATCAGCACCGTGCCCTCGTGGATGATGTAGGCGCGGTCGATGATTTCCAGAGTCTCACGGACGTTGTGGTCGGTGATCAGCACACCGATGCCGCGATCCTTGAGGTGGGACACCAGGCCACGGATGTCGCTGACCGCGATCGGATCGATGCCTGCCAGGGGCTCGTCCAAAAGGATGAAGTTGGGCCGGGATGCCAGTGCCCGGGCTATTTCGACACGCCGCCGCTCGCCACCCGAAAGCGCCAGCGAAGGGGTGCGCCGCAAGTGTGTGATCGAGAACTCGGCCAGTAGATCGTCGAGCATCGCCTCGCGCCGCTCGCGCACCGGCTCGACCACCTCGAGCACGCCCCGGATGTTTTGTTCCACGGTCAGCCCGCGAAAGATCGAGGCCTCTTGCGGTAGGTAGCCGATACCGAGTCGGGCCCGTCGATACATGGGCAGGTCGGTGATCTCGTGGCCGTCCAGTGTGACCCAGCCATAGTCCGGCGTGAGCAGGCCGGTGATGATATAGAAGCAGGTGGTTTTGCCGGCGCCGTTGGGCCCGAGCAGGCCGACCGCCTCGCCGCGCTGAACCGACAGGTTCACGCCGCGCAACACCGGGCGCTTCTTGAAGCTCTTGCCGACATTGGCCGCGACTAGGCCCTGGTTGTCGGCGACCAGCTGAGGCGTTTCGTGCGGCGCGCCGGCTTCCCTAGAGCCCTGCCGCAAATCGCCGGCCATTGGATCGTCGCCCTTCATGAGCCGTCGTTGCCGTCTTTTGCCGATCCCGGCACGAGCAGGCTGCGCACCCGGGTGGTACCCGCCCGGCCCGGTGCCGCGCCCATCAGCCGGCTGACGCCAGTGATCATGTTGACCTCGGCATATTCGCCGTTCAACTGGTTGTCGCCGCGCGTCACCTTGACCGCTCCCGTCAGTGTCGCCAATTCCTGCTTGACGTAATACACGCCCCCGTCGCCGGTGGCAAATTCCGTTGGCGTCGAAATTTGCACGTTGCCGTCGGCTTTGACAGTGCTGATTTCGAGGCGGTTCTTGGCGTCGGGCGTGAAGTAGGCGGTCAGCACGTCGCCCCTGATCTCCTTGTCGCCGCGCACCGCCACGGCGTTGCCACGGGCCACGGCGGCGCGCTGGTGCTCCCAGTACTCCAAACTGTCGCGGGCCCGCAGCTGGTCGTGCTTGGTGACCAGCCGGAGATCGTCGCCGCGCAGCAAAAGCAGGCCCCTGTCCACGCTATAGACACCGTTGTCCGCATAGATCGTTTCGCCTTGCGACACGATGCGCACGTTGCCGGCTGCCTCGATCCGATGGACCTCGGAGCCGCCGGCCGTCGAACTGCGGTAATAGGCTGTCAGCACGTCGCCGTAGACCACGACATTGCCGCGCGCCGCCCGCGCGTTGCCGCGCGCGATGTAGCGGTTGCGATTGCGCTGCCATTCGATGCCCTGGTCGGCGTTGATCTCAAGCGGGCCCTTGCCGTCCTGCAGGCCAGACAGCCCCTGTGCGCCAAGCGGCAGGGGCGCGGCAACGCAAAGGGCGGCGAACAGCGCGAGCGATCTAAGCCGCTTGAGGCCGGCGGTCATTGTCCTTCCTCCGCTGCCTCTGGGTTGAGCACCGCCCGGCTCTTGCCGGTAAAGATGATGCGTTCGCCGCGGTCGAGCACCTTAAATCCTTCCGAAACCAGCGTGCCGAATGGCCCTTGCCCTTCGACGGTCTCGAAGCCCTCCGCACTGCCGGCGTTCAGATCGACCTGGGCCGCCTCGGTACGCAGCTCGAAGCCCCGGTCGTGAAACAGGGTTACCGCGCCGGTCAGATCGAGCAGTTGGGCATCCCGGCTGTAGACACCCTCACGGGCGTTCATGGCCAGCCAGGTACCGTCTTCGAGGGTTATGTCGCCCTTCGGCAGCTCGAGGTGGATGAGGCCTTCCTGCCGAGCGGTCTGCGTGGCCTCGTCGGCGGTCAGCGAGAAGGGCTGGTTTTTTTCATCCACGCCTTCGAAGCGGGCGTTGAGCATGGCAAGACTGCCGGCCTGTTCGAGCGAAATGTCGGAAATCCGCACACGAAACCGGCTCTTGTCGAAATTCAGTTGTGGCCAAATAATGATGAGCAGAATCAAGGCAACGGCCAAGGCCGGCAGGACAATCTTCATCAGCCCGACGAACAGGCTGTAGCGGTTGCGGCCGGACAAGCGCGGCGGCGGCGCCGCGCCCGAACCCGGGGCAGGGCCGGCCGGCGCCTGGTCGATCTGGTGAAGCTCCGCGAATTGGCTTACCTGTGACACTGGCCCCCCGGACTCCCTTCAGACGATGCCGATGCGCAGGCAATCGTGCATGCGCACGATGCCGGTCGGACGCTCGTCGTCGACCACGAAGAGACTGGTGATGTTGTGCGCGTTCATGATCCCCAGGGCCTCCGCCGTGAGCATCTGGCCATGCACCGTTTTGGGACCGCGGGTCATCACCTCCGCGGCGCGAAGTTTCAACAGATCGGGGCTCATGTGGCGGCGCAGATCGCCGTCCGTAACGATGCCGATCAGGCGGTCGCTTTCATCGGTCACGCCGATACAGCCGAAGCTCCGGTTGGTCATGGTGATCAGCGCCTCGGACATGGGTGTGTCCGGACGGCAGAGCGGCAACTCCTCGGCGCCGCGCATGACGTCGGCGACGCGAGACAGCTTTTGGCCAAGGGTCCCGCCCGGATGCAGAAGCTGAAAATCATCGGCTGAGAAGCCCTTGCGCTCGAGCAATGCGATCGCGATCGCATCCCCCAGCGCCATCATCAACGTGGTCGAGGTGGTCGGCGCCAGACCCATCGGGCAGGCCTCTTCCGTGCGCGGCAGGATCAGCGCGACGTCGGCATCGGCCGCGAGCGTCGAGTCCTTGCGTGCGGTGATCGCCAGCAGCGGGATCTGGAAGCGCCGGCAATAGGCCGCGATGTCGCCCAGTTCGGAGGTGTTGCCCGAGTTGGAGAGTGCCAGGACCGCGTCCGTCTTGGTGATCATGCCGAGATCGCCGTGGCTCGCTTCACCCGGATGGACGAACTGCGCCGGGCAGCCTGTCGAGGCGAGGGTCGCGGCGATCTTTCGCGCCACGTGACCGCTTTTGCCCATGCCGGTCACGATCACCCGTCCGCTGACCGCCTCCAGGCAGTCCAGCGCGGCGACGAAGTTCTGTTCCAGGCCGCGGCTCAGCGCGTTTAGCGCACTGGCGCCAAGCTCGAGCACCCGGCGGGCGGCCGCCAAGTCGCTATCCTCGGCTTCGGTGATCTGTTCTGCGCGTGATGCCATAAGTGGTTAACCGTATCTACACCCGGGCAGGCCCGGCGCCAAGCGATTCAGGCCCCGGGGGGCGAAGGTTGGGAACTATAGAACGAATCGTTATACGACACAGCCGCCTCAAGCGTGCCAAACCACATCTGTCACAGCCCTCTTTTCAGTGCTCGAAAATGTCCTGGTCGGGCCAGCCCGCCAGATCGAGCCGGGCCCGTATCGGCAGGAAATCGAAACAGGCCTTGGCCAAACCCGTGCGCCCCTCGCGTTCTAGCATATCGTCCAGTTGCTCGCGCAGGCGATGCAGGTATAGCACATCGCTTGCCGCATAGCGCAGCTGCTCCTTCGTCAGGGTCTCGGCACCCCAATCGGAGGACTGCTGCTGCTTGGAGATTTCGACGCCGAGCAAATCGCGGCACAGGTCCTTGAGGCCGTGCCGGTCGGTGAAGGTGCGGATCAGCTTGGACGCGGTCTTGGTGCAATAGACCGGCCGGCAGGTCACACCAAGATTCCGCTCGATCATCGCCAGATCGAAACGCGCGAAATGAAAAAGCTTGGTCACCTTGGGGTCGGCAAGCAGGGTTTTCAGATTCGCTGCCCCGTAGTCGCCGTCGCGGAACTGTACCAGGTGACAGACTTCGTCGCCGGCCGAAAGCTGAACCAGGCAAAGGCGGTCGCGCTGAAGATTAAGCCCCATCGTCTCGGTATCGACGGCGACGCTATCGCCGAAGTCGAGGCCGTCGGGCAGATCGTTGATATGCAGCTTGATTTCCAAGGGTCGTCGTCACAGGGTTCGATTGACAAGATGGCGATAGGAACCAGAGCCCGGCTCCCACCGGCAAGGCCCGGACCAGCCAAGATATAGTCGCCGTGGCCCGATTGTAAGGGCAACGGGTAAAGATTTCTTGGTCGCCCGGCCGCGCCGGGGCCGCGAGACGCCGCTTCGGGCTTCGAATCGGGCTCTACTTCCGCGGCCGGGGGTGTATAAACGGCAGTGTTTCGGACTTGGGCGCCCGGCTAACACAAAGGGAAGAGTCATGGCTTCGCGCGTGGTTACGATTTTCGGTGGCTCCGGGTTCATCGGGCGCTATGTGGTCAAGCGTCTGGCGCGCGACGGCTGGACGATCCGGGTCGCGGTGCGCCGGCCGTCGGCGACCGCGTTCCTCAAGCCGCTGGGCGATGTCGGGCAGATCATACCGATGCGCGCGCCGCTCCAGGAGGAAAAGGCGATCAGGGCCGCTGTCGTCGGCGCCGACGCGGTGATCAACCTGGTCGGTCTGCTCTATCAGAAGGGCCGCCAGCGCTTCGACGCGGTGCACGATCTGGGCGCCCGGAAGGTCGCCGAGGCGGCCGCCGAAGCCGGGGTCGCCCGGCTGGTGCAGATGTCGGCGATCGGTGCCGATCCCCGTTCACCTGCCGACTATGCCCGGACCAAGGCGGCCGGCGAGGCGGCGGTTCGCAAGGCCTTCCCCGGCGCAGCCATCGTGCGGCCGAGTATCGTGTTCGGTCCGGAAGACGGCTTCTTCAATCTCTTCGCGTCGCTCGCGCGGGTCTCGCCCGTGCTGCCTCTGATCGGCGGCGGCAAGACGCGGTTCCAACCGGTCTACGTCGGCGACGTGGCCGATGCCGTGGTCAAGTGCCTGACCGATCCGAACTGCGCCGGCAAGACCTACGAGCTTGGCGGGCCTCGGATCTACAGTTTCAAGCAGCTGCTCGAACTGCTGTTGCATGAAATCGGGCGCCGCCGTCTGCTGGTGGCGCTGCCCTTCTGGCTCGCGATGCTGGAAGCGACGTTCCTGGAGCTGGCGCCCGTCCCATTGCTGACCCGCGATCAGGTGCGGTTGCTGCGCCGCGATAACCTGGTGGCCCCCGACGCCCTGACCCTGGCCGATCTCGGCATCCGGCCGACCGCCGTCGAGGTAATCCTGCCGACCTACCTCGATCGTTATCGGCCCCACGGACGGTTCAGCCAGCGCCATCGGATGCTCTGAGGCGGTCGGCGGCCGGCGCTCAGAATCCGAGCCAGGCGCGCAGTTCAGCCTCGTAAATCAGATAAAACAGCACGCCGCCCAGCCACACACGGTAGACCACGAAGGGCGTGAAGCTGGCGTGGCGCAGCCAATTCATCATCACGGCAATGGCCAGCAGGGCCGCCAGAAACGCCAGGACGGCGGCGATGACCGCGTCCAGGCCGAGCCGCAGGTCATCCAACAGGTATAGATCGTAGCCGGCAAGGGTGGCGGCGCCGAGGATCGCCGGGATCGCCAGCAGCATGGAAAAGCGGGCCGCCTCGGTCCGCTCGAAGCCACAGAAGCGCGCCGCCGTCATGGTGATCCCCGATCGGCTGGTGCCCGGCACCAAGGCCAAAACCTGGGCTAGGCCGATCAAGGCCACACTGCCCAGACTGAGATGTTCGAGGCGGCGCACCGTCATGCCGATTCGGTCGCCGGCATAAAGCAACAGTCCGAAGCCGACCGTGGTCGAGGCCACGACCGTCGGGTTTCGTAGCACCGTGGTCACCAGATCCTTCAGGAAGAACCCGGCCAGGACCAGGGGCAGGGAGGCCACGATGACATAGAACGCGAGGTCGGCCCCGGGGTCGCGGCGGCCGGCGAAGGCCTTGGTGAAACCGACCAGCATCTTGGCCACGTCCTGACGAAAATAGGCCACGACGGCGAACAGCGTGCCCAGGTGAACCGCCACGTCCAGAATCAGGCGTTCGCCGGCGCTCTCCTCGGTGACCTGCCAGCCCGCAATGTCGAAGGCCTCCCAGGCTAGGACCAGATGGCCTGAAGAACTGACCGGCAGGAACTCGGTGATTCCCTGGATGATCGCCAGAATAAGGATGTGCAAGAGCGGCAAGTCGGCTCCCCTGGACTTGGCTTTGACCGGCTTATAACAGGCGCGCGCTTCACGGCCCAGCGCTCAAAATAGGTCCGATTTGCGACTAATTTATCGCTGGCCGCTGGGCGGATGCGAGAGTTTCTTGCGATTTGCCGGTGAAGCGGGTAGAATATGTGTCAATAATATTGACCTAAGCGCCAAATTTCCCTGGTGCTTCAGGCTCTTGACGGTGCAATTGAATGTGAATGGCGCCACCCATGGCGTGGCAGGCGGGTGTTTTTGAGCGGGCCGGGAAGCCCGGCTAGGGGAGAGGTTTCGAATACATGCCGAATAGAATGCTGAAGTTCGTGAACCTCGACCTGAAGATGCCCGACAAGCGCGACGTCGCAATCCGGCGCAAGGACTTCGACGAGATCTACCAGGAGTTCGATCCGGCGAAGGCGGCCGAACAGGCGAGCCGCTGTTCGCAGTGCGGCGTGCCTTTCTGCCAGGTGCACTGCCCGCTGCACAACAACATTCCGGACTGGCTGATGCTGACCGCCGAGGGGCGGCTGGAGGAGGCCTACGAGCTTGCCCAATCGACCAACAACTTCCCGGAGATCTGCGGCCGTATCTGCCCGCAGGACCGACTGTGCGAGGGCAACTGCGTGATCGAGCAGGCCGGCCACGGCACCGTGACCATCGGCTCGGTCGAGAAGTACATCACCGAGACCGCCTGGGACCGGGGCTGGGTCAAGCCGGCCAAGCCCCGGCGCGAGCTGGAGGCCTCGGTCGGCATCATCGGCGCCGGCCCCGCCGGCCTCGCAGCGGCCGAGCAGCTGCGCCGCCGCGGCTATCAGGTGACGGTCTACGACCGCTACGACCGGGCCGGCGGCCTGATGATCTACGGCATCCCGAACTTCAAGCTGGAAAAGGACGTGGTCGAGCGGCGCAACGCGCTGATCGGCGAGGCCGGCGTGACCTACCGGCTCGATTTCGAGGTCGGGCGCGACGCCACGCTGGAGGAGCTGCGCCGGCGCCACGACGCCCTGCTGATCGCGACCGGCGTCTACCGGGCGCGCGACATCAAGCTGCCGGGCGCGGGCCTCGGCAATGTCTTCGCGGCAATGGACTATCTCACGGCCTCGAACCGCAAGGGCCTGGGCGACGCGGTGCCGGCCTTCGACGACGGCACGCTCGACGCCCGCGGCAAGCGGGTCGTGGTGATCGGCGGCGGCGACACCGCGATGGATTGCGTGCGCACCGCGGTGCGTCAGGGCGCCAAATCGGTCAAGTGCCTCTACCGGCGCGATCGCCAGAACATGCCCGGCTCCCAGCGCGAGGTGAGCCACGCCGAGGAGGAGGGCGTCGAATTCGTCTGGCTCACCGCGCCCACGGCCTTTGTCGGCAATGGCGCGATCTCCGGTGTGCGCACGGTTCGGGTCCATCTCGGCGTGCCGGACTCCTCCGGCCGCCAGACGCCGCAGCTGGTGCCGGACTCCAGCTTCACGGTCGAGGCCGATATGGCGATCAAGGCGCTCGGCTTCGATCCCGAGGACCTGCCCAAATTGTTCGGCGTGCCGGAGTTGGGCGTCACCCGTTGGGGCACCATCGCGATCGACTACAAGACCATGATGAGCAACCTGGACGGCGTGTTCGCCGCCGGCGACATCGTGCGCGGCGCCTCGCTGGTGGTCTGGGCCGTGCGCGACGGCCGCGACGCGGCGGCTCAGATCGACAAGTACATCCAGGCCAAGGCGACGGGCGAGACCGTGGCCTCGGTGGCGGCGGAGTAGCGCAAATGGACGACAACACGAGCAACGGCATCAGAAAGAGCTTCGCCGCGCATTGGCAAGCCGACGCCGAACGATTGGCGCGCCACGGCCTCTACGACCCAGGCGAGGAACACGATGCCTGCGGCGTCGGGCTGGTCGCCTCAATCGACGGCCAGCCGCGGCGCGAGGTGGTCGAGGCCGGGATCGAGGCGCTCAAGGCGGTCTGGCACCGGGGCGCGGTCGACGCCGACGGCAAGACCGGCGACGGCGCCGGCATCCACGTGCAGATTCCGCAGGACTTCTTTCACGAGCACATCGCGCGCACCGGACACCAGCCGGGGCCAGGTCGCATCGCCGTCGGCATGGTGTTCCTGCCGCGAACCGACCTGGGCGCGCAGGAGCGCTGCCGGGTCATCGTCGAGCGTGAGATCCTGAACTTCGGCTATAGCATCTACGGCTGGCGCCAGGTGCCGGTGAACACAGAGGTGGTCGGCGAGAAGGCCAACGAGACCCGCCCCGAGATCGAGCAGATCATGATCGCCAACAGCCGTGGCGTGACGGCCAAGCAGTTCGAGGTCGACCTCTACATCATGCGCCGGCGGATCGAGAAGGCCGCCGAGGCTGAATCGATCAAGGACTTCTATGTCTGTTCGCTCAGCTGCCGCTCGGTGATCTACAAGGGCATGTTCCTGGCCGAGCAGTTGACCGCTTTCTACCCCGACTTGCTGGACCAGCGCTTCACCTCCAACTTCGCGATCTTCCACCAGCGCTATTCGACCAACACCTTCCCCAACTGGTGGCTGGCGCAGCCGTTCCGCGTGCTCGCCCACAACGGCGAGATCAACACCCTGAAGGGCAACATCAACTGGATGAAAGCGCACGAATGTCGCCTGGCCAGCGAAGTGCTCGGCGAGGCGGTCGAGGACGTCAAGCCGGTGATCCAGCCGGGCAGCTCGGACTCGGCGGCGCTCGACGCGGTCTTCGAGCTCATGGTGCGCTCCGGGCGCGATCTGCCCATGGCCAAGACCATGATGATCCCCGAGGCCTGGGGCCAGAACCGGTCCATGAGCCAGGCTCAGAAGGACCTCTACGGCTATTGCAACGCGGTGATGGAGCCGTGGGACGGGCCGGCGGCGATCTGCGCCTTCGGCGGCCAGTGGGCGGTGGCCGGCATGGATCGAAACGGGCTGCGTCCGCTGCGCTACACCATCACCGAGGACGGCCTGCTGTTCGCCGGTTCGGAAACCGGCATGGTGCGTCTCGACGAAACCCGGATCGTCGAGAAGGGCCGTATCGGCCCGGGCCAGATGATCGCGGTCGACCTCACCGCGGGCCGGCTCTATCACGACCAAGAGATCAAGAACCACCTGGCCGAACAGGCACCCTTCGGCAACTGGGTCGCGCAGATCACCGTGATCGACGACCTGATCAAGCCGGACCACGGCGAGCCGGTCGAGTTCGAGCGCGACGAACTGCGCCGTCGGCAATTCGGTTTCGGCCTGACCATGGAGGACTTGGAGCTGATCCTCCATCCCATGGTCGAGGACGCCAAGGAAGCGGTCGGCTCGATGGGCGACGACACGCCGCTCGGCGTGCTTTCGAACAAGTACCGCGGCTTGCACCATTTCTTCCGGCAGAACTTCAGCCAGGTCACCAACCCGCCGATCGACTCGCTGCGCGAACGGCGGGTCATGACGCTGAAGACCCGGCTCGGCAACCTGGGCAATATCCTCGACGAGGACGAGAGCCAGTGCCACCTGCTGCAGCTCGACTCGCCGGTCCTGTCGAACGCCGAGTTCGAGGCGATGCGCCGCTACATGGGCGAGACCGCCGCGGACCTTGACTGCACCTTCGATCCCAAGGGCGGCGAGAGCGCCCTGCAGGCGGCCCTGCAACGGATTCGGCGCGCGGCGGAAGACGCGGTGCGCGGCGGCTGCGAACACGTGGTGCTCAGCGACAAGGAGGTCGGCGGTGGGCGCGCGGCGATCCCCATGATCCTCGCGACCGCCGCGGTCAACACCCATCTGATGCGCCAGAAGTTGCGCACCTTTACCTCGCTCAACGTGCGCTCCGGCGAATGTCTGGACGTGCACTACTTCGCCGTCCTGATCGGGGTCGGGGCGACCACGGTCAACGCTTACCTGGCCCAGGAGTCGATCGCCGATCGGCACCGCCGCGGCCTGTTCGGCGGACTCGGCCTCGAGGACTGCGTCCGCCGCTACAAGACGGCGGTCGACGATGGCCTGCTCAAGGTCATGTCCAAGATGGGCATCGCGGTCATCTCCTCCTACCGGGGCGGCTGCAATTTCGAAGCGGTCGGCCTGTCGCGCAGTCTGGTCGACGAATACTTTCCGGCCATGCCCAGCCGGCTGTCGGGGATCGGGCTGACCGGCATCCAGCGGAAGGTGTTGGAGTTGCACAACCGGGCCTGGAACGAGGACGTCGTGGTGCTGCCGGTCGGCGGCTTCTACCGCTACCGCCGTGGCGGCGAGCAACACGCCTGGGCCGCCGGCCTGATCCACACCCTGCAGGCCGCAGTCGCGACCGATTCCTACTCGACCTACAAGAAGTTCAGCGAGGGGGTTCACCAGCTGCCGCCGTCCACCTTGCGCGACCTGCTCGATTTCAAGACCGCGGGCGCCGAGCCGATCGCCATCGAGGAGGTCGAGTCGATCACCTCGATCCGCAAGCGTTTCGTCACGCCGGGCATGTCGCTGGGCGCGCTCGGCCCCGAGGCGCACGGCACGCTCAACATCGCCATGAACCGGATCGGCGCCAAGTCGGATTCCGGCGAGGGCGGCGAGGACCCGGCGCGCTACAACCCGCGGCCCAACGGCGACAACGAGAACTCGGCGATCAAGCAGGTCGCCTCGGGCCGCTTCGGGGTCAGCGCGGAATACCTCAACAAGTGCCGCGAGATCGAGATCAAGGTGGCCCAGGGCGCCAAGCCCGGCGAGGGTGGCCAGCTGCCGGGCTTCAAGGTGACCGAGATGATCGCCAAGTTCCGGCACTCAACGCCGGGCGTTATGCTGATCTCGCCGCCGCCGCACCACGACATCTACTCGATCGAGGACTTGGCCCAGTTGATCTACGACTTGAAGCAGATCAATCCGGAGGCCCGGGTCTGCGTCAAGCTGGTCTCGCGCTCGGGCATCGGCACGATCGCCGCGGGCGTGGCCAAGGCCAAGGCCGACGTGATCCTGATATCGGGCCACGTCGGCGGTACCGGCGCCTCGCCCCAGACCTCGATCAAGTACGCCGGCGTGCCCTGGGAGATGGGCCTGTCGGAAACCCAGCAGGTGCTGACCTTGAACCGCCTGCGCCACCGTATCCGGCTGCGCACGGACGGCGGCATCAAGACGGGCCGCGACGTGGTGATCGCCGCCATGCTCGGCGCCGAGGAGTTCGGCGTCGGCACCGCCTCGCTGATCGCCATGGGCTGCATCATGGTGCGCCAATGCCACTCCAACACCTGCCCGGTCGGGGTCTGCACCCAGGACCCGACGTTGCGCGCAAAGTTCACCGGTACGCCAGAGAAGGTGGTCAACCTGTTCAGTTTCATGGCCGAGGAAGTGCGCGAAATTCTGGCTTCCCTGGGCATGCACACGCTCGACGAGGTGGTCGGCCGCAGCGATCTTTTGGCCCAGGTCAGCCGGGGCTCCGCGCACCTCGACGACCTGGACCTCAACCCGATCCTGGTGATGGCCGATGCCGGCGATAATCCGATGCACTGTACGGTCGAGAGCCGCAACGAGGTGCCCGAAACCCTGGACGCCCAGATCATCGAGGATGCCCGCGGGCTCTTCGAAGAAGGCGAGAAGATGCAGCTGCAGTACACGATCCGCAATACGCACCGCGCGATCGGCACCAAGCTGTCGTCCAAGATCACGCGCAAGTTCGGCATGGCGGGGCTGAAGCCGGGCCACATCACCGTGCGCTTGCGCGGCTCGGCCGGCCAGTCGCTCGGCGCCTTCGCGGTGCAAGGCCTCAAGCTCGAAGTTTTTGGTGACGCCAACGACTATGTCGGCAAGGGCCTGTCGGGCGGCGCCATCGTGGTCCGCCCCATGACCGCGAGTCCGCTGGAGAGCAACCGCAATACCATCATCGGCAACACCGTGCTTTACGGCGCCACGGCTGGCAGCCTCTTCGCCGCCGGCCAGGCCGGTGAGCGCTTCTGCGTGCGCAACTCCGGCGCCACCGCCGTGGTCGAGGGCTGCGGCTCGAACGGCTGTGAATACATGACCGGAGGCCTGACCGCGATCCTCGGCGAGGTCGGCGACAACTTCGCCGCCGGCATGACCGGCGGCATGGCCTTCGTCTACGATCCGGATGGGCTGCTGCCCGAACGCATCAACCCGGAGTCCGTGATCTACCAGCGGCTCGAGACCGAGCACTGGGAGAGCGAACTGAAACAACTCGTCGCGCGACACCGCGACGAGACTCAGTCGCGCTTCGCCGAGCGGCTGCTGATCGACTGGGGTCAGGAGCGGGGCCATTTCTGGCAGATCGTCCCGCGCGAGATGATCGACCGGCTGGAACACCCGGTCACCCTGGCGGCCGAGCAGAAACGGGCTTAGCGGCGGCGCGTCGCTTCGGGGCGACACCGGCCGCGCCGGCCGTTGGCCACTTGGGCTAATTCAGTGACATGTGATGGTCGCCATTGACCCAAGGTGTCGGCAGGGGCAAACGTGGGCCGCTCGACCCGGCCCATAGATGATTCACAAGAGTTCGATCATCGATCGATGCGCACTCTCTATCACCTGCCGCTCGACCCGGGCAGCCGCAAGATCCGTATCCTGCTGGCTGAAAAGGGGGTCGCGGTCGAACTGAAGGTCGAAAAGGTCTGGGAGCGGCGCCGGTCATTCCTGCGGATCAATCCGGCAGGCGAGGTCCCGGTGCTGATCGAGTCGGACGGCACCTCGATCGCCGGGGCCGGGGTTGCCGCCGAGTATCTCGAGGAGGCCTATCCGGAGTCGAACCTGCTCGGCGAGGATCCGATCGACCGGGCCGAGACGCGCCGGCTGGTCAACTGGTTCGAGACAAAGTTCCAGCGCGAGGTGAGCCAGAACCTGGTCGATGAAAAGATCATGAAACGGTTTCTGGGCCTCGGCCAGCCGGACGCCAGCGCGATCCGCGCTGGCCACGCCAACGTGCGCTATCACCTGGACTATCTGTCCTGGTTGTCCGAGCGTCGGCGCTGGTTGGCCGGCGACGAGTTCACCCTGGCGGACATCACCGCCGCGGCCCACCTCTCGGCGGTCGACTACCTGGGCGATGTGCCGTGGGACCAACATCTTGAGGCCAAGGACTGGTATGCCCGGGTCAAGTCGCGGCCCAGCCTTGCGACGCTGCTTGTCGATCACATCCCCGGCGTGCCGCCGCCCAAGCATTATGCGGATCTCGATTTCTAATCATTCGACTTTCACGTCCAGCTTCTCGAGATTGGCGCGGGCCGCCTTCGCCGCCGCGCTGTCGGGGGCAAGCGTGACGACCTCGAGCCAATCTTCGCGGGCGCCCGCGTCGTCGCCGTCGAGCCGGCGCAGGATGCCGCGCTCCAGCAAGCCTTCCAGGTTGCGCGGTTCGAGCGCCATGGCGCGGCCGATGTCCGCGCGCGCCAGGTCGACGGCGTCGACCATCTTGTAGGCGCTGGCCCGCAGGATCAGAATCTCGGCACGTGCCGGATCCAGGTCGGCGGCCCGGTTAAGGTCGTCGATCGCTTCCCAGTAGTTCCGCGCTGCAGCCAAGGATATGCCTCGATCGATCAGCAGCTCGATGTTCCGCGGGTCCAGTTCGAGCGCGGCGCTCTGGGACGCCACGGCCCGTACCATCTCGCCGGCCAGTTGCCAGGCCTGGCCGGCCTGGGCGAGAATTTCCGTTGCCAGCCGGATTTCCTTGCGCTCGACCCGACTGGCCAGCGCCTCAAGGCGAATCGCCGCCTCGCCGTGTTGGCCCAGGCCGATCAGTGCGACGGCAGCGCAATGCTCCGCAGCCCAACCACCGTTCCTCGTTTGCCAAGCGAGCGCCTCCTCGAAGGCCTCGTCCGGCGCTTCTTCGGCTAGCCGCATGCAAGCCTGGTAGGCGCGCTCCTTGTCGACGGCTTGGGCGCGGGGCGCGGCCGGGGCGACCAGTAGCCCCAGGAACACCAGCAAAGCAAAACGCATCACGGTCCCTTTTCGAAATCTTCCGGTGCCGAGGATCGGCTCTCGCATATCTGCAATCAAGATGGAATTCCCTCGACCGAGAATCTAAAGTCGCCACTTCCTTCTCGTTGGCGGCGGCCGTTTCACGGCATGGCCGGGAGTCCCGATGTCCGCAAGATCCGACGCACCGTCCCGTTTGTTCTGCTTCGGCCTGGGCTACAGCGCGCAGGCTCTGGCGCGGCGCTGCCGTGAGCGCGGCTGGCAGGTGGCCGGCACCCACCGGCGCGCGCCCGGCGGGCCCGTCATGCAGGGCGTGGAGCGCTTCGTTTTCGAGCGTGACCAACCGCTGGTGGATCCGGCGGCTGTGCTGGCCGGCACCACGCACTTGCTGGCCAGCATTCCACCCGATGCCGCGGGCGATCCCGTGGTTGATTGCCATGGCGCGGATATCGCCGCGCTGTCGGGCCTGGTCTGGCTCGGTTATCTCTCCACCACCGGGGTCTACGGCGACCGCGGCGGCGGCCGGGTCGACGAGGACTCGCCGCTTTTGCCGACCGGCGAGCGCGGCCGTCGCCGATTGGTCGCCGAGCGCGCCTGGCTGGACCTGGGCGAGCGCCACGGCCTGCCGGTCCACATTTTCCGTCTTGCAGGTATCTACGGGCCTGGGCGGAATGCGCTGGAAACGGTGAAAAGCGGCCGGGCCAAGCGCATCGATAAACCGGGGCAGGTGTTCAGTCGAATTCACCGCGACGACATCGTCCAGGTATTGGAAGCATCGATCGCCGCGCCGCGTCCGGGCCGCGCCTATAACCTGTGCGACGATCATCCGGCACCGCCGGCCGAGGTGATCGAACACGCCTGCCATTTGCTCGGCCTGGCGCCGCCGCCCTTGGTGCCCTTCGACCAAGCCGAGCTTTCGCCCATGGCGCGTTCCTTCTATCGCGACAACAAACAGGTCTCGAACCAACGCATCAAGCAGGAGCTGGGCGTCGAGTTGCGCTATCCGGACTACAAGGCCGGCCTGGCGGCGCTGCTTTCTGGCGAGACTTGGTATTAGTTGGCCGGCCCGGAGCCGGCAAGCTCGAGCATCCGGGTCAGAATGTTCTCAAGGCGCGCGAGATCCTCCGGCTCCGAAAGCCGGTGACCGCCGCCCTTGACCAGGGTGATCTCGACCTGCGTCGAGAGCAGCCGCTCCGCAAGCTTGACCGAGACCTGCCAGGGCACGTCCGGATCGGCCATGCCGTGGATCAGGTGGACCGGGCAGTCGAGCGCGATCGGGCCGTCGAGCAGCAGATGCCGCCGACCCTCCTCGATCAACTTCATGGTGATCGGCGTCGGCTCGTCGCTGTATTCGGAGGGCTGCAGGTAGATGCCTTCCTGTTGCAGCGTTTCGCGCACCTCGGGCGCGGCCGTGGCCCACATGAGGTCTTCGGTGAAGTCGGGCGCGGCGGCGATGCCGACGAGGCCGGCCACCCGCTCCGGCCGGGCGAGGGCCGCCAACAGCATGATCCAGCCGCCCATGGAGGAGCCGACCAGAATCTGCGGACCCTCGGTCAGATGATCCAGCGCGGCGACCGCGTCTTCCGTCCAGCCGCCGACCGTGCCCTCGACGAAATCGCCCGACGAGGCGCCGTGACCCTGAAAGTCGAAGCGCAGAAAAGCCTGGCCGCGTTGCCGGGCGAAGGCTTCGAGGGCGAGCGCCTTGCCGCCGGTCATGTCGGACTTGAAGCCGCCGAGGAAAACGATACCGGGTGCAGATCCCGCCGTCTTGTGGTAGGCGATAGCACTGCCGTTCGGGCGGGCCAGTATTTCCGGGCTGCCGGGCGGTGTATTTTCCGAGACTGACATGAGTTCCGAGGACCTTATGACTCCGCCCGGCGAGACTAGCACTGAGGCAACAACGGCGAAACCGACAGGTCCGGTGGTGTTGCAGGTTTTGCCGGCCCTGGCCGCCGGGGGTGTGGAGCGCGGCGCGATAGAAATCGCCGGCGCCATCACAGAAGCCGGCGGCACGGCACTGGTCGCCTCGGAAGGGGGCCCGCTGGAGCGCCACCTGGTGCGCGCCGGCGCCCATCATATCGAGCTGCCGCTGGCGTCGAAGAATCCCCGGGTGATGTGGCGCAACGTCGGCCGGCTGGTGGAGGTCATCGAGCGCTTCGGCGTCGACATCGTCCACGCCCGCTCGCGCGCGCCGGCCTGGAGCGCGCGCGCGGCGGCACGGCGCTGTGACTGTCATTTCGTCACCACCTTCCACGGTACCTACACCTTCAGGGGTCCAATCAAGCGGGCCTACAACGCGATCATGACCAAGGGTGAAAGGGTCATCGCGATTTCGGATTTCATCGCCCGCCATATTCGCGACAACTACAAGGTCGACCCGTCACGTATCGAAGTGATCCATCGCGGGGTCGACCTGGAAATCTTCAATCCGACCCAGGTGAGCGCGCCGCGGATGGTGCATTTGGCGACCGAATGGCGGCTGCCCGACGGCCAGCCGCTGATCATGCTGCCGGCCCGCTTCAGCCGCTGGAAGGGCCAGACGCTCCTGCTCGACGCCCTCACCCGGCTCGGCGACCTGGAATTTAGTTGCGTTCTGATCGGCGCCGATCAGGGTCGAGTGGCCTACCGCCGGGAGTTGGAGGACAGGATCGACCGCCTGAAACTGCGCAACCGGGCCTTCATCCTGGACCACTGCAACGACATGTCGGCGGCCTATATGCTGGCCGATGTTGTGGTTTCGGCCTCGACCGAGCCGGAGGCGTTCGGCCGGGTGATCAGCGAGGCCCAGGCCATGGGCCGGCCGGTCGTGGCGAGCGATCACGGCGGCGCCCGCGAGCAGGTGTTGCCGGACGTGACCGCCTTCCTGTTCGAGCCCGGCAACGCGGATGCGCTGGCTGCGGGCTTGCGCCGGGCCCTACTCTTGACCACCGACGAGCGGGAGCATGTCAGGCGCCAGGCGGAGAGCCATGTCCGCGCCAACTTCTCCAAAGACCGGATGTGCGCCCGCACTCTGGCGCTTTACAGCGACCTGCTCGGGGTCGGTGTCGGCGTCTCGGAACGGGCCGCCCCGGCCTGATCGCCTGGCTGGCCGGCGTACACCAGAAAAGTTTGCATTTTTGTGACCGGCATCGCGGCAGGGTGCCCGGTCGGTAACTAGTACTTAACCATAAGACAGTAGTCTTGCCGGGTTCGTGCTTCCGGAAAAACCCGGTTGTTCGGCAAAATAGATCCGGATCGCCAAGCTCGATGCATGCGACGAGCAGAACATCCCGCAAGGCCCGGTGCCACAGACTCCGACCCCGGGAGACCGGCCAAAATGTTTTCGCAGACCACAGATACTTTCAACGGATTGCACGATGTACCGACGCGGGGCAGCGATGCGCCCGCCGAGGAAGCCAACCAACAGGTCAACTGGCTGCTGGCGCGCAGTCGGTCCGGACACGCGAAACCCTATCACTATCTGCTGCTGCTGCGCTTCCTGCTGATCAACATTGTCGGCTTCGCGTTGTTGGGCGCCACCTACCTCCAAGGCTGGGTCAATACGCTGCTGGCCAGCGATCGAAGCTATCTGTCGATCGTAATCTTCGCGGTTTTCATGGGGGGCCTGGGTTTCTGCGCTTTGCGTGTCTGGCAGACCAGCCGCGACCTCAATCAGGCGAAGTCGTTCGACCCGCTGATCTCGTCGACCACGGCGGCCTACATCGCCAAGCTGCGCGGGCGAAGCGGCGAAAGCCGGGCGATTTTCGCATCGGCCCTTCGGCTGCGCCTCACCCATCGCATATCCGCCGTGCGACACGCCGCCGGCAGTCTGGTGCTGCTCGGCCTGATTGGTACGGTGATCGGGTTCATCATCGCGCTGTCGGGTGTCGACCCGGAGCAAGCGTCCGACGTCAAATCCATCGCTCCCATGGTTTCGACCTTGATCGAAGGACTCTCGACCGCCCTCTACACCACGCTGGTGGGCGCCGTGTTGAACGTCTGGCTGATGATCAACTACCGCATGCTGGCCGGCGGCACCATCAAGCTGATCAACGCGCTGGTAGAGCTTGGGGAAGAAAATGCAAGAGCTTGACATGCTCGAGGAAGACGACAACGATACCGTATTTCGCGACGTAATCTTCTTGGCGCTGGCCGGTTTCATTGCCATCGTCCTGCTCCTGCTGCCGCACCTCAATCCGCCGGCCAAGGCCGAGGAGGAGGCACCCAGTCCGGGCAACGTCATCGTCGAGATCCGCTGGCCCGACGACGTCAATACCGATGTCGACCTGTGGGTCGAGGCGCCCGGCGACGTGCCGGTCGGCTATTCCAACAAGGGCGGTTTGGTGTTCAATCTGCTCCGCGACGACCTCGGATTGCATGCCGATTTTTCGGGGCTGAATTACGAAGTGTCCTATAGCCGCGGCATTCCGGCCGGCGACTACACGGTCAATCTTCACCTCTACCGCGACCTCTCCGGGCGGCTGCCGTTACAGGTCACCGTGGTGGTCAGCGTGAAGGCATCGCCCGACCAGGCGGCCAAGCAGATTCTCGCCACCAAGGCCACGCTCAAGCACGAGGGCGAGGAGTTGACCGCCTTCCGTTTCACGCTCGACGAGTTCGGCCGCCTGGTCCGGGGCAGCGTGCATGACCTGCCGCGGTCACTTCGGGCACAGAAGACATGATGGATCACCTGATCGTCTTTTTCGCGACCGCCGCCTGCCTCGCCGCCATTTTGGCGCAGATCAGCCTATGGTCGCCGCGCAAGCTCTGGATCAAGGTGTCGGCACTGGTTACCACGGCGCTGTTCCTGCCGACCGCTTACATCAGCATGGTCGACCTCTTGAGCCGGCCGAAGCCGATCGAAATCGAGTGGGTCAAAATAGACCTGGCCGAAGCAGCGGTCCTGAGCCATCGCATGGTAGAGGATGTGGCGATCTATCTGTGGCTGGGCATCGAGGGCGCCGAAGAGCCGCGTTCCTACGTTCTGCCTTGGGATCAGGAAACCGCCGAACAGCTTCAGGAAGCGCAGCGCGCGGCCGAGGCGGAGGGTACCGGCGTGCGGATGAAGCAGCCGTTCGAACAGTCATGGGACAAGCGCGACAAAAAGTTCTATGCCGCGCCCCAGCCACCCCGGCCCTTGAAGGACCAGGCGCCGCACGACCCCATGATCTTCCAAAAGTCCCAGGCGGCGCAAAAGGCCGTCGAGGGGTAGCGCGGCGGCGGCCTCCTCCGGTGGCGGGGCGCAGCTTGACAGACTTTTGATTCCTTCTAAATTGCGGCCTCCGTTTGACTGCCGCCGCCACCATTTGAACCGGTTTCCATGATTGCCATCACGCTACCCGACGGAAGCGTGCGCAAGTTCGACGCACCGGTCAGCGGTGCCGATATCGCCGCCGCCATCGGCCCCGGTCTGGCCAAGGACGCGCTTGCCGTCAAGGTCGACGGCCGGCTTATGGACCTGGCGGCCTTGGTCGAGGCGGACGCCGCGATCGAGATCGTCACCCGTGGCCACCCCGATGCCCCGGAACTGTTGCGTCACGACTGCGCCCACGTCATGGCGGAGGCGGTACAGGAGCTCTACGCCGACACCCAGGTGACCTTCGGCCCGGCGATCGACAACGGCTTCTATTACGATTTCGCCCGCGCTGAGCCCTTTACGCCGGACGACCTGGAAAAGATCGAAGCGCGCATGAGGGAAATCGTCGAGCGCGACGAGCCGATCACGCGCGAAATCTGGGACCGGCACCAGGCCATCCGCCATTTCGAGAAGATCGGCGAGAAGTACAAGGCCGAGCACATCGCCACGCTGCCCGAGGACGCGGAGATCTCGATCTACCGGCAGGGCCAATGGCTCGACCTCTGCACCGGGCCGCATCTGCCCTCGACCGGCAAGCTGGGTCTGGCCTTCAAGCTGATGAAGGTGTCCGGCGCCTATTGGCGCGGCGATGCCCGCAACGAGCAGCTGCAGCGGATCTACGGCACCTGCTGGGAGAACGACAAACAGCTGAAAGCCTACCTCCGGATGCTCGAGGAGGCGGAGAAACGCGACCACCGGCGTCTGGGCCGCGAGATGGATCTGTTCCACCTTCAGGAAGAGGCGGTCGGCAGCGTGTTCTGGCACCCCAAGGGTTGGACCCTGTGGCGCACCGTCGAGGACTACATGCGCCGGCGCCTGGAGGCCGGCGGCTACCTCGAGGTCAAGACGCCGCAGCTCATCGACCGGGCGCTGTGGGAGGCTTCCGGCCATTGGGAAAAGTTCCGCGAGCACATGTTCATCGCCGAGTCCGAGGACCGGATCCTGGCGGTCAAGCCGATGAACTGCCCGGCCCACGTGCAGATTTTCAAGCAGGGCATCACCAGCTACCGCGACCTGCCGCTCAGGATGGCCGAATTCGGCTGCTGCCACCGCAACGAGCCCTCGGGCGCGCTGCATGGGCTGATGCGGGTCCGGGCCTTCACCCAGGACGACGCCCACATCTTCTGTACCGAGGATCAGATCACCAGCGAGACGGTGCGTTTCTGCAAGCTACTCTTAAGCATCTACCGGGACTTCGGCTTCGAGGAGGTGGCGATCAAGTTCGCCGACCGGCCGCCGGTCCGCGCCGGTGACGACGCGACCTGGGATCGGGCCGAGGCGGCGCTCAAGGAGGCGGTCGAGCAGACCGGGCTGAGCTTCAGCTTGAATCCGGGCGAGGGCGCCTTCTACGGACCCAAGCTGGAGTTCGTGTTGCGCGATGCGATCGGCCGCGACTGGCAGTGCGGTACCCATCAGGTCGATTTCGTGCTGCCCGAACGCCTGGACGCCAACTACATCGGCGAGGATGGTGCCAAGCACCGACCGGTCATGCTGCACCGGGCGATCCTCGGCTCCTTCGAGCGGTTCCTGGCAATCCTGATCGAACAGCATGCCGGGCGCTTTCCGCTCTGGCTGGCACCGCTCCAGGTCATGGTCGCGACGATTACGTCCGATGCCGACGCCTATGCCAAGGAGGTGGTCGGGGATTTGGCGGCGGCCGGGCTGCGTGTCGAGGCGGATCTGCGCAACGAGAAGATAAACTACAAGATTCGCGAGCATTCCCATTCAAAAATTCCGGTTATAGCTGTAGTCGGCAAGCGAGAGACCGAAGAGCGCAAGGTTGCGTTGCGTCGCTTGGGCGGCAAAGAGCAAGAGTTTCTTGCGCTCGCCGACGCAGTCACTAGACTTCGTGATGAAGCGGCAGCCCCCTGAAGTGGGCGAGGCTGGCGTATTTTTTGCCTGCGCCACCGGCCGTTCCGGGCGGGCCGGAAGCGGCTGGCGTTGACGTAACCTAGGAGAAGCGGCAATAGCAAGACCACCATTCGATCCCACGCCGTCCCGCGACGGACCGCGTGTGAACAAGGAGATTTCCGTGCCCCAGGTCCGGCTGATCGACGCCGATGGCGAGAACGTCGGTGTCGTGGCGACGGCAGAGGCCATGGAACGGGCGTTCGACGTCGGCCTCGACCTGGTCGAGATCTCGCCCAACGCCGATCCGCCGGTCTGCAAGATTACCGATTCCGGCAAGCTCAAATATGAAAGCCAGAAAAAACGGGCCGAGGCGCGCAAAAAGCAGAAGATCATCGATGTCAAAGAGATCAAGATGCGCCCGAACATCGATCAGCACGACTACGAGGTGAAGATGCGTTCGATCACCCGCTTCCTTGCCGACGGCGACAAGGTCAAGGTGACCATGCGCTTCAGGGGCCGCGAGATGGCCCACCAGGAGATCGGCATGGGTGTGCTGGACCGCGTGCGCGACGACCTGGGCGAGACCGCCAAGGTCGAACAGTTCCCCAAGATGGAAGGCCGCCAGATGGTCATGGTGATGGCGCCGCGCTGACCCGGGCTTCCTAGGCGAATCCTGGCCCTATAGCCGCGTTGGACCGCCGGTCCCCGGTCTAGGGGAATCGACCGGCGGCGGTCTTGCCTTTGGCTTGAGGCGCCGTTATAACCTCCGCTTCCGATCCGAGCGGTGCGGCCGAAAGGGCATGCCCAACCGCTCACGAATGCCAGCCCCAGCCAATAAAGGACTGCGAAATGCCCAAGCTGAAGACCAAGAGCGGAGCCAAGAAGCGCTTCCGCCTGACAGGCAGCGGCAAGGTTCGTATGAACCAGGCCTACAAACGCCACGGGATGCGCAAGCGCCCGCAGAAGATGAAGCGCAAAGCGCGCGGCACCACGATCATGCATCCCTCGAATGCCAAGGTCGTGGTGCGCCATTTCCTACCCAACGCCTGACGGGAGGTCGCCATGGCTCGTGTCAAACGGGGCGTCACGACGCACGCCCGCCACAAAAAGGTCGTGGAGCAGGCCAAGGGTTACCGCGGCCGCTCCAGCAACGTCTTCCGGGTCGCCATCGAGCGGGTCGAGAAGGGACTCCAATACGCCTACCGCGACCGACGGGTTCGCAAGCGCAGCTTTCGCGGGCTTTGGATTCAGCGGATCAATGCCGGCGCCCGCCAGCATGGACTGACCTATTCCCAGTTTATGAACGGCATGAAGCGGGCGGGGATCGAGCTCGACCGCAAGGTTCTGTCCGACATTGCGGTGCGCGAGCCGGAAGCCTTCAAATCGCTCGTCGAACAGGCCCAGGCAGCGCTCGGCGACAGCCCCCAGGGCTGAACTCGCCGGGGGTTTCCTGCCGGCCAGTCGGAGACCCTTTCCCGTGACCCCCGCTTTGCGTTGCATTCTCGTCATGCTGCTCGGCCTCGGCCTTCTAGCGGCCTGCTCGAAGTACGAGCAGGACATCGAGAAGGTCAAGGCGGCTCAGATCACCGGTACGACCAACGAACAGTTCGTCAAGGACCTGGCCGGGGCGCGCGGCAGCTTCGAATGGTCGGCCCGCGAGGCGGCGAAATATGCGGCCGATGGCGGTATCGTGCTGGTCGAGGCTGCCGTGACCAAGACCAGCCGTGCGGGCAATAAGCAGGTGATTCAATTGCAGTGGCTGCACAATCGTGAAACCGGCAAGATCGCCTTTGAGGACGTTCTGGTCGACGGCCGGTCGCGCGGCATCCTGGGCGCCGCCCTGGACATCCTGAAACGAGAGCTCGAATAGGGGACGGCCTATGCGCATGGAGGATATGGAGGAGCTGCGCGTTCGCTTCGTCGAAGCCACGGCGGCGGCCAGTTCATTGGACATGCTCGAGACGGTCAGGGTTGAAGCGCTCGGCAAGAAAGGTGCAGTCACCCAGCGCATGAAAACCCTCGGCGGCTTGGCGCCGGAGGAACGCAAGGCGGCCGGCCAGGCGCTCAACGCGGTCAAGCAGGCGATCACTGACGCGATCGAACGGCGCAAGCTGGAGCTGGAGGACGCGGACTTGGACCACCGGCTGGAGAGCGAGCGGATCGATGTCTCCCTGCCGGCCCGCCCGGCCGCGGTCGGGCGTATCCACCCGATCAGCCAAACCGTCGAGGAGATTGTCGCCATCTTCGGCGAGATGGGCTTTTCCGTCGTCGAAGGTCCGCACATCGAGGACGATTTCCACAACTTCGAGGCGCTCAACATCCCGCCGGAGCACCCGGCGCGCCAGGAGCAGGACACCTTCTACCTGCCGGAGCGGCCCGACGGCTCGCGCATGCTCCTGCGCACCCATACCTCGCCGGTGCAGATCCGCCACATGCAGACAACCAAGCCGCCGATCCGAATCATCGTGCCGGGGCGTACCTTCCGGGCCGACTACGACGCGACCCACACGCCCATGTTCCATCAGGTCGAGGGTCTGGTGGTCGACGAGACCACCCACATGGGCCACCTCAAGGGTAGTTTGATCGGGTTTTGCCGCGCCTTCTTCCAGGTCGACGACCTGCCGGTGCGCTTCCGGCCGAGCTATTTCCCCTTCACCGAGCCGTCCGCGGAGGTCGACATCGGCTGTTCGCGCAAGGGCGGGGAACTGAAGATCGGGGCCGGCGACGATTGGCTGGAAATCCTCGGCTGCGGCATGGTGCACCCGAAGGTGCTGGAGAACTGCGGGATCGATTCGACCCGCTACCAGGGCTATGCCTTCGGCATGGGGATCGAGCGCATCGCCATGCTGAAGTGCGGCATCCCGGACCTGCGCACGTTTTTCGAGTCGGATCTGCGCTGGCTCAGGCACTACGGCTTCGTGCCGCTCGAAGCTCCAAGCCTGGTCAGGGGGCTGTAGGCCATGAAGTTTACGCTGTCCTGGCTGGGCGACCATCTGGAGACCGAGGCGCCGCTCGAGGCTATCGTCGACAAGCTCTCGATGATCGGACTGGAGGTCGAGGCTGTTGAGAATCGCGCCGCCGAGCTGGCGCACTTCACCGTCGCCTACGTCAAGGAGGCGCGCCAGCACCCGGACGCCGACCGGCTGAGGGTTTGCATCGTCGATACCGGGACCGAGGAGGTCCAGGTGGTCTGCGGCGCGCCCAACGCGCGCACCGGCATGAAAGGCGTCTTCGCAGCCGTGGGCAGTTACATCCCAGGTACCGACATGGTGCTGAAACCCGGCAAGATCCGTGGCCAGGCGTCCAACGGCATGCTGCTCTCCGAGCGCGAGTTGGGCCTGTCGGACGAGCACGAGGGCATCATCGATGTGCCGGTGGACGCGCCGGTCGGCGCGTCCTTCGCCAAGCTTCTGGGCCTCGACGATCCGGTCATCGACATCGCCATCACGCCGAATCGGGGCGATTGCCTGGGTGTGCGCGGCGTGGCGCGCGACCTGGCCGCCTCCGGGCTGGGCAAACTCAAGCCGGTCGAGGGCGGCGTCGTGCCGGGCAGCTTCGCCAGTCCGGTCAAGTGGCTGATCGACCTGCCCAAGGGCAAGTCGGAAGCCTGCCCCGCGGTGGCCGGACGGTTCTTCCGCAACGTCACGAACCGCCCCAGCCCTAAATGGCTGCAGGACCGCCTGCGCGCGATCGGTCTCAGGCCGATCTCGGCGCTGGTCGACATCACCAACTATGTAACCTACGACCTGAACCGCCCGCTCCACGTGTTCGACGCCGACAAGCTGATCAGCAACCTGACCATGCGCCTGGCAAACGACGGCGAGGCGGCGCTGGCGCTCGACGGCAAGGAATACCGGCTCGACGCCGAGATGGTGGTGATCGCCGACAAGGCCGGCATCCAGGGCATCGGCGGAGTCATGGGCGGCGAGCTGTCCGGTTGCACTGAGGCGACGACCAACGTGTTCCTCGAAGTGGCGCTGTTCGATCCGGTGCGGGTCGCGGCGACCGGGCGCAAGCTGGGCATCATCTCCGACGCGCGCTACCGCTTCGAGCGCGGCGTCGATCCGGTATCGCTCGACTGGGGCCCTGAAGTGGCGGCGCGACTGATCCTCGAGCTTTGCGGCGGCGAGGCGAGCGAGGTGGTCCGGGCCGGCAAGGTGCCGGACTGGCAGCGCGAGATCGAACTGCGGCCGGGGCGGGTCGGGACCCTGGGCGGCGTCGAACTGCCGGCCAAGGATCAGAGCAGGATTCTCGTCGACCTGGGCTTCGAGGTCGCCAAGAACGGCAAGCGTCTGGCCGCCAAGGTGCCGTCCTGGCGCCCCGACGTGGAGGGCGAAGCCGACCTGGTCGAGGAGGTGCTGCGCATCCACGGTTACGAGCACCTGCCGCACACGCCGCTGACGCTCGACACCGCCTTGCCGCTGCCGGCGCTGAACCCGCGCCAGCGCCGCGTTTCGGCGGCTCGCACGGCACTTGCCTGGCGCGGTCTCTACGAGGCCGTCACCTATTCCTTCATGTCCGAGCGCCATGCCGCCTTGTTCGGCGGCGTACCGGACACCCTGCGTCTGGACAACCCGATCAGCAGCGATCTCAACGTCATGCGCCCGGCGATCCTGCCCAACCTGGCACAGGCCGCGGCCGGCAATGCCGACCGGGCGCTGGGCGACGCCGGGCTGTTCGAAGTCGGGCCGCACTACGGCGATGACACGCCCGAGGGCCAGTTGCTGGTCGCCGCGGCTCTGCGTGCCGGGCAGTCGGGCCCGCGCCACTGGGATGCCAAGCCGCGGCCGGTCGACGCTTTCGATGCCAAGGGCGACGCGCTGTCCGTGCTTGAGGCCTGCGGCGCGCCGGTTGCCAACCTTCAGGTCACGACCGACGCGCCGTCCTGGTACCACCCGGGCCGCTCCGGCGTTCTGCGCCTCGGCCCCAAGGTGCTGGCTCACTTCGGCGAACTCCACCCGCGCGTACTGCGCGCCTTCGACCTGCGCGGCCCGGCGGTTGCCTGCGAGGTTTTCCTCGAGCGCATACCCGAGCCCAAGGGCAAGGCCGGCAAGCAGCGCCCGCGGCTGGAGCTTTCGCCGTTCCAGCCGATCGAGCGCGACTTCGCCTTCGTCGTCGACCAGGGCACGCCGGCGGAAAAGCTGATGCGCGCCGCCCGCGGAGCCGACAAGGACTTGGTTGCCGATGTCGCCCTGTTCGACACTTACGCCGGCAAGGGGATCGAGGCGGGCAAGAAGTCGCTCGCCATCGCCGTCACCCTGCAGCCGCGCGAAAGGACCTTGACGGACCAGGAGATTGGCGCGGTCGAGAAGAAGATCGTCGCCAGCGTCGAGAAGGCGACGGGCGGCGTTTTGCGGACTTAGCGACTTAGCGACTTAGCGGTAGAGCGGGTTGGGATGGTCGAAGCGGCAGCCGGCGTCCCACTGGGAGCGCTGGTTGCCGTGGGCCGGAATACCGTCCGCGTCTTTCAGCATGCGCGCCAAGTGCAACAGGTTCCAGGTCATGAAGGTGGTGTTGCGGTTGGTGAAGTCGTTTTCCGGCCCGCCCGAGCCCTCGTCCAGATAGGACGGTCCCGGCCCCGCCTCGCCCAGCCAGCCGGCGTCGGCCTGCGGCGGAATGACGTAGCCCAGGTGCTGCAGCGAATAGAGGATGTTCATGGAGCAGTGCTTGGCGCCGTCTTCGTTGCCGGTGATCAGGCAGCCGCCGACCTTGCCGTAGTAGGCGTACTGGCCGTGCGCGTTGAGGTCGCCGGACATGGCGTAGAGGCGCTCGATCGTCTTGGTGCAGACCGAGGATTTCTCGCCCAGCCAGATCGGCGAGGTCAGCACCAGGATGTCCGCTGCCTCGACCTTCCGATAGATCTCCGGCCAGTCGTCCTTGGCCCAGCCGTGCTCCGTCATGTCGCCGTAAACGCCATAGGCGATGTCGTGGTCGACCGGCCGCAGCGCCTCAACCGTCACCCCGTTCTGTTCCATGATCGCCTTTGAGATGGCGATCAGCCCGTCGGTGTGCGAGCGCTCCGGGCTGCGCTTCAAGGTGCAGTTCAGGAACAGCGCCTTGAGATCCGAGAAGTCCCACTTGCTGTTGTCACAGAGTTCCTGCTGCTTTCCGTTCAACATGGCCTTTCCTTTCCGAACCTGTTTTCGGGTGTTGGTGTTCAGCTAGCGCTGTCCGGCCGCGGTTCCGTGGCCTGGGAGAACATGGCCGAGGCGACCGGCCGATTCTCCGCGCACGTGCCCATGTTTTGGGTCATCTCGCCGTAGCGCTTGGCGGCCGGTCCGGCGCTCACGCCATGCAGCAGGATGCTGAACACCACCGTGGTGATCGTCACGATGAAGATCTCGCCGCGGTGGGCGGTCTCCGCCTGCTCGACCACCAGCAGGATGAACAGCACCGAGGCCAGGCCGCGCGGTCCGAACCAGCCGAGAAAGGCAGAGGTAACCGGCCGAACCCCGGTGCCCAGGAGCGCGAGCCCCACCGGCAGCATGCGCAGGACCGTCAGGCTCAGCAGCGCATAGAGGATGGTGCTGGTGTCCAGATTGAACACAGCCATCGGAACCATGGCGCAGCCGAACAGCAGGAAGGTCAGCAGCACCAGGAAATGCCCTTCGGTCTCCGCGAACTCGTAGAGCAAGGCGCACCTGTGGCCCAAGGCGTTGCCGAACACGAGACCGGCCACGAAAGCGGCAATGAAGCCGTTGCCGTGCACCAGTTCGGCCAGCGCGAAGGCGGCGAAGGCAAGAGCCAGGGCGATGATGCCCTCGGCCCACTCGGCCAGCCAGCCGATCTCGAAGCAGCGCGCGACCAATTTGGCGCCGATGTAGCCGACGGCGATGCCGGCGAAAGGGCCCAGGATCACCTGTTTGGCGCCAAAGGCGAGCCACTGCGTGGTGTCCGCTGATTCGCTCGATGCGCTCGCGAGGCTGGCGAAAATCAGGACGAAGGGCAGGGCGATGCCGTCGTTGAGTCCGCTCTCGACATTGATCGCCTGGCGGATCCGCAGCGGCACCCTTTTGTTGGAAATGACGGCCTGGCCCAGCGCGGCGTCGGTCGGCGCCAGGACGGCGGCCAGGAGCGCCGCCTCCCAGAAAGACCAGCCGGGGAACAGCATCAAGGCCGCGGCAAGTCCCAAGGCGATGGTCAGCGGCATGCCGACGAGCAGCATGCGCGCCGGCAGGTTGTGGTCCTTGCCGAGCCGCTTCAAATCGATGCTGGCGGCGTCGGAAAACAGGACCAGGATGAGGGTGATTTCCGCGAGGATGTGGAATGTCGTGTTGCTGATCCCGACCGGCACCAGATCGAACACCGCGGGGCCGACCAGAAACCCGAGCGTGGCGAAGATCATCGGCCCGGTCAGCACAGAACCTTC
The DNA here is from genome assembly GCA_041617155.1 of Kiloniellales bacterium. GTDB lineage: Bacteria > Pseudomonadota > Alphaproteobacteria > Kiloniellales > JAKSDN01 > CAMYKD01. The sequence continues at coordinate 35,824 of JBFJPL010000028.1, forward strand.
GAGCTTGCGGCTGACCAGGCCGAAGCCGAGAAAGGCAATGGCAACGGTGACGACGGCGGGGGCGTCCACGGGTTTCCCTCGACTTTCTGCGGGCGCTCCGATTCTGGGCCCGAACGACCAGCGTGTCGAGTGAGCGTTCGGTGATCGACTCGCACGGCAAAGAAAGAAGCGCGCCAACCGTAGGACGATTGGCGGGGCCCCGACTTGGGCTTCAGTTGTCGAGTGTGCCGGGAGCCGCGGGATGCAGACAATTCCCAACACGATATGAATACGTTCATTGTTATCGAATGGATCAATCCTAAGGTGAAGAATCCCCAATTTTGGCGGTGGCAGATGTGCGTCGCCGGTTGCGGGGCCGTCGCCCGGTCGTAAGGCACTTCGGGCTCTTGGCCTCGCGCCGGCCCGGTGCTATAGCCACGCCGCACACAACCTTCCGGGGCCCATGACCGAGCTTTCCAGGATCCGCAACTTCGCGATCATCGCCCATATCGACCACGGCAAGTCCACGCTGGCCGACCGTCTGATCCAGATCTGCGGCGGCTTGAGCGACCGCGAGATGAAGGAGCAGGTGCTTGACTCCATGGAGCTGGAGCGCGAGCGCGGCATCACGATCAAGGCCCAGACCGTGCGCCTGGCCTACAAGGCCGCGGACGGCGAGACCTACGAGCTCAACCTGATCGACACGCCGGGCCATGTCGATTTTGCTTACGAGGTCAGCCGCAGCCTGTCGGCCTGCGAGGGGTCGCTGCTGCTGGTCGACGCAAGCCAGGGCGTCGAGGCCCAGACCCTGGCCAACGTCTACCAGGCGATCGACCACGACCACGAAATCGTCATCGTGCTCAACAAGATCGACCTGCCGGCCGCCGAGCCCGAGCGGATCCGCGAGCAGATCGAAGAGGTGATCGGACTCGACGCCTCCGAGGCGGTGGAAATCTCGGCCAAGACCGGCAAGGGGGTCGACCTGGTATTGGAGGCCTTGGTCCAACGCCTGCCGCCGCCCAAGGGTGAGGCCGACGCGCCCTTGAAGGCGCTCCTGGTCGACAGCTGGTACGACGCCTACCTGGGGGTCATCACCCTGGTGCGGGTGGTCGACGGGTGGCTGAGACCGGGCATGAAGATCCGCATGATGGCGACCGGCGCGGTCCACCAGGTCGACAATGTCGGCGTCTTCACGCCGAAGATGAGCCACTTGAAGGAACTGGGGCCGGGCGGCATCGGCTTCCTGACCGCCAGCATCAAGAGCGTCGCCGACTGCCGGGTCGGCGACACCCTGACCGAGGAACGCCGGCCGGCCACGAAACCGCTGCCCGGTTTCAAGCCGAGCGTGCCGGTGGTGTTCTGCGGCTTGTTTCCCGTCGATGCCGCCGACTACGAGGTGCTGCGCGAGAGTCTGGCCAAGCTGGCGCTCAACGATGCCAGCTTTCAATACGAGCCGGAAACCTCGGCCGCGCTCGGCTTCGGGTTCCGCTGCGGCTTCCTCGGGCTGCTGCACCTGGAGATCATCCAGGAGCGGCTGGAACGGGAGTTCGGGCTCGATCTGATCACCACGGCGCCCAGCGTCGTCTACAAGGTGCATCTGACCGACGGCCGGAGGATCGAGCTGCACAACCCGGCCGACATGCCGGATCCGGTCAAGCTGAAGATCATCGAGGAGCCCTGGATCCGCGCCACCATATTGGTGCCCGACGACTTTCTGGGCGCGGTCCTCAAGCTGTGCGAGGACCGGCGTGGCGAGCAGCTCGACCTGACCTATGCCGGCAACCGGGCCATGGTGGTCTACCGCCTGCCGCTGAACGAGGTGGTCTTCGACTTCTACGACCGGCTGAAGTCGGTCTCGCGCGGCTACGCCAGCTTCGACTATCAGCTCGAACAATACCGCGAGGGCGATCTGGTCAAGGTCTCGATCCTGGTCAACGGCGAGCCGGTCGACGCGCTTTCCATCATCGTGCACCGCGGCCAGGCGGAACCGCGCGGCCGGGCCTTGTGCCAGCGCCTGAAGGACTTGATCCCGCGCCAGCTCTTCAAGATCGCCGTGCAGGCCGCGATCGGCGGCAAGATCGTGGCCCGCGAGACGGTCAGCGCGATGCGCAAGGACGTCACCGCCAAGTGCTATGGCGGCGACGTCACGCGCAAGCGCAAGCTCTTGGAAAAGCAGAAGGCCGGCAAGAAGCGCATGCGCCAGTTCGGCCAGGTGGAAATCCCACAGTCGGCCTTCATCGCCGCCCTCAAGATGAGCGACGACTAGGGCCGGGCTTCAGGATGCCGGCTCGGCTTTGCCGGCGGTCGCCGGTATTCCCCGCTCAGTCTCGTTCCACCGCCTCGATGATTCCGCAGGCCGCCCGCCCGCCGCCGGCACAGCCCGCCACCGCGCCCTCCGGGCAGTAGGTGTCGGGGTCGACGTGCACGATAAAGGCGCTGCCGTCCGCGTCGAACAGGCTGAGCGGTCCGGGCGAGAGCGTCACCCGCGTGGTCACGGTTTGCATCACGCCGACGCCGCCGTGGACCACCATGTTGACCAGGTCGCCGGCATGGAACGGGTGGTTGCCGTCTGGGCTCGTGTTGCTGTTGGGCCCGGGATCGAAATGGCCGCCCGCCGCACCGCACGTGGGCGTACAGGCGGCGGTCTGGTGGATGTGTACGCCGTGCTTGCCGGCTGGCAAGCCCTTGACGTGCATGGTGATCTTGACCCGCTTGATACCCTCTTCGGAGGGCTGCTCGACCAGCTTGGCCGTGCCGCCGATGAATCCATCGGTGCAACCCTCGATCTCGGCGACCGCGCGCAGGGTTCGGCCCTTGCCCCCGCCCGCCTGGACCGTCGCGGCGCCAAGGCCGAGCGTGGCGGCGGCAGTCCAAAGCACGATGGCTGCAGCCGTGTTTCGACCAGTCATTTTGCCCCTCCCCGTGATTGAACTCAGGAAGCAGCAATTAAGTCACGCTCGACCAAGAACCTCAACCGGTGATGGCGGGATCGCATGGCCCCGGCCAGGGGCACGAGTCCATGGCCGGGGCGACTTTGCGACCGGAATCCTCGGCCGAAAGCCAAGGCGGCACGGTGGGCGGCTGGTGTGCCGTGTTCCTTCGGCCGGCCAATTCCAGACGGCGCGAAGGCATCGCGCCTCGCTGGGGGAAGGGCGTTTTCTAGACCGCCGGCTCCTCCGGCCGATAGGTCTGCTTGGGCTTGCGACGCGACATCTGCTTGATCTTGGGAAGCGTCCAGGGAAGCGTCGCCAGCAGGGCACCCGGCAGCCCGAAGACCAGCAGGGCCGGCATGTCGAGCAGCGGCCGGAAGAAAGACCGCCAGAGGCCGGCCGAGATGTCGCCCTCCACGAAGGTCTTGAAGCCGTTCAAACTGGCCGAATGGGTCCCGTACCAGAACTCGCCCCAGCTGGACAACTTGAACTGCCCGCCAAGGCTCAGGAAATAAGCGTCCCAGGCGATCGAACCGAGCGCCACGAGCAGCAGGAAACAACCAACGCCAACGGCATAGCGCATGATGAAGTCCTCCTCATTGCACCTGCCACCTGCGTCCCCAGCAGTGGAGAAACAGGCGATGGCAATAGAAGAATACAACCTACGCGCAAGGTATTAAGGTTGTCTTCACAATCAGTGATAATCAAAAGGTATTGATTCTATTGCCGGGCAAGGCTGTCGCACCGCCGCCAAGCCTTTGGTCCCAGCGAGTTGTCCAGTGGGTGGCCGGCGCCTTCGGATTTACCTTTCGGCCGGGGAATTGTCCGTTCTCAGCATTTCGGAAAGCCGCGGCAACCAGATCAGCAGAACGCCAGGGATCAGGAACACCAAAACCGCGGGCAGCAGCAGCAGCGGCGCCAGAACCATGTCCCAAAGCGATGTCGACACATAGCGCTCGACCACGGCCTGATAGAGATTGAGGCTCGGCGCGTGCAACCTGAACCACAGCTCGCCCCAGGACGACAGCTTGAAATGGCCTGTATCCACGAGGATATAGAGCTCCCAGGCCAGCGCGGCGGCGGCCATTATAACGAACAACACGCCGATAATACGCAGCGCGAATGACATTTTATCGTCCCCGGCCCCACGCCGATGCCCGACGAGCGAGCAATTTGGCGAACAGACCTTTTCAAAAATCAAACAAATATCTTAGACAAATCACATTAACGAAGTCTGCAGAAAAACATCAAACGAACAAGGCGGTATCCGACCACTAAGACGCAGCTTACTCTTTTAACCCTTGGCCTTTGTTCCCTAACGCCTGCTTACGGCCAAGAGCGCCGGCACGAGACCCGAGGCAAACTCGACCCATTTCGCCTTAGGCGTCCGACTGTTCCGTGGCCCGCCGGACTTGATCGATCAGCCAGGGCAGCGCGACCAGGATAAATCCGGGAAGCGAGACGACGAGAATGGCTTCCCGCAGCAGCAGGGGCGCCACGGCCTTGTCCCAGAGCGAGGCCGAGACATGTTGCTCGAGCACGCCCTTGAAGGCCGAGAGGCTTTGCGGGTGCGCGTCGGACCAAATCTCGCCCAGGCTATAGAGCTGGAATTGCCCGGTTTCGGCGAACATCGCGAGTTGCCAGCCGACCACACCCGTGGCCGGGAGCAAAAGAATCCAGCCTAGGACCCGAAGTACGGCCAACATCGTCGCTGTCCTTCACTCGTGGGCTGCCCAATGCCTCACATGTTGTTGTTCTCTGGCGCCGGAAATTATACGCCAACAGGTCTTTGCTATTTATTAAGGATTCAGAAAAATCAACAGGTTACACAATTTTGCCACATGGACGGAACGGGCCGATTTCCGCACCGTTGCATCGTCGTACGGCCTCGGCTAGCTTGCGCGCGCAGTAAGTCGGGCCAGTGGCTTCCGGCCCGAGTCGGAGGGGTGGCCGAGTGGCTTAAGGCGCACGCCTGGAACGCGTGTGGACGGGAAACCGTCTCGTGGGTTCGAATCCCACCCCCTCCGCCACAGCCGCCATCGGCCGTCTTAGCCGGCAAGCCGAATTTCCCGTCTCGCGTCCAATGAGTGATTGCTCCGGCGAAGGTCGCGGCCGCCGGTGGGAGGGTGACGCTTGGCCGGTCGATCCGGGGGAGGGCGCCGGACCACCGTCAGGATCGGCAGTCGGCCGCCCTGCAATCCACGCGCTGAGTGAAAGAGCCTCTCTAACGCCCTGAGAAAACAGTCTAAAACTTGCGGGGATGGGCCTTGGCGGGTAGACTTTTCGGCACCGTAGGCGGAAGGGGAAACGCCATGTCGGTCGTGCGGTTTCCGGTCTCAGGGCTGACCGAGAGGGATTTCGAGGCGTTGCGGCGTGCGGCGGCACGTCGGCGCGAGCGTGGCCTTGCCGGCCATGTGGCTCGCGGCTACACGAGCAACGGTCAGATGTGGGCGGCGATTCTGGATCGACCGGATGGCCCGCCGCAGCACCACTTCTGCCGGGAACAGGGGGTCTACTACGTGCTCGATTTCACCGGTGGTCACGCCGGCCGCCTGGTCGACGCGGGACGCGACTTCGACGAAATTCTCAAACACCTACCCGCCCGGCGGCCCGCACCTCGGGGCTGAACGCGGCTCGGCCCGAAGGCGGCTCTTGCACTCCTGACAGCGGCTCGAAGCGGGAACCTTTCGTGCCTGCCCGTGTGCGCCCGTGTCCTGGTCATGGCGCTCAAGGCGCCGGGGGGGATCGCCCGCGTGCGGCATTTGGCCTCTGGTCGCGGGGTAGCGGCGCTGGACGGTGCGGCGGGGCGCCGGACGCCGCTCCCGACCGCTCGATAAATGCCAAACCTGCTAGATTCCGGTCGGTAAGTGAAGCGGCCAGGGAAGGTGAATCAGGGGATGGTTCACCCAGTAGAGCCAGAAATGGTTCAGGAATTGGCCGACGAAGATCTGCGCCACGAAACCGAACCAGAACGCCAAGGTCAAGACGCCACCGGCGATTCGAAGCAGGCGGCCGCTGGCCCAGCGCGCCGCCTTTGCGACCGGATGACGAGGCGTCTCGGGCCGGACCGTCAGAAGGTCCAGGCGGTCCAGGATCCGGCGCTCCAGGGCCCCGATTTCGGTCGCCTCTACGGAACCATCGCGCAGCGCGCCCAACAAGGCCCCGGCATAGATCCGCGCGGCGGCCACGCGCAGGACGATCAAGGCGATCAAGAGGTAAAGAGCCGCGATGAAGAGATACCGCTTCGCGAAGCCAGCGATCTCGCCTGGCGTCAAGGCGTCAAAGCCCGGATAGAGATCCTCGATGAAGATCAGCGATCCCTTCGCGGCGAACAACGGCAGCCCGGCCATGGCGTAGAGCGCGGCAAGGCCGAGGCAGGCGAGCCAGCGACGTCTGACCAGTCGACGCACCAGCCGGAAGCCGTAAAACGCTTTCCACTCGCCCATGGCCGCCTGGCGCGCCAGCGCGAGTGGCAGGTAGGTCATGACCAAGAGAAAGGCGGCGACGCCGGCCAAGGCGACCGATGGGCCGACCGCGAATTGCTCGTAGCCCTTGTTGAAGGAGTTTTCCCAGCCGCCCCACCAGGCGAAGAGCCACAAGGCACAGGGCGTCAGGGTCAGGACCCAGACGTTGAAGATCGTCAGAACGCCCGCCTTCAGATTGGCCCCGAGCGATCCGAGGACCGCGCGCAGCAGCAGCCCCGCCTTTTTCGCTATGCCGATCGCCCCCGGCCAGCCACTCGCGAGTTCCTGGCGGGGCTTCGCCTGAAGCATCCAATTGGGCCAGGACGCATAGGCACGCAGCTCCCGGTCGGCGTCGGCGAAGCGGGCGAAATCGCCGCCTCGCTGCGCCAGGTGGCTCTGCTTGAACCAGTGGCGTAGGGTTTCGCGCCGCATCAGCCGGAGCAGCCAGCCGAGCACCAGGAGGCCGGTCAAGGGTGACAGGCAGAGCAAGCTCCCGACCAGGATCTTCCAAACCGCTGCCAGCCAACGCACGGGTCGCCGGACAACGGCCCGTTCGGGCGTCTGATAAACGTGCCTCGGCGCTGCGCCTAGCGTCGATTGGGTCACGAAAAGACCGCCCCGAGGACCGGCCCTTCGGCGTAGGACGTGGCGAAGTTCATGATCCGGCCAACGGTGGCGGCAACGCTGATCTGGTCGACTGGCCTGTCGACCACGACGCCGCTCTCGATGCCCGGACCGAAGACCAGTGCCCAGATCTCGTGCGCCGAGCGGCTGTTGAAGTGGTGCTGAAACGGCACGGCGAGAAGGCTGTTCGAGTCGCGCCCGCAGTCCGGTAGGATCACGAACACGGTGTTGTCGCGGTATTCCGGGTCGGCGTCGACCGTGGCGACCAGCCTTTCGATGCCCTGGTCGATGACCGAAATGCCACGGGTGTAGTGGCTGGCGTTGCCCCAGTGGACGTAGTCCGGATCCTGGTAGTTCACCATGATCAGCCTGGGCCGCAACTCCTGGATGGCGCGGGCCGTCAGCTCGGTCAGCAGGCGGTCGCCGCGCGGGTTGACAAAGCCGCTGTCGCCATAGAAGCGGCGCCAGCGCGCCCAAAAGGCCTCGATCTCGGGAACCTGGCCCCGGGCGTCGATACGACGGTAGTCGAAGGACTCGAGCTTTCTCAGCTGGCGCGTCATTTTCACCAGATCGTCGTCGCTGCCTTCGCCGGCGGCAATTTTCCGGCGCAGCAGATAGGTCTTGAAGCGGTAAAGGCTCAGCACCTCGGCCCGGTAGTCGACCCCAAACAGTCGATGGTTGGCGAAGCTGAAAAACTCCTCGTCCGGCCGGTCCTCGCCATTGACCAACAGCGCTTGGTGGGCCGGCACGTCGTAGGCCTTCCGGAAGTACTCGAAGAGGGTCGGGACCGAGGCTTCGAAGCGGTTCCTGAAAGCCTGGCCGCCGACGTCCCTGTAGGTCTCGTATTTGCCGGTCACCGTGTAGAGCGTGCCTTGGCCGTGGCTGGTGGGCACGCCTTCCAGGTCGGCGATGCGCATGTCCGAGAACAGCACGCCCCGCCGCGTCAAGGTGTGGCGCAGGAAGGGGCTGTAGGTATGCTCGGGGTCGATCGTCTCGCGCCGCCGTACGCCGCCGCCGAAACGCACGATGATGACATTCGGCCCACGGTACGGCGGCGGCTTGGTGATCCGCCCAAGGGCGCCCCCTGCGGCCAGGCCGATTCCGACGGCGGCACTGGCCGCCAGGCCCCGGTTGAAAGCACGCCGGTTCAACGAAGAGGTCACCTTTCCAACTCCCCAGACGTCAGGTTTTCAGCCTCCCGCATGCCACTATCGAGTCTGGTTCTGAAGACCGCCTTAAAGGTGCTACGCAGACGCCGGCTGGAATATCCGCGCCGCCCGGTGCCGGCGGTCGCCCAGAGCATTATCTGAACAGGTCGATCCGGCCCGCTCCCCCTCCCGGCCGCCCATATCATACGATTCCGTGGGCGGCCGGGAGGGG
>JBFJPL010000029.1:0-44144 GCA_041617155.1 Kiloniellales bacterium
ACTTTGGGGCAATTTCCCGCAGACCTATTCCATGGTCGGGTTAATCCATTGCGCCGCCCGTTTGTCAAAGCCATGGGAGGAAGCGCTATGAGCCGCCTGGTCGTTGTTTCCAACCGCGTCGCTCCGGTGCGCGGCTCGAATGCGGGGAGCGAAGGCGGTCTGGCGGTCGCCGTCCTGGCGGCGCTCAGGGAGCGCGGCGGCATCTGGTTCGGCTGGAGCGGCAAGGTTGGTCAGAAGGATTCGCCGGCCCCGAACCTGTTCGATGTCGGCAAGCTGACCTGCGCCACGGTCGACCTGTCACAGCGTGACTACGACGAATACTACAACGGCTTCGCCAACTGTGTGCTCTGGCCCCTGTTCCATTACCGCCAGGATCTGACCGGATTCAGCCGCCAAATGTTGGCCGGATACCTGCGGGTCAACGGGCTTTTCGCCAACAAGCTGTTTCCGTTGCTGCGGGACGATGATCTGATCTGGGTGCACGATTATCACCTGATCCCCATGGCCGAGCAGTTGCGTCGGGCCGGCTGCCGGCAGCTCATCGGTTTCTTTCTACACATCCCCTGGCCAGCGCTCGAGGTTTTGCTGGCCCTGCCGAACCACGAGGCCATCGTCCGGTCGCTTTGCGCCTACGACCTGGTCGGCTTCCAGACGGACCGGGATGTCAAGGGTTTCATCGACTACATCGAGCAGGAGGCCGGCGGAGAAGTGGTCGACGGCCGGGTGGTCAAGGCCTTCGGCCGCAGCTTCGAGATCGGCGCATTTCCGATCTCGATCGACACCAACACGGTCGCACGGTTCGCCGAGGAGGCGGCAGGTTCGCGCTCGACCACGCGGCTGAAAGAAAGCGTCGGCCAGCGTGATCTGTTGATCGGAGTCGACCGGCTGGACTATTCGAAAGGCTTGCGCAAACGCATGGCCGCCTTCGCGCAGCTGTTGCACGTTTATCCCGCCAACCGTGGGCGAGTGGTCTATCTGCAGATCGCGCCCTCGTCGCGCGGCGACGTGCCCGAGTATCAGGACCTGCGCGAGGACCTGAGCACCGTTTCCGGGCAAATCAACGGCACCTATTCCGAATACGACTGGACACCAATCCGCTATTTGAACAAGGGGTTTAAGCGCAAGACCCTGACGGGCTTCTATCGGATCAGCCGGGTCGGCCTGGTCACGCCGCTACGCGACGGCATGAACCTGGTGGCCAAGGAATACGTCGCGGCCCAATCTCAGGAGGATCCCGGCGTCCTGGTGCTGTCGCGCTTCGCCGGCGCGGCACGGGAGATGAACGGCGCGTTGATCGTCAATCCCTACGATACCGAGGGCGTCGCCGACGCGCTGGAAACCGCGCTGACCATGTCGCTGGGCGAACGCCGGGAGCGCTGGCAGGGCATGGTACAGCGGCTTCGGCAATACGACGTGACCGCCTGGCGGGCGAGCTATCTCGATGCCCTGGCGGCAACCCGGCCGGCTGCTTAGCGCCATGGCGGCGGTGCAAGAGCCGGCGCTGCTGGCGGATATCGGCGGCACAAACGCCCGCTTCGCGGTCGTCCGCGGGGTAGATATTTTGCGGACGAAGAGTATGCCCGTTGCCGACTTTCCCGGCCCGATCGCGGCGATTCGCGCGTTCCTTGAAACCTGCCCGCCGGCCCTCAGACCGCGGCGCGCGGCGCTTGCCTTCGCCGGGCCAGTCGAGGGCGGGGAGGCGCGCCTGACCAACGGCGCCTGGCGGATCGCCGTCCCGGAGCTGTGCGCACAGCTGGGGCTGGTGGCGGCCAAGCTGATCAACGACTTTGCCGCTGTCGCCGCGGCGATCCCGCGGCTCGGCGCCGAGCATCTGGTCGCTGTCGGCGGCGGCGCGGCGCGGCCCGGCCGGCCCTACGCGGCGATCGGACCGGGCACCGGGCTGGGCGTGGCCGTGGCTGTTCCCGGCCCGGCCGGCCCGGTGATCCTGGCGACCGAGGGTGGACACGTCACCATGGCGCCCGCCGACCGGCGCGAGGGCGCCCTGCTGGATCACCTGCGCGAGCACTTCGGGCACGTGTCGGCTGAGCGGGTTCTGTCGGGCGACGGCCTGGAGAACCTCTATCGCTCGGTCCTGGCCGTGGACGGGCTTGCGAAACCGCCGCGCTCGGCCGAAGCGATCGTCAGCCGGGCGCTGGCCGGCGGCTGCCCGGCCAGCGCCGCCGCGCTGGAGAGTTTCTGCGCGATGCTGGGCACGGTGGCCGGCAACCTGGCGCTCAGTCTGGGTGCGCAAGGCGGCGTCTACATCGCCGGCGGCATCGTGCCGCGCTTCGTCGACTACTTCGCCGCCTCGGGTTTCCGCGGACGCTTCGAGGCCAAAGGCCGCTTCGCCGGCTATCTCGAGCAAATCCCCAGCTTCGTCATCGTCCATCCGAACCCCGCCTTCCTCGGACTGGCGGCCCTGCTCGAACAGGCATAAGGGCCCAGGATCCCCGGGGAACAAGAGAAAGCCCCGCCACAAGGGCGGGGCCGGTCACTGGGGTAATCGCGCACCAGGCTCAAGGAAGCGCCTAGCACGTATAGACTATAACCCTATCTTGGTTAACGGAGTCTTAATGCCGCGGGCGGGGTCTCTTCGCGTAGCCCTGCCGGCCACCGGTGCGCGCGACTGGCGTTGGCCGGTGCGGGCGTGGGCAAAGAAAAGCCCCGCCACCAAATCCGGGGAAGGAACGGTGGCAGGGCAGGGGCAAGCAGCGAAGTGATCTGCAGAATGCCCAAGATTTTGCTCGCCGTGCGTGTCATTCTTGTGGCAAGCCCCGTTAACCCTGCAAGCTTTTCTGTGAGGCCACGGCACCGAAATATGTCAATCGCGCCGTTGGACCGCGGCCGCTCGCACCCCATCTAGGAGTTGAGCGTTCGGTAAGCGGACCGCCCGGTGCCGGAGGAAGTGAGATGCCGGGTCAACAGATCGTTAACCAAGGCGGGCCAACATAACGAAGATATTTGCTCGAACCGCCGATACGGGCAGACGGAACGACGATGGCGAAGTCAAGCAGCTACCAATCCAAGGTTCCCGACGAACACGGCTTTATCCACTACACAGCCGAAGAGGATGCCGTCTGGCGCGACCTCGTTGAACGGCAATCCAAGGTCCTGCCGGGCCGGGTCTGCGAGGCCTATATCGAGGGCCTGGAGATCCTCGACCTGCCGGCCGAGCGGGTGCCGCAGCTGGCCGACGTCGACCGCCGCCTGGGCGAAGTGACCGGTTTCGGCGTGGCGCCGGTGCCGGCCTTGATCTCGCCCAATCGCTTCTTCGAGTTGCTCGCCGGGCGCAAGTTTCCGGCCGCCACCTTCATCCGCCGGCGCGAGGATTTCGACTACCTGCAGGAGCCCGACGTGTTCCACGAGATCTACGGCCACTGCCCCATGCTGACCAACCAGACCTACGCCGACTTCCTGCAGAAATACGGCGAAATGGCACTCGCCGCAGACGATCGGTACACCTGGATGCTGCAGCGCCTGTTCTGGTTCACGGTGGAGTTCGGCCTGATCCGCACGGACAAGGGCGTGCGCATCTATGGAGCCGGCATCGCGTCCTCGGCCGGCGAGGCGCCCTACGCATTGGAAAGCGACGTGCCCGAACGCCGCCCCTTCGACGCGGTCACCGTGTTTCGCACGCCCTACCGCATCGACATCTTCCAAACCGTCTACTACGTCATCGAGGACTGCTGGCAGCTCTACGACCTGGTCAGCAACGACCTGATCCCCTTGATGGACGAGGCCAAGCGCCTGGGACCCCTGCCGCCGACCTTCCCACCGAAGCAGCAGGCCGCGGCAGGCTAACTTTTCGGCCGTGGTTCACCGCCCAGCCAGTTGAGGTAGCCGTAGATTTCGAGCTTGTCGCCGTAGGAGACCTGCGGCAATCGGTGCAGGTGCACCTCCTCGCCGCCCTTTTCCTTGAGGACATCAAGGGCCCGTTGCTCGTGCTGGCTGTCGGCGGTGCGCACCCAAAGAAGGATACCGCCCTTGTCCAGTTGGCGCGCCAGTGACTCGGCGTGACGGCGCTCCAGGAAGCCAGCCAGCACCGCGCCAATCGCGCCACCCGTGCCGCCTGCGGCGAGGCCGCCGCCGATCGCCGCTGCCAGGGTCCCGCCCGAGGCCACCACCGCACCCATCGCGGCCATCGCCCCAACGAAGAATAGGACGCCGACGCTCGCGGCCTTGGCTTCGGTCAAGGAATCCTCGCCCGCATAGGCCTGGGTCGCCACCTGGGGGTCGTCCGCCAACTCGGCAACGCTGCTGTAGGCGTGGCCTAGCTTCTTCTCCACCGTCGTCTGGGAGGCCAGCAAGCTGAGATCGGCCCGATCGAAACCCGCTATCAGCAACCCATCGGCGGCCGCCTGCAGGGCTCGGGCATCGTGAAAGATGCCGACAGCCTCGGTTTGTGTCTTTTCCGACATGGCATTTCACCCGATATTTCCTGATTGAACCTTCGCATGGCAAATACCTTTAGCATCAAGTATGGCACAAGCTGGCCGAGCCGTCCTCGACGGAACAACAATCGTCCGGGCCAGCGGACCGGGACACGTGACTTCAGGGTCCGCTCGGTTGCCCCGTTATGCTTAACCGCCCGTCAAAGTTTCGCGTTTACCCTTCGTTAACCGCCGGCGCCCGTCCTGGCCGCCAGGTCCAATCTCCCGCGCACCGGTTTCTTACCGTACGCGCCCCGAAGTTTAACTATAGGGGGAAGGTCTTCGTTAATGGGCCGGGCCTATTTTAGACAAGTCGCGCGGAGAAAAGGACGGACGACCGGTCTCGGAGGGGCTCTTTAGGCTCTAGAGCCGGGCGGTCGGAAAGCACCGTCCGAAGCCGCGCGGTCGAGAGGTGCAGAGCGTTCAACCTTGAACAGGGAGGAGGCGCGCTGCTGGGTGGCAACAGGCCGGATGATATCATGAACGATCTACCGGAAAAACGAGACGCCTCGGCGGCAGCTGGCGCGGCGCCCGACACCTTCGCCTTCGATCCCGGCGGGCTGACCGGCGATGGGCTGACCTACGCCATCTTGTCGCAGCCGTCCGAGGGTTGGGCGATCAACAACCACGACGGCAGCTTCTTTTTCGACCCGGTCATGGATTTCCGCAAACTTGGCGTGGCCGAAGTTCGGCGGGTTAGCTTCACCTATCAGGTGTCCGACGGTCAGGGCACGACCCAAACGGCGACCGCCACCCTGGTGGTGACCGGCCGCAGCGGCGCCCCGCCCCTGGTCGAATTGTCCGGCGACGTCGTGGTCGGAGACACGCCGGCGCCCGAGCCGCAGCCGATCCCGCCCCGCGAACCCGGATTCAGCGCCGCAACCGCCAAGGATACGTCCGTTCCGGGGGAAAGCCTTCCAGGGACGACCGGCGGCGCGGCCGACGATGCCGGCGCCATCGAGCTGGTCGACATCGAGCCGCCGTCCGAAACGGCACCGGAGACGCCGCTTGAAATGGGGCCGGACCCTTGGCCGAGCGGCATGGCGGTCGAGGAACAGCAGCGCCGGGTGGAGAACTCCCTGACCGAGGATGCGCGAGTGCCAGGTCCGGCTACCGTCCCGGAAACGCAGGATAATGCAGCGGAAACGGCCGTGCCCGACGCGCCGGGTACCTTTGCCCAGGACTCAGCGGACGAGTCGGCCAGCCAAGACGCCGCCGCCGAGTTGTCGGCCGGGAGCGACCAAGCCTTCGGCGAATCGGGCTCTCTCGACGACAGGATGCAGTCCGACTTCGCGGTGGATCGCATCGGCGATTCCGCCCTGGCCGACATGGCGGAAGACGGGTTGGATACGGACACGGTGCCGGCTCCTGCATTTGGGGAAGGCGATGACGGCGCAGCCGACTGGGCCGCCGATAAGGCGCTGTGCGAGTCCGCGCAGCCGCCGGCCGACCTGTCGGAAGACGAGTCTCCGGCGGCCCCGGCGCCGCCCGAAACGCTCGGGCCCATGGCCGGTGACGGCTATTCGAACGACCAGTTTCTGCTCTCGGCCGCCGGCGAAGCGGGGCTGCAATCGGTGGCCGCGACTGGCCAGGACGAAACCTTCGCGGATTCGCCGCCCGCGCTCCGCGACGACAGCGCCATCGGCGACATGGCCAATGCCGAGCCGGCGGCTTCGATTATGCTGGAGCCCGCTCCCGCGGCCACGGGCGCGGCCGCGCCGGATAACGGTCTCGGATCGGAAGACATCGGTCCCAAGTGCTTCGATTTTGCGAATGCCACGGCCAGTGGACAGCTCAACTACCGGATCCTGAGCCAACCGATCGAGGGCCGGATCGAAGACCGAGGCGACGGCACCTTCACCTTCGAACCGGGCCCGCCACTGCTCGACATGGCAATCGGCGAGATGTGCCAGGTCGACTTCACCTATCAGGTCGAAATCGACGGCCGGGACGCCGAGTGCACAAAGGCCACTGTCACGGTGATCGGCACGAGCGACGGACCCGAGCCCAGTGCGGTGTCCTTCGGCCCTGGAGAGACACCGGACCCGCTTGATAGCGCGCCGGCCGCGGCTGATTTCGCCGCCGCGCCGGAACATTCGGATAGCGGCTTCGAAGCCTACGATACGGCGTTGCCAATTGGGCCCGCCGATCTCGGTGCCGCGCCCGAAGCCGCGGACGCCGGTGGCGGAGAACCCGCGATGCCACTGCCGCTCGGGCCAGCAGATGACCGTTTGGAAGTCGCGCCGGGGCCGATCGCAACGGTCGATGATGGCGATCTTTCCCACGAAATGCCGCCGGGCACGGAGCCTTGGCCGACTTTGGATCCCGCGATCGAAGCCGCCGTCCGCAAATCACACGAACACGAGACGGGTGTTTCCTCGTCGCACGCGCCGGCATCGCCGGTGGCCCAGCTGGCCGCCGAACACGGCACCGATGTACCCGATTCGATCCCCGCCTTCCTGGCGGGTGAACCGGAACCGCAAGTCACCGATGACCCGGCGCCGGGCGATTCGCCGTCGGCGGAACAGAGCGGCTTCGGCGCCCAGGATGCTGTTGGCGATGAAATGCCGTCGGTCGAGCAGAGCCACGCGGAAGGCGATGCAGCGTCGATCGAGCTTGGCGTGGCGATGGACCGGCTGGCAGCGGAGCCCGAGGCATTTGAAAGGGCTGATCCCATAGAGGACGAGGCCATGATGCCGACGGTGGCCGAAGAAACCGTTGCCTATATCGAGGAGAGTGCGGCCGATTTCTTGAGCCCCACTAAAGCGCCGGCCGATGAGAATGGCCCGCCGCTCGGTGCCCGGGACGACGCCTTGGACGAGCCAGCAGCTGCCGACTTGGACGCGGAAATCGATCTCGCGGCGGCCTACCTGAGAGCGCAGGGCGCTGAGCTGTCGGCACCGGTTGCCGAAGTTCCGCCAGTTCAGAATTCTGGCCTGCCGGCGGCCGGGCAAAGTACCTTTGACCAGGAGCCCGGGAACGGTGATGCGGGTGATGCGCTCCAGGTCTTCGACGGCCACAGTCCGTTTGAGAAACAGCCCGAGAAACCGGCGCCGCCGGCCGAGTCCGAGGGGCCGGCCGGCCAAGATCTCCTGCCCGGCGTGACCGCCACCGACGTGCTCAAGTCCGTGGTCGGCGGTAGGGAGGGTGACGCCGAGGGTGCCGTCGACGAGCTAGAGGAGGGCGAAAGAATCGACACATTGCATGTCGACGGGGTCAGCGGCGGGCCGGGCGTTGGTGGCTGGGATCTGGAGCTGACCGAGGGCAGCATCGTCGAGACCCACAACGACCAGATGCTGCTTTCGAGCGAGGCGGCCGGCGCCGTCGTGCTCGATGGCAATGTCGGTCGGATCAAGTTCGAAGGTATCGAGCGGATCGTCTGGTGAGCAATACTCGGGCCGGGCTCCTAGGGGTACCATATGGCTGATTCAGACCACTAGGTGCGGCTTCGGACTCCGACTCTGGGCAGGACCAGCACGACAGCCAGCGCTGAGCAGACCAGAAACAGCGAGATGATTTCTTGGGCGCCGATCGATTCGCCCAGAATGAACGCGCTCGAGAACACGCCGACAACGGGGATCGCCAGCGTGCCGATCGCCGCCAAGCTAGCCGGAAAGATGCGCACCAGCTTGAAATAGGCCCACTGGCAGAACACCATGGGCAGCGCGACGACATAGGCGGTAGCGAGGATCGCCTCGTTGCTGACGGTTTCGAGGTCGGGCAGATTCTCGATCATAAGGGCACCGATCACGACCGGTAGGGCGCCGGCGATGACCTGCCAGCCGGCCAAGACGATGACGGGTACGGACCACGCGAAGCGCTTGAAAAGCACCGTGCCGATACTCCAGGAGATCGCCGCGCCCAGCATCAGCGCCGCGCCCAGGGGCGCCGCCCCGATCGCCTGCAGATCCGGTCCGATCAGAATGCCCAGGCCGGTCAATCCGAGCGCCAGGCCGACCAGCTTGCGCGCGGTCAGGGCCTCGCGCAGCAGCAGACTGCCGAACAGGGTCGCCCAGAGCGGCATGGTGAAGGCGATGATGGCCGCTCGCCCGGCCTCGATCATGCTCAATCCGTAGGCGGAAAAAAGATGCCAGCCGACAACGTTGAACAGAGCGCAGAACAGCAGAGGTCCGATCTCGCGCCGCGGGACGCGCAGCGAGAGGCGGCCCAAGAGCGCGAACAGCAGAAGGCCGGTGCCGCCGCCCACCAGGCACAAGCTGCGGAAGCTCCAGACCGGCAGCTCTCCGAGCGCGATCTTCATCATCGGCCAGTTGGCACCCCAGAACAGCGTGATGCCGGCGACCAGCAGGAAGCCTGCCGGCGGCAGCGCGTCGCCGCGATCCGGGACCGGGCTGCTTGCGACCGGCGGCAGCGCGTCAGCCGCCACGGTCGTCTCGGCTGCCGGCCGGTCCGTTGCCCAGGGTTTTGCGCCGTTCGATACGCGTGAGAGCCTGGGTTTTCTCATCGGCCGTCATGATCGGCCAATCGCGGATTTCGTCGATCGAGCGGAAGCAGCCGATGCAGCAATCGGTCGCATCGTCGATCTGGCAGACCGCGATGCAGGGCGAGGGGATCGAGCTGTCAAAGGTCCGCGCCGGGCGCGCCCGGCGCCGCGCCCGGCGGCGGGCATCCCGATCGGCTGGATTGGACTGTTCCAAACTCGCACCTCCTGCAACGCGCGCGGCATTCTAGTGGACGCAGCCGTGCCGTCCAGCGATTCCGCCGCGAGGCGGGATTTCGCAAGCTCCGGCCCGGCTTGCAAGCGGGGACGGTCGGCCTATCATCGCCGCGATATCGCTCCGGCAAACGATTCGGAAAGGAAAAGACCATGGTCCGGCGGCTGCGCCTAGGCAGTGGTCTCGTGCTCTTCAGCTTCGTTCTGACGCACTTTCTGAATCACATGGTCGGGCTGGTGTCGATCGAGGCGCTGGAGGCCGCGCGCCACATGGCCGAGCGGTTGCGGGAGCTGAACCTGGTGCTCAAGAGCGACTTGCCACAGCCTCTGCGCATCGGCATCGGGATTCACGCGGGCCCCGTGATCGTCGGCGAAATGGGTTACGGTCATGCCATCTCGGTGACGGCGATCGGCGATGCGGTCAATACCGCGAGCCGCCTGGAAAGTCTGACCAAGGAACTTAATGCGCAGCTCGTCGTCTCGGCGCCGGTGGCCGAACGCACCGATCTCGATCTCGCGGCCTTTCCACGCCACGACATCGAGCTGCGCGGCCGCAGCGAAAGCCTCACGGTCTGCGTGGTCAAGAGCGCACACAACCTACCGCTGCCCGGCGCCACGGCAACCGGCTCCTAGCGTCAACCGTCTAGATCAACTGCCGGACTTGGCCTTGAAGGCCGCTATTGCGTTTTTCAGGTCGGTGTATTCCTCGCAGCCGAACAGGCATGCCCAGTCGAGCACGTCGAGGCGCTCCTCGGCACCCTTGAGGTCGCCCATTTCGAGGTAGAGCTCACCGAGGTATTCGTTGGCGCCCAGGTGCCGCGGCTTCAATTCGAGAGCCCTGCGATAATAGTCGAGGGCCAGGTCTTTTGCGCCCAGCTTGCGATGGCTGTAGCCAAGGTAGTTGTAAGCATCGGCGTTTTTCGGCTCGGCGGCTACCGCCTTCTTGAGCAGGGGAATGGCCTCGAGATACTTGCCCTGATCCACCAGTTCGGCCGCCTTCACCACATCCTTGTTCTGCCTGGCGCTGCTGCTCGCGCGGGCATCTGCCCACGCGTCACGATCGGCGAGACCGATTGTTATGACCATGGCAAGAGCGAAGAGCATGAAAGTTTTCATGTGGCAAACTCCCTTGTCTACCCGCGACAGGTTGCCTCTTTGCCGACAAATTAGTGGTGCCGAAAGCAACTGGAAAGACCTGAAGTGCAGTTGAAGGTTTCGAGGCTGGTCGCGTGGCGCTACCCTGCCGTCATGGACGTGGATTTCGGCAAGACCGCGGGCGATTACGGCTCCTACCGGGTCGGTTTTCCCGAACGCTTGTTCGACGAATTGGCGGCGCGCCGGGTCGGGCGGGCCGGTCAGATTGTCCTCGACCTCGGCACCGGGACCGGCAGTTTGGCCCGCGGTCTTGCCCAGCGCGGCGCGGCGGTGACCGGGCTGGACCACTCGGAGGCCATGCTGGCGGCGGCGCGGCGACTGGCATCGGAGGCGGGGCTGGCCGTGGACTTCCGCCAAGGCCGCGCCGAGGCGACGGGCCTGTCCGAGGACCACTTCGACGTGGTGACCGCCGGCCAGTGCTGGCACTGGTTCGATCGCCCGGCGGCGGCCGCCGAGGTGCAGCGGGTTTTGAAACCGAGTGGCCGGCTGGTCATCTGCCACTTCGACTGGATACCCCTGCCCGGCAACGTGGTCGCGGCGACCGAGGCGCTGATCGAGGCGCACAACCCGCACTGGGCCGGCGGCGGCGGCACCGGCCTCCATGCCGCCTGGCTGGCCGATGCGGCCCAGGCCGGCTTCACCGCTATCGAGACCTTCAGCTTCGACCACGACGCGGTCTACAGCCACGCGGCCTGGCGCGGCCGCGTTCGGGCCAGCGCCGGGGTCGGGGCGAGCCTGGCGCCGAAAGCCGTCGACCGCTTCGATGCGGCGCACGAAACCCTCTTGGCCGAACGCTTTCCGGACGATCCTCTGCACGTACCGCACCGAGCCTGGACCATGCTGGCGACTGCGCGCTAATGCCAAGAGTCACTGTCAAAGACCTTTGGTGTGAGTGGCCTCCGCCTGCAGATCGGCCAGGTTCGCGGCATCGATCACCCGGCGGGCGAGCTCGAGGTCGAAACCCTGGCGGCCGAGTGCGGCCAAGTCCCGCTCTCGTCTTGCCGCGCGCTCGCCGGCTTGCCGATAGGGGCCGAGGCCGCGGCGGCGGACAAAGGCGAGCGCGGCGCTCAGCTCCGGTTCCGGGCTCTCGTCGTCCAGGCCGGCCAGCGCCCGGTCGATCAGGTCCGGTGCGAGCCCCTTCTGCGCCAGCTTGCCGCGGATCGCCCGGGCCGAGGTGCCGCGCCGGTGCAGGCTGCGAGCGCGAGCGGCGGCGTAGGCCGCATCGTCGAGCAGGCCGCTTCGCGTGAGACGGGCGATCAATTGTTCGACGGCGGCCGCACCGGCGGCGGCGTCGGTGCCGTGGAATCGGGCCGAACGGTCGACCTTGGCGAGCAGCAGGCGCTTCAAGTGGGCCGAGGAGGCGGCATAGCGGTCGAGATAGTGGAGCGCCGATCTTTCCAGATAGTCGGGCGGCGCTTTCTTCGGGCCGCGCCGCCGCTTGTTCGGGCCCTTGCCCGGATTTCTTTTCACTTCGGTCACCTTGTCATCGAGAGGCGCCGGCCGAACCGGCGGGCGGCTTGCGCCGCGGCGCGTGTCGGTCTATGTGATCGGCCATGCTGCCCTCATCGCTCTCCCAGCGGCCGCCGACGCCCCGGTTAATCGGACCGGTCAACTGGCGCGGCCTTTGGACTCTCTATATGAAGGAGGTGCGCCGCTTCCTCAACGTCTTCACCCAGACACTGCTGGCGCCGATGATCACCACGCTTCTGTTCCTCGCCATCTTCACCCTGGCGCTCGGCCGCGCGGTGCAGCAGGTCGGCGGCGTCTCCTTCGCCGAGTTCCTGGCGCCCGGCCTGGTCATGATGGCCATGGTGCAGAACGCCTTCGCCAACACCTCCTCCTCGATCGTCATTTCCAAGGTCCAGGGCAATATCGTCGACATACTGATGCCGCCCCTCAGCCCCTGGGAGCTGACCCTGGGCGTGGTCGGCGGCGGCGTGACCCGCGGCGTGTTGGTCGGCCTGACGGTCGCTCTCGCCATGACGCTCTTCGTGCCGGTCTCGATCCACGACCCGCTCATCATCGTGTTCCACGCGGTCAATGCCTCGCTGATGCTCGCCCTGCTCGGCATGATCGGCGGCATCTGGGCCGAAAAGTTCGATCACATCGCGGCGGTGACCAACTTCGTGATCACGCCCTTCTCGTTCCTGTCGGGCACCTTCTATTCGATCGAACGCCTGCCCGCGACCTGGCACGCGGTCGCTCTGCTTAATCCCTTCTTCTATATGATCGACGGCTTTCGCTACGGCTTCATCGGTCACGCCGACGGCTCGCTGACCGTGGGCATGCTGCTTGTCCTGTCGGTCAATGTTGCGCTCTGGACGCTCGCCCACCGCATGATCGCGACCGGCTACCGGCTCAAGGCCTGATGCCGCCGCCGGCCACCCGTTTGCTCGGACCGCGAAACCTCGGCACGATCAATTGGCGCGGATTTCATACGCTCTATCGGCGCGGCATGCTGCGCACCTTCAAGTACGCCTGGGAATTTCTCGGCGGTCCCTTGGTGTTCAGCCTGTTGTTTTTGGCCGTCTTCGTCCTGGCCGCCGGCGGCTCGGGCGAGATAGCGCCAGGCGTCTCGCTGATGCAGTTCATCGCGCCCGGCATCGTCATCTTTTCGCTCAGCCACGCCGCCTTCGAGAACGCCGGTTTTGCGCTGCTCGACGACAAGCTGGAGGGCATGATCGGCGACCTCTTGGCGGCGCCGCTCTCGCCGGGCGAGATCCTCGGCGGCTATGTCCTGTCGGCGCTATGCAGCGCGCTTCTGGTCGGCGCCTTGAACCTGGGCGTGATGGCGATATTCGTCGACCTGCGCCTGCACGACCTTCTGGCGATCGCCGGCTTTGCCGCTGCGGCTGCCCTGCTGTTCGCGCTGATCGGGACACTGGTCGGCCTTTGGGCGGAGCGGTGGGAGCACTATTCCATGGCCGAGACTTTCCTGGTCATGCCCCTCGGACTCCTGTCCGGCACCTTCTTCGCCCGCAGCGCCATGCCGGAAAGCTTCCAGGTGGTCGTGACCTTCAACCCGGTGTTCCATGCCGTCGACGGCTTCCGCTACGGCTTGACCGGTTTCAGCGAGGGCAACCTGGCCGCCGCCGTCGCCGTCCTCGTCGCCCTGACTCTGATGCTCTGGCTGCTCGCCTGGCGGCTTTTCGCGACCGGCTACAAGGTGAAGCCATGAAGTGTTTGGGTCCACTGTTGGGCTAGGGTGGGATAGTATGGCGGCTCGGTTGACAGGCCGGGCGTTTGTTCCAATAGTGCCGGGTGTTTTTCGTGTCGGGCCGGTGTCTTTGCCGGCCCTTGACGTTTGGCAGGAGCGAGACCCGTGAGCGAAGCCCTGATGCCCACCTATGCGCGCGCCGACCTGGCGGTCGAGCGCGGCGACGGTCCCTATATCTTCGGGGCCGACGGGCGACGCTATCTGGACTTCGCGGCGGGCATCGCGGTCAACGCGCTGGGCCACAACCACCCGCATTTGGTCGCGGCCTTGAAGGAACAGGCCGGGAAGATTTGGCACTGCTCCAACCTCTACCGCATTCCCGAGGGCGAGCGCTTGGCCGAGCGGCTTTGCGCGACCAGCTTTGCCGAGCGCGTGTTCTTCTGCAACTCGGGCGCCGAGGCGATGGAATGCGGCATCAAGCTGGTGCGCAAGTACCACGACGAGACCGGCAACCCGAACCGCCACAAGATCATCGCCTGCAGCGGTGCGTTCCACGGCCGGACGCTGACCACGCTGTCTGCCGCCGGCAACCCGAAGTACCTGGAAGGCTTCCTGCCGGCGGTTGCCGGCTTCACCCAGGTCGCGTTTGGCAACATGAACGAGCTGCGCGCGGCGATCGACGACGAGACCGCGGCGATCCTGGTCGAGCCGATCCAGGGCGAGGGCGGGATCCGAACGGCCGAGCCGGACTATCTCAAAGCCCTGCGCCAGGTGTGCGACGAGTTCGGCCTTTTGCTATTTTTCGACGAAGTGCAGTGCGGCGTCGGCCGGACCGGCCGGCTGTTCGCCCACGAGTGGTCGGAAGCCCGACCAGACGTGATGGCGGTCGCCAAGGGTCTGGGCGGCGGCTTTCCGGTCGGCGCCTGCCTGGCGACCGCGGCGGCGTCGGTCGGCATGAACGTGGGCTCGCACGGCAGCACCTTCGGCGGCAATCCGCTGGCCATGGCGGTGGCCAACGCGGTGCTCGACGTGGTCCTGGCCGAGGGCTTTCTTGAGCAGGTCGAGCGGACCGGCGGCGTGCTACGGCGCCGCCTGGAGGATCTCGCCGAACGCTATCCTCAGGTCTTCGAGACGGTCCGCGGCCGCGGCCTGATGCTCGGGCTGAAGTGCGTGGTGCCGGCCGGCGAGATGATGGCGCGGCTCAGAGACGAAGGCCTGCTTACCGTGGCGGCGGCCGAGAACGTGGTGCGGATCGTGCCGCCGTTGACCATCGAGCAGAGCCACATCGACGAGGCGCTGGCCATACTCGACCGGGTCGCGGCCGGCTGGACGCGGGTGGGAGCGGCCTGAGATGGCCACGCCCAAGCACTTTCTCGATCTCGACCGATTGGATACCGCGACCCTGCGCGGCATTCTCGATAGCGGACTGGCCTGCAAGCGGAACGGCGCGAGGGCTGACGTCGCAAAGCCGCTGGCCGGCAAATCCCTGGCGATGATCTTCGAGAAGCCCTCGACCCGCACCCGGGTCTCCTTCGAAGTCGGTATCCGTCAGCTCGGCGGCGAGGCCGTGGTATTGGAGCCGAGCGGTAGCCAGCTCGGCCGCGGCGAAACCGTGGCCGACACCGCACGGGTGCTGTCGCGTTACGTCGACGCCATCGTGCTGCGCACCACCAGCGCGGACAAGCTGCACGAGCTGGCGGCGCACGCCAGCGTGCCGGTCATCAACGGCCTGACCGACCGCACCCACCCCTGCCAGCTGATGGCCGATGTCATGACCGTCGAGGAGCATCGCGGACCGATCATCGGCCAGGTGATCGCCTGGTCCGGCGACGGCAACAACATGGCGGCCTCTTGGATCCATGCCGCGGTGCGTTTCGGCTTCGAATTGCGCCTGGCCTGTCCCGAACAGCTCATGCCCGACCGGCAGGTGCTCGACTGGGCGGCTGCCGAAGGCGGGCGGGTCGTGGCGACCTCGGACGTCGAAGCGGCCGTGACCGGGGCCGATGCCGTGGTGACCGACACCTGGGTTTCCATGGGCGACGAGAACGAAGCCGGGACCCCGAACCGCCACAATCTGCTGAGCGCCTATCAGGTCGACGACCGCGTGATGGCGCTGGCCAAGCCGGACGCCATCTTCATGCATTGCCTGCCGGCCCATCGCGGCGAGGAGGTCACGGCTTCGGTCATGGACGGGCCGCAGTCGGTGATCTGGGACGAGGCGGAGAACCGGCTCCACGCGCAGAAGGGCATTCTGCTCTGGTGCCTGGAACCATGAATGCGCCGGACAACGGGGGCTCCGCAACGCCGGCCGACCTGATACAGCCCTTCGACCTGGAGGTGCCGGGCCTGCGCGGCCGCCTGGTGCGGATGGGCCCGCTGGCCGATGAGGTGCTGAGCCACCATGACTACCCGGAAGCGGTCGCTGGCCTGCTGGGCGAGGCCCTGGCGCTGGTCAGCGTGCTGTCCAGCATGTTGAAATTCGATGGCGTCTTCACGCTGCAGACCAAGGGCGACGGCCCGGTCGGCATGCTGGTGGCCGACATGACCGCAGCCGGCGAACTGCGCGGCTATGCGGAATTCGACGAGGACCGTCTGGCCGCGCTCGCGGCGTCCGGCGCCGAGACACCCGCCGCGCGCGCCCTGATGGGCAACGGCTACATCGCCTTTACGGTCGACCAGGGCGCGCACACCGAACGCTACCAGGGAATCGTCGAACTGACCGGTGATAGTCTGGAGGACTGCGTGCAGCACTATTTCCGTCAGTCGGAGCAGCTGAAGACCGCGGTCAAGCTGGCGGCCGGCCCGGTCGACGGCGCCTGGCGCGCCGGCGGTCTCCTGCTCCAGCAGCTCCCGGAAGCGGAGGCTGCCGAAAGGGCGCTCGCTCCGGAACCGGCGACCGATCAGGAAGACCATTGGCGCCGTGCGGTCGTGCTCATGGCGAGTTGCAGCGACCAGGAGCTGCTCGCCCCCGGCCTGCCGGCGAACGACCTCCTATATCGCCTGTTCCACCAGGAGCAGGTGCGCGTCTATCGGCCGCGGCCGCTGGTCAAGGGCTGCCGCTGCTCGCGCGCGCGGCTGGCGCGCATACTCGGGTCGCTACCGCAGGACGAGGTCGTGGACATGAAAGTCGAGGACGCGGTCGTCATGACCTGCCAGTTCTGCAACGTCGATTTTCGCTTCGACGATGCGGCGCTCGAGGAAATCTACACATCTTGATCGCGCCCGATTCGCGGCGTATTGATCGAACCGGTCTGCGAATTTCCCCGAGGCCAATGACGAGGTCATCCATGCACCGTCTATCCAAGATCCTCTGCGTTCCGGCGATCGTGCTGGTCGGCGGACTGTCGCTCGCGGCCTGCGAGTTGAGGCCGCCACGCCCCGAGTATCCGCCCCTCAGCTACAGCGAGCAGGCGCCCTTGCGCTTCGACGTAGCGGAGATCGTCGTCGAGCAGGCTTACAAGCCGTCGTCCCAGGCGCCCAATGTCGAACTGCTGTTTCCGCGCCGTCCGGACCAGGCCGCGGCCGACTGGGCGGGCGACCGTCTGGTCGCGGCCGGGTCGACGCGGCGCCTGCGCTTCATCGTGAGTGATGCGCCAGTGACGGCGACGGCGCTGAAGACCAAGACCGGCATAACCGGTGCGGTGACCATCGATCAGTCGGAGCGCTTCGATGCCACCCTGACGATCGACGTTCAGATCGTCGAGAACGACGGGTTCATCGCCGGCAGCGCGACGGCCACGGCCCGGCGCTCGGTCACCCTGCCGGAAGACGCCTCCCTGAACGACCGGGAAAGGACCTGGTACAAGTTGACCAAGGCATTGATGGACGATATGGACCGTCAGCTCGAGCAAGTGCTCACGAAGGTGTTTTTCCGCTTCTTGCGTTAGCTGAGATCAGAGCGTTGCGGCTCTCTGCTTTCTCAAGATACGGTGTGTCGTCGGTGGGCCGAAACCGGAGTATTTAAAGTTTTATATAATATTTGGACTTAAATAAAGTGTTAAGCGGTCTATACGACTATTGAGTTAATACCTCATTAGTCGGAAGGTCGGAACGATGCGGTATTTTCTAGCGATCGTTTCATTTGTATTTGTTGGAATGATCACAGTCGTATATTTCGGTTGGGATTCCATAGCGGACCTGGCATCCGAGCCTCCCGTAGAAAGCGGCCGGGAGCTCGGTCGCGTCTCCTATCACGCGGCCAAGTGTGGCGAGGCCGATCTGCTTGCTGGCGCCCGGACCTCGATGGACGACATCGAGAAGATCGCGGAGGATTTCCACGCCGACATGAAGGCCGCTTTCGAGGCCGGCGTCGAAGAAGCCCGCAACATGAACCTGGACTACACCGAAGCCCTCTGTGCCGAAGTCACCAATAGCGTCAGCCGCGCTCAGTCCGGCTAGGCAAGCAGGTGTGCCAAGCGCTCGTTTGGTTGGCGGCCGTGTTGGCGTCGGGCCTCGGGTACCTGCGCCGCGGGGCCTTCGCGGCGGCCGGTCCGGCCCTAGTCGTCGCCTTAGGCATGGGCTCCGGCCTGGCGGGCGAAGCGCCGCTTGAAGAACGGCTGCATTCGGCGGATTTGCAGGTCTTGTTCTCCGCTCTCACCGAGGTCCGGCAACTGCCGATTGGCGGGCGAAAACCTTACCTGCCGCATTTGAGCGCCTTGCTCACCGATGACGATCAAACTATCAGGCTCCTGAGCGCCGAGTTGCTCTGCGATCTGGCGGAGCCTGCAACGTCGGTCATATCGACGCTGATCGCCAACTTCAGGCAGCCGAACGGCGAGGAGGCGGTCTCCTATGCGCTGTGCGTTGCCCGATTTGGCGAACTCGCCGTACCGGCGCTGACCACGGCGCTGGAAAGCGACAGCTACTTTGTTCGCAGCCATGCGATGACCGCCCTGGGTAAAATCGGCCCGGCCGCCGGGGCGGCCCTGCCAACACTGCAGGCCATGGTCGATAATCCCACGGCGATGCTGAATACAGCCACTTTGGGCGCGCCGCCGCAATATCGCGCGATCAGCATGGCGACCGAGGCGCAGAACGCCATCCGAGCGATCAAGGCGGATCGCTGACAGGTGCTCGACGGTGTGCTGCCGATGGCGCCTCGCCACGATCACAGTCGCAAAAAAACAAGATACCCCAATTTTGTCCCAAGGCTATCCCGGCTCGTTAACCGAACTGTTACTGGCGCCTTTCTATATTCCAGTCATGGATCACATGCCGACGATGCAAGACAACGTTTCTCAAGCGCCCGTAGCCAAGCCGTCCGGTTCAGCCTCGGACACCCGGAGCCATATGCTGCTCCCGATCCTGGCCCTCACCATCCTGTTCCTCGTCCTGGTCGCCAGGGCCGCCGCCGATCCGGCCCTTTGGGTCTCGGCCTCGGTCACCCTGACCCAGTCGGAAATGGCCGGCGACCGCCCGCTCTTCGACTAGCCGACAGTTCCCACACCGGCCACGGCCTGCGCCACGGCCCGTCTTGGCGGCCAATTGGCGCCGATTCCCGGCCGGGTCGAGGCGCCGCCATTCGGTCCGGCTCTTGCCTGGGCCGTTTGATATAATATAACATTTCAGCTCTAACCAGGCGGCGGATGGCTGCGACGGCACGATATGACCGGACCCGGCAATGCAACGCGACCCTTGGCCTGCGCGCGCCACGACCACGGCCGCTGCGTGGTCGAGGCTTTGGCGACGGCCGATCGGCTGTGCGCCAGGCGCGGCGCGCGCCTGACCAAGCTGCGGCGGCGGGTGCTGGAACTGGTCTGGACCAGCCATGTGCCGGTCGGCGCCTATGACCTGCTGCGGCGTCTGGGCCGGGAATACGACGGGGCGGCGCCACCGACCGTCTATCGGGCACTCGATTTTTTGCTCGGGCAGGGATTGATCCATCGCATCGAAAGCCTGAATGGCTTCGTCGGCTGCGTCGGTCCCGACCAGAACCATTCCGGCCAGTTTCTGATCTGCCGAGACTGCGGATCGGCCTTAGAGCTGAGCGATCCGCGTATTGACCGCGCGATCTCCAAGGGCGCGGCCGCGCTCGGCTTTGCGGTCGAGCGGCAGACCGTCGAGATAGCCGGTCTCTGCCCCTCGTGCCGCCCCGAAAACGAGGAATCAAGCCATGCCGAATAGCCGGCCGTCTCCCGGCGAGACGGATGTCGAACCCTTGGTCGCGGTCTCTGGCCTCGAGGTGTCCTTCGCCGGCCGCAAGGTGCTCGAGGGTGTGGATCTCACGGTCAACCCGGGTGAGGTCGTTACCCTGATCGGACCCAACGGTGCCGGCAAGACGACCTTGGTGCGCGCGGTGCTGGGTCAGGTCCGGCCGAAGCGGGGCAGCGTTCGCCGACGGCCCGGCCTGACGATCGGCTATGTGCCGCAGCAGTTGAACGTCGATCCGACCCTGCCGCTGACGGTCCGGACCTTCCTCAACCTGCCGCGGCGCAGGCCCAGGGCGGCGCTCGAGACAGCGCTCGCCGAAGTCGGGGTGAGCGACACCTTGGAGCAGCCGTTCCAGGAGCTGTCAGGGGGCGAGATGCAGCGGGTCCTGCTCGCACGGGCGCTGCTCGGCAGCCCGGACCTGCTGGTCCTGGACGAACCGCTGCGGGGTGTCGATTTCTCCGGTCAACTGACGCTATTCCAATTGATCGCCGACATGCGGCCGCGACGCGGCTACGGCGTGCTGATGGTGTCCCACGACCTTCATCTGGTCATGGCCGGCACCGACAGCGTGGTCTGCCTGAACCATCATGTCTGCTGTTCGGGCGCGCCCGAGTCGGTCAGCCTTCATCCGGAATACCTGGCACTCTTCGGGCCTAAGGCGGCGGAGGGTCTGGCGGTCTACACTCATGCCCACGACCATCACCACGACCTGTCCGGCGCGGTGGTGTCGCTATCGGAGCCGGAGGAGGATGCATGATCGACGACTTCCTTTGGCGCGCGCTCGCCGCCGGTGTCGGCGTGGCGCTGGTCGCCGGTCCGCTCGGCTGTTTCATCGTCTGGCGGCGCATGGCCTATTTCGGCGACAGCCTGGCACACAGCGCTTTGCTCGGCGTTGCCTTGGGCTTGATCCTCGGCCTCGATCTCACGCTCGGCGTGGTGGTCAGCTCCGTGACCCTGGCGTTGCTGCTGGTCTTGCTGCAGCGCCAGCGCCGTCTGGCCAACGACACGCTGCTCGGCATCCTATCCCATGCCGGCCTTGCGCTCAGCCTGGTCGCGCTTAGTTTCTTCGAAACCCTGCGTATCGACCTGCTGTCCTACCTGTTCGGCGACGTCCTGGCGGTGACCATGGTCGACCTGATGTGGATCTACATTGGTGGGCTGCTGGCGCTCGGCGTGCTCGCGGTGATCTGGCGACCACTTCTGGCCGCGACGATCCACGAGGAGCTGGCGCTGGCCGAAGGTGTGCCCGTGGTCCAGGTGCGGCTGTGTTTCGTGATGCTGATAGCCCTGGTGATCGCGATCGCCATGAAGGTGGTCGGCATACTGCTGATCACCTCGCTGCTGATCATTCCGGCCGCCGCCGCCCGGCAGTTCGCCCGGAACCCGGAGCAGATGGCCCTGCTTGCCGCCGTGGTCGGCGCGGCCGCGGTGGTGATCGGCCTGCTGGGCTCGATGCAATGGAACACCCCGGCCGGCCCGTCCATCGTGGCCGGCGCGGTCGCCCTTTTCGCGCTATGCCTCAGCGCGAACAAGTGGCGCGACTTCGCCAAGGCGGAGTGAGTAGGTCTGGCATGAAATTTCTTCCGGCCCTTTGCGCGACCACCGGTTCAGACAGCCCTGATGGCCGATCGTCTATCCTTTCGCCGCCCAGCCGATCAGTTTGCGCAGGAAAACGGCGCAGGACTCGACCTGGGCGAACTCGATGAACTCGTCGGGTCGGTGGGCCTGATCGATCGAGCCGGGACCGCAGACCACGGTGGAGAATCCGGCTTCCTGGAACAGGCCGCCCTCGGTGCCGTAGGCCACGGTCTCGCTTCGGTTGGCGCCGGTCAGGAGGCGGACCAGCACTTCCGCCGGCGAATCGGTTTCGGGCCGCAGCGGCGGGACCTGCGACAGCACATCGGTCGTGATCGTCGCCTCCGGCGCGTGCGCGCGCAGACGCGGCAGCACCTGGTCCTCGGCGAACTGCTTGAAGCGCGCCAGGATCGCGTCTCCGTCATCGCCGGGAACCAGCCGGAACTCCCACCTGAAGGCGGCGTGCCGGGGCACGATGTTGAGCGCGCTGCCGCCTTCGATGGTGCCCACATTGAAGGTGGTGTAGGGCGGCTCGAAACGTTTGTTTTGGTGAAGCCCCTGGCGCCGCTCCTCGGCCATGCCGGCGATGAAGGCGACCAGTTCGGCGGCGGCCAGGATCGCATTGGCGGCGTTCTGCGGCTGGCTCGAGTGGGCCTCCCGGCCGGAGATCCGGGTTTCGAAGCCCGAGACGCCCTTGTGCGCGGTAACCAGTTTCATCGAGGTCGGCTCGCCGATGATCACCATGCGGGGCATCGGCAGGTTCGCCTTGACGTCGGCGATCAAATCCCCGACACCGAGGCAGCCGACCTCCTCGTCGTAGGACATGGCGATGTGAATCGGCGCCTTCAGGTCGGCCGCCAACGCCTCCGGCACCAGGGCCAGGGCGACCGCGATGAAGGACTTCATGTCCGCGGTGCCGCGCCCATAGAGGCGGCGGTCGCGTTCCATCACTTTGAAGGGATCGCTGGTCCAAGGCTGGCCG
This sequence comes from Kiloniellales bacterium, assembly GCA_041617155.1. Taxonomy (GTDB): domain Bacteria; phylum Pseudomonadota; class Alphaproteobacteria; order Kiloniellales; family JAKSDN01; genus CAMYKD01. Next base: position 22,125 of record JBFJPL010000029.1, read on the forward strand.
TCGACCGGCACCACGTCGGTGTGGCCGGAAAGAACCACCCCGCCGGCGATGCGCGGGCCCAGGGTGGCAAAGAGGTTGGCCTTCTTGCCGCTACTGTCGGCGGTCCGGCGGCACGGGACACCGTGGCGCTTCAGGAGGTCCTCGGCAAAGTCGATCAGCGCCAGGTTCGATTTGGCCGAAGTGGTGTCGAAGGCGATCAGCCGCTCTATCATCTGCCGGGGCGTAATGGGTTTCTTGGCCATGGGAGACAGGTTCCTAGCCGCGCCAAAAGCCGGGCGCCAGCATGACCAGCACCGTAAAGAGTTCGAGCCGGCCGAGCAGCATGCCGGCTGACAGTAGCCACTTGGCTTCATCGGGCAGCGGCGCAAAGGTACCGGCCGGGCCGATGATGCCGCCGAGCCCCGGCCCGACGTTGGCGATCGCCGTGGCCGCCCCCGACAGGGCGGTCACCAGGTCGAGGCCGATCAGGCCCAGGCCGACCGCCAGCAACGCGAAGCTGGTGATGAACAGGAAGAAGAAACCCATGACCGAGGCGGCGACGGCTTCCGAGACCGGCTGCTTGTTGTAGTAGGGGATGAACACGCCGTTGGGCTGCAGCAGACGTTTGAGCTGGACCTTGGAGGTGGCGTAGAGCACCTGAAAGCGGAAGATCTTGATTCCGCAGGTGGTCGAGCCGGCACAACCGCCGATGAACATCAGCAGAAACATGATGGTCAGGACCGAACCGCCCCACTGCCCGAAGTCTGCCGTGGCGTATCCGGTCCCGGTCATGATCGAGATCACGTTGAAGGTCGCATAGCGCAGCGCCGGCCCCAGTTCCATGATGCCCTTGTTCCACAGCCAGGCACTGGTCAGGAAGATCGCCAGGGCCAGAATTGCGAGCATGAGACGCACCTGGCTGTCCCGCGCGATGTCGAGCAGGCGGCCGCGCAGCACCCCGAGATAGAGCACGAAGGGCAGACTGCCCAGGATCATGAACAGGCTGATCGACCAGTCGATCGCGGCGCTGCCGAAGTGGCCGACCGAGCCGTCCGAGGTCGAGAAGCCGCCGGTCGCGATCGAGGTCATGGCGTGGGCCACGGCCTCGAAGACCGTCATGCCGAGCGACCAAAGCACAATCGCCGCAAACCCGGTCAGGAAGACGTAGACGACGGAAATGCCGCCGGCAATCTGGGCAGCCCGAGGCGCCACCTTGTCGGTTTCGAAAGCCTCGACCCGGAACAGCTGCATTCCGCCGACCTGCAGGATCGGCAGGATAGCGACCGCCATGACGATGATGCCGACGCCGCCCAGCCACTGCAGGAGTGCGCGCCACAGCAGAATGCCCGGCGGCGCCGCGTCCAAACCGGTGATCACCGTCGAACCGGTCGTGGTGACACCCGACATGGACTCGAAGAAGGCGTCGGTGTAGCTGAGCTCGAGCTCGGAAAAGGCGAAAGGCAGGGCGCCGAAGGTCGCGGTCACCAGCCAGGCCATGTTGGTCATGACAAAGGCCTGTCGGAGCGAAAAGCCTGACCAGCCGGTCCGGCTGGTCAGGACCAGCGTGCCGCCGACGAACAGCGTCACGCCCGCCGCCGCGGTGAAGACCTGCCAGTCCGGGTGGCCGATGATCGCATCGACCAATGCCGGAATCAGCATGGCGACCGCGAGCACGGACAGCAGGATGCCGATCACAAAGGCGATGGGGCGAAGGTCGATCATGTGTGGGTCGGTTCACCCGGCCGACCGCCGGCCGGCCCGGGCGCCCTAGTGGGTACTCGGTATCACGTGCCCTGCCAGTTTCCCAAGGTCGGGGATGTGCCAATCAGGGCGAGGAATTCGCGGCGGGTCGCCTGGTCGCTGCGAAAGCGCCCCAGCATGCTGCTGGTCACCATGGAGACCCCTGGTTTGTGGACGCCGCGGGTGGTCATGCACTGGTGCGCCGCCTCGACCACGACGGCCACGCCCTTGGGCTGCAGCACGTCGTTGATCGTGTTGGCGATCTGCGCGGTCATCTTTTCCTGGATCTGCAGGCGCCGCGCATAGGCCTCGACCACGCGCGCCAGCTTGCTGATGCCGATCACCCGCTTGTTCGGCAGATAGGCGACGTGCGCCCTGCCGATGATCGGCACCATGTGATGTTCGCAGTGGGACTCGAAGCGGATGTCGCGCAGCGCCACCATCTCGTCGTAGCCGTCGACCTCCTCGAAGGTGCGTTGCAGTAAATCGACCGGGTCCTGGTCGTAGCCCGAGAAGAAGCCCTCATAGGCCTTGATCACGCGTTCCGGCGTGCCGAGCAGGCCTTCCCGGCTCGGATCGTCGCCGGCCCAGCGGATCAGCACCTCGACGGCCTTCTCGGCCTCTTGGCGCGATGGACGCTTGTCCGAGCGGACCGGCGGGGCCTTGTCGATCTGGGCCACGTGGCGGCTGTCGTTCATGGTCGTACCTGCTTCATGTCTAGCTGGTTCAGGAATGGTTGACCGACATAGCGGCGCGTTGAGCAGGGCGGGGCTGCGCGAGCCTAGGAGCCTATCCAAGTATTGGTCACGGGCTGCACCGCGTTTTCAAGGCCTTGGGCTAGGACGGTGCCGCGCCGCGATGCTGGGCGCATCGCTAGCGGTGCCGGACGACGGCCCAAGGCCTTGAAAACGCGGCCCTCCGGGTCGGCCGGACAGACGCGAGTGCCGCGTCGCGAAGGCTTGCCGATGCACACGGCATTGCCCGCGCCTCCGCTCCTAACACTCGCGTCTGTCCGACCGATGCAGTCCATGATCAACACCCGGATAGGCTCCCAGGTCAGTTCAACTGCACGGGTTGGTGCGGGCTGTCAAGCGAGAAGGCCGGGATCGCCACGTCGAACCTTTCGCCCCCGGCCACTTCCATGTTGTAGGAGCCCTCCATGATGCCAGAGGGCGTCGCCAGGGGCGTGCCGCTGGTGTACTCGAAGGACTGACCGGGCGACAGCACCGGCTGCTCGCCGACGACGCCGGCGCTGCGGACCTCCTGAATCCGGCCGAGCGAATCGGTGATCTTCCAGTGCCGGGTCAAGAGCTGCACCGTATCGCGGCCGGTATTCTCAATGGACACCTGATAGGCCCAGACGAAATGATTGTCGGCCGGCGACGACTGGTCCTCAAGGTATATGGGCTTGACCGTGACGCGGATCGCGTTGGTCGTCTTACTGTACATGGTCCGCAAACTCCCGACTTGCCGCCCCCGCGGCTGTTCCGCTGCGTTCGGCCGACCCATACTACGCCCGGTGGAGCCAAGCGCCAAGCGGCACAGGCGATCTTCCCGCGTGTCGCCGCGACGGCCCGCAAGGCCAAGAATGGGCGGCGCCTGGCAGGGCGCCGCCGTCAAGTTTGGCACGGCTGTGCTATTGGATGACGATCTCGACCCGGCGGTTGGCCGGCTCGCGAACATTGTCCGGCGTGACCACCGCGGGCTGGGTCTCGCCCTGGCCGGAAAGGACGATGTCGTCCGGCCGCGCGCCGAGCGACAGGAGCGCATCCTTGATCGCCTCGGCGCGGCGCAGCGAGAGTTTTAGGTTGTAGTCCTGAGGCCCGGCGCGATCGGCATGGCCGGTGACGGCGAGTTTGGCGCCGCCGCCCGCCTCGGCCCGGGCGAACGCTTGCCGCACGGCGTCAAGCGTTTGCGGCAGCAGGACCGCGCTGTCGAAGGCGAAGCGCACCATGAGGGGCTCGGCGACCAGCTCGGGTTCGCCCGCCGGAGCGGCTGCGGGCACCAGAGCGGCCGGTTCGGGCGCGACGCCCGCCTCGATCCGGCCCAGGGCGCCGTAGAAGCCTTCCCGGCATGCCGCGATGTGCGCCGGCTGGTGGTTTTCCTCCTGCTGCTCGATCCAGCAGTCGAACTGCCCCTGGGCCTTGGCCGCGTCCTGCGGCAGCTTGTCAGCGGCCGCGGCGGCCAGCGCTCCCAGCAAGCGTTCGCGCGCCAGGCTCAGTTCCCCGATCTTGTCGGCCGGGAGGTTCGTGGGCCTCGATCCATTCGGGCGCCACCGCCTTGCCTTCGGCGGCGGCCAGGCCCTTGCGCGCAAACGTGCCGGCGTCGCGCCGGTCGTACATCTGATCGGCTTCGAAGACGGTTAGCGACTTATACTGTTCGGTCAGGGCCTGGGTGAAGGGCGAGCCGGTGCCGGTCGCGCCGCGCAACGTGTCGATATTCCGGCCAACGCAGTCGCCGAGCAGGGCGACGATCGCCACGCCGCAAAGCAGTTTGATGCGAAACATGAAAAGTTCCTCCCCGTTTCCGGAACGGCCTGCGCCGGGCCCGCCAGCCTGTTGGCCGGTCGCAAGGCCGGCGCGGCTCGGTTTGCCATGGCCGGAAGTTGAGCCGGCTATTGGGGCGTGACTGGGGCCGGGAAACAACGAACCAATGGCGTAATCGGCCAAATATGGCGAAACCCGCGCCTTGAACCGGCGGTGGCCTGTGCCGTATAACCTCTGGTGCCGCGGGTGTAGCTCAATGGCAGAGCAGAAGCTTCCCAAGCTTACGACGAGGGTTCGATTCCCTTCACCCGCTCCAACCCGGCCGCACTGGGGAATGCTGTAGGAGGTCGCACGTCATGCCCGGCCGCCTGCTCACCCTCATCGGCCGGAACGCCCCGCCGTTTCTGGCGGTCGGCGTGTTCGCCGGAATTGCCCTGCCGGACCTGGCCGATTTTCTGCGGCCCGCGCTGGGCCCCCTGGTGGCGTTGCTGCTCGGGGTTTCGCTCTTGCGCCTCGATTGGTCCGCTCTGGCCGCCAATGCCAGCCGTCCCGCGACCGCCGGACTCGCCACCGCCTGGCAGCTTCTGCTCTCGCCGGTCCTGGTGTGGGGCTGCACCTTGCTGGTCGGCTTACCGTCCGGCCTGACCCAGGCCTTGGTGCTGAACGGCGCGGCGCCGTCGCTTGTGGCCTCCGTGACGATCGCCCAACTGGTCGGTCTCGACGCGCCGCTCGCCGTCTTGCTGGTGGTCACGACGACGTTTTTCCTGCCCTTCACCCTGACGCCGGTGATCTTTTGGCTGCTCGGGGTCGAGCTGAGCATCGACCTGATCGCCTTCTTTACCCGTTTCGCGCTCTACATCGCCGTGCCCTTCGCCGCCGCCTGGACGCTGGGACGGCTTCTGCCGGCGGGTCTGCTTGACCGCCACAAGGTGGAAATCGACGGCGCCAACGCGGTGATTCTAGTCCTCGCCGCGCTCGCCATGATGAGCGGCGTGACCGAACGCCTGATGACGGCGCCGGGCACGGTGGCGCAGTTCCTCGCCGCCGCCGTGGCCTTCAACCTCGGCTTCCAGGTTCTGGGCGCGGTGATCTACTGGCGCCACGGGCGGCGGACGGCGCTTTCCATGGGGCTGTCGTCGGGCAACCGCAACACGGCCCTGGTGCTCGTGCTGACCGGCGGGCTGGTTAGTCCGGACCTGGGGCTCTACGTGGCCATGGCGCAGATCCCGATCTATCTCCTGCCGCTGGTCGCCAAACCCTTTTACGGCCGGCTGCTATGACCGCAGCTCCCCGGCGATCCGCCGGATCGTCTTCCAGGCGCGCCGCAGGTGGTCGCGCGTGGTTGTCGTCTGGCCGACGGCGAAGCGCAGCGCGTAGCGGCCCTTCACCCGGTTTTGCGTCAGGTAGAGGGCGCCGCTGTCGTTGATCGCCTCCAGCAGGCGCCGGTTCAGCCGGTCGAGTTCGGTCGCGTCCTCCAGCCCCGCCGGGTGATAGCGGAAGGTGAAGAGCGCCAGCGTCGCCGGCGAAAGCAGGTCGAAATCCGGCGCGGCCTCGACCTGCTGGGCCAGCTCCTTGGCCCAGTCGATGTGGTCGGCGATCATCTGGCGCAGCCGCCCCACGCCGTAGGCGCGGATCACGAACCACAGCTTGAGCGCCCGGAAGCGGCGGCCGAGCGGCACGCCCCAGTCGCGATAGTCGATCACCCCGTCGCCTTCGCGGCTTTGCAGATAGGCCGGAGCGACCGACAGGGTGCGGGTCAGCGCCGCGGGGTCGCGCACGAAGTAGGCCGAGCAGTCGAAGTTGGTCAGCAGCCACTTGTGCGGGTTGAACACGAAGCTGTCGACATACTCCATGCCGTCGATCATCCAGCGGTACTCCGGCAGCAGCAGCGCGCTGCCGGCCCAGGCGGCGTCGACATGGAGCCAGATGCCGTACTGCTGGCAGATCTCGCCGACCGCGCGCAGCGGATCGATGCCGCCGGTGCCGGTGGTTCCCAGCGAGGCCACGACGCAGGCCGGCGTGACGCCCTGGGCCAGGTCGACGGCGACCGCCCGGGCGAGCGCCTCCGGCTTCATGGCAAAGCGCCCGTCGGCCGGGATCTTGCGCAGGGAGTCCCGGCCCAGGCCGGCGATCATGACGTCCTTCTCGGTGGCCGAATGGGCCTCCTCGGAGGCGTAGACCGCGAGCCGCAGCCCGGCATTGCCGAGCGCGCCGAGGCCCACTTCGTTGGACCGCCACCCGGTCGCCCTTTCGCGCGCGGTCAAGAGCGCGCAGAGTATGGCGCTGGAAGCCGAATCCTGAATCGCGCCGTGAAAGCCCACGGGCAGGCCGATCATCCGGCGCAGCCAGTCCATCATGCGGGTTTCCATCTCGGTCGCCGCCGGAGAGGTCTGCCACAGCATGCACTGCGCGCCCAGGGTCGCGGTCAGCATTTCGGCCAGGACCGAGGGCGGGCTTGAGTTGGCCGGAAAGTAGGCGAAGAAGCTGGGGTGCTGCCAATGGGTCATGCCCGGCAGCACGACGGTCCGGAAATCGGCGAAGATCCGGTCCATCGGTTCGCCGTCATCCGGTGGCGATTCGGCCAGCTTGGCCGCGGTCTCGCCCGGTTTGACCTGGGCGCGCACCGGATAGCGCTCGACCGTCTCCATATAGTCCGCCATCCAGTCGACCATGGCGTGGGCGTGGCGGCGGAAGTCTTTGCTGTTCACCTCGACACCTCGATCTTGCAAAGCTCCAGGATCGGGTGGACTCTAGCAGAACGCCAAGAGTATCAGGCGCTAATAACATCTTACATTTGCCATAAAGGCCGACCGAATGGGCGATCTGAAAAGCTTCCGCAAACTGCTGGTGGCAAACCGCAGCGAGATCGCCATACGCGTGCTGCGGGCGGCGAGCGAACTGGGCATCCGTACCGTCGCCATCTACTCCCACGAGGACCGCTTCGCCCTGCATCGCTTCAAGGCGGACGAGAGCTATCTGGTCGGCAAGGGGCGGGAGCCGGTGCAGGCCTACCTCGACATCGACGAGGTGTTGCGCGTGGCCCGTCAGGCCCGGGTCGACGCGATCCATCCAGGCTATGGCTTCTTGTCTGAAAATCCCGATCTGGCCGAGGCCTGCGCCGAGGCCGGCATCGTCTTCATCGGCCCCGCGCCCGACGTCATGCGCCGGCTGGGCAGCAAGGTCGAGGCCCGCGAGTTGGCCGAAAGCGCCGGCATCCCGGTGATGCCGGCCAGCGGCGTGCTACCGCACGACCCGGCCCAGGTCGCCGAGATCGCCGACGCCATCGGCTATCCGCTCATGCTCAAGGCCAGCTGGGGTGGCGGCGGCCGCGGCATGCGGGTGGTCGAGAGCGCGCCCGAGCTGGCCGATCAGGTCGCCGCCGGGCGGCGCGAGGCCAAGGCTGCTTTCGGCCGCGACGAGGTGTTCCTGGAAAAGCTGGTGCGCCGGGCGCGCCACGTGGAGGTGCAGATCCTGGGAGACCGCCACGGCAACGTGGTGCACCTTTTCGAGCGCGACTGCTCGATGCAGCGGCGCAATCAGAAGGTCGTCGAGCGCGCGCCGGCTCCTTACCTGGAGGCGGCGGCGCGGCAGACGCTCTGCGCCTCGGCCGTGGCCCTAGGCCGGGCGGCCGGCTATAGCGGCGCCGGCACGGTCGAGTTCCTCAACGACGTCGACAGCGGCCAGACCTATTTCATCGAGGTGAACCCGCGGATTCAGGTCGAGCACACGGTGACCGAGGCGGTTACCGGCGTTGACCTGGTCAAGGCGCAGATCCGGATCGCGGCGGGCGCGGTTCTGGGTACAGCCGAGAGCGGCGTGCCGCCGCAGGAGGAGATGCGCCTGAACGGCCACGCGCTGCAGTGCCGGATCACCACCGAGGACCCGCAGAACAAGTTCATCCCCGATTACGGGCGCATCCTCGCCTATCGCGGTGCCACCGGTTTCGGCATTCGCCTCGACGGCGGCACGGCCTATTCTGGCGCCCTGATCACGCCGTTCTACGATTCCCTGTTGGAAAAGGTGACCGCCTGGGCGCCGACCCCGGAGGAGGGGATCGCTCGCATGGACCGGGCGCTCCGGGAGTTCCGAATCCGCGGCGTGGCGACCAACCTGAGGTTCCTCGAGGCCTTGATCGAGCACCCGAAGTTCCGCACCGCCGACTACACCACACGTTTTATCGACGATACGCCCGAGCTGTTCGACTTCGCGCCGCGGCGCGATCGGGCGACCCGTCTGCTGTCCTTCATCGGCGACGTGCTGGTCAACGGCAACCCGGAGGTCGAGGGCCGGCCATGGCCCGGCCTAGTGGCCGAACCCGCGCTGCCGGAACTGCCCAAGGGCGCGCCGGCGGAGGGCACGCGTCAGCGCCTCCAGGCGCTCGGTGCCGAAGGCTTCACCCGCTGGATGCTGGAGCGCGAGGAGCTGCTGATCACCGACACGACCTTCCGCGATGCCCACCAGTCGCTGCTCGCGACTCGCATGCGCAGCTACGACATCCTGCGGGTCGCGCCGCACACTGCGCGCCTCCTGCCCAATCTCTTTTCGCTGGAGTGCTGGGGTGGCGCCACCTTCGACGTGGCCCTGCGCTTCCTTAAGGAAGATCCCTGGGAGCGGCTGGCGGCGCTCAGCGACAAGACGCCAAACATCCTGCTGCAAATGCTGCTGCGCGGCGCCAATGGGGTCGGCTACAAGAACTACCCCGACAACGTGGTGCGCTTTTTCGTCGCCCAATCGGCCGCCGCCGGGGTCGACCTGTTCCGCGTGTTCGATTCCCTGAACTGGGTCGAAAACATGCGCGTCGCCATGGACGCGGTGTGCGAGACCGGCAAGCTCTGCGAGGCGGCGATCTGCTACACCGGCGATCTCACCGATCCGGCCTGCACCAAGTACGACCTCGGCTATTACGTGAAGCTGGCCAAGCAGCTGGAAGCGGCCGGCGCGCACATCCTGGGCATCAAGGACATGGCCGGTCTTTGCAAGCCCGAGGCGGCCCGCCGCCTGGTCACGGCGCTCAAGCAGGAGATCAGAATCCCGATCCACTTCCACATCCACGACACCAGCGGGATTTCCGCCGCCAGCGTCCTGGCCGCCGCCGAGGCCGGGGTCGACGCGGCGGACGCGGCTATCGACTCGATGAGCGGGCTGACCTCGCAGCCCAACCTGGGCTCGATCGTCGCGGCGCTCAAGGGCCAGCCGCGCGACACCGGCTTGGACCCGGACGCCCTGCGCCGCCTGGACACCTACTGGGAGGCCGTGCGCCGCCAGTATCAGGCGTTCGAGAGCGACATGCGCGCCGGCTCGGCCGCGGTCTATCTGCACGGCATGCCCGGCGGCCAAGTCACCAACCTCCGCGAGCAGGCCCGCTCGCTCGGCCTGGAGCGGCACTGGCCGGAAGTGGCCGAAGCCTATGCCGCGGTCAACCGCATGTTCGGCGACATCATCAAGGTCACGCCGACCTCCAAGGTGGTCGGCGACTTGGCGCTCTACATGGTGACCAACGACCTGACGCCCGAGGCGGTGCTCGACCCCAAGCGCGAGATCGCCTTTCCCCAGTCGGTCGTCGAGCTGTTCCGCGGCGAGGTCGGCCAGCCCTATGGCGGCTTTCCCGAGGCCCTGCAGAAGAAGGTGCTGAAGGGCGAGCGGCCGATGACCGAGCGGCCGGGCGCCGTGCTGCCGCCGGTCGACCTGGAGGCCGAGCGCGCGGAGGCCGAACGCCAGGCGCGCCGCCATCTCGACGACCGGGATCTGGCCTCCTACCTGATGTATCCCCAGGTCTTCCTCGACTACGCCAAGCACCGGCGGCGCTACGGGCGGGTCAGCGTGCTGCCGACGCCGGCCTTCTTCTATGGCCTGGAGACGGGTCAGGAGATCGCCGTCGAGATCGAGGCCGGCAAGACCTTGGTCATCAGCTACCTGGCGACCAGCGAGCCGAACTCCGAGGGCGAGCGGACTATCTTCTTCGAGCTGAACGGCCAGCCGCGCGCGGTCAGAGTCGCGGACAAGGCGATGGCCGCCAGCGGCAAGATTCGCCGCAAGGCGGCCGAGGACGACCCCGGGCAGATTGGCGCGCCCATGCCCGGCCTGATCGTCAGCGTTTCGGCCGCCGTGGGCAACCGGGTCTCGCGCGGCGACCGGCTGTTCACCATCGAGGCCATGAAGATGGAGACCGCGGTCTATGCCGAGGTCGACGGCGTGGTGACCGAGGTGGTCGCCGCCTCCGGCGCCCGGGTCGAGCCGCACGACTTGGTGCTGGTGCTCGAACCGGAGATGGCGGCTTGAGCCACCCGGGGTTCAAGGACGAGCAGGCGGCCCGCCTATCCCGCGAAGTCCGGATAGGTCTCGGCGATGATGCCTTCGACCCGCTGGTGCAAGTCGCGCCTGAGCCCGAGGGCGAAGAATATCTCGGCCATCAGGAACATCGGCCCGATCAGCGCCTGGAACAGGTTGCTGACCAAAGCGGGTCGGCGGCCCTCGTAGACATGGCCCCAGAGCTGCAGCGCCCAGCCGCCGACGAACAGAATCGCGAAGAGCGCCCAGGTCGTCGATGCCAGCAGAGCGCCGACCAGCAATTCGGTGAGCGCCAGTGCCGGCAGGAGAAACAGGCCCATCGCCAGGCCGATGGGCCAGTCGAGCACGATCCACAGCGCGTAGACCGCCAGCGCCACGACGACCCCGAGCGACAGTTCGAGCCCGGCGAGTTCGACGTGCGCGAGGCCGAGCGCCAGCAGCAGCGCCACGATGATCGCCGGAATGCCGAAGAAATGGGTCAGGCGGTTACGCCGGTCCCGATGATAGGTGGCGTAAACCGCCATCTGGCGTTCGAACAGGGTGGCGCCGGTCACGATCCCGCCCCACCGCTCTCGGCGACGGCTTTCGGCAGGCCGCCGTAGGGCGCATCGACGAAGGCGACGATCTCCGGGTCCATGTCGCGCGCAGGCACGGGCTCGCGTTCGAAGTAGCCGAAGCGGTCCCGGCCGCGCACCAGGGTGGCGGAGTTCTGCTCGCCGCGCTGGCGCACGTGGGGCGCGACGTAACGGATGGCGTAGCCGCAGCGCCGCTCGGCCGAGCGGTTGGGCGGCGAGCCGTGGACGATCTTGACGTGATGCAGCGACATCTCGCCCGGCTCCAGCAGAAGGTCGACGCCGCGGCTTTCGTCGACCTCGACGGCGATCTCCTCGTGGGTGAAGAGCATGTTGGCGCTGTCCTTGGCGGAGGGCCCGTGGGCGAGCGCCATCTCGTCGCCCAGATGGCTGCCGGGAATGACCCGCATGGCGCCGTTCTCCAGGGTGCTCGGCGCCAGGGCGATCCACGCCGAGCAGACGTCCGCGGGATTGAGGCCCCAGTAATAGCTGTCCTGGTGCCAGGCGACGAAGCCGGGGTCGCCCGCGTTCTTGACGAAAAGGCTGGAGCCCCAGCACATGATGTCCGGCCCGAGCACCGACTCGACCGCGTCGAGCACGGCCTCGTCGAAGATCAGCTGGTAGAGCGCGGTCAGCTTGAGGTGCCCCTTATTGCGGATGACGTGGCCGGCGGTGAGTCCGGTCTGCGCCTCGAAGTCGGCCAGGCGGTGCAGCAGGCGCCGGGCTTCAGCCGGCGCGATACCCGGTATGGGGCAGACATAGCCGTCGCGCCGGTAGGCCGTGACCTGGGCTGCAGACAAGCGGTTCGATTGCCGATCCATTGATTGGTCTCCCAATAGGGTCAATTCTTTGCCCGGTATCTGCTTAAGGCAAGTGCGCAAGCCCGATCTGTGCTAAGAAATTCGCGCCGGAAACCTGAAAGTGCGAGAGCCGATGTCCAGTAAACAGCTCCCGAATGGCGGCCAGATCCTGATCGAGGCGCTGAAGACCCATGGCGCGGATCATGCCTTCTGCGTGCCCGGCGAAAGCTATCTTGCCGTGCTCGACGCGCTTTACGACGCGCCGGAAATCGCCCTCACCGTGTGCCGCCAGGAAGGCGGCGCGGCCATGATGGCCGATGCCTACGGCAAGCTGACCGGCCGGCCGGGCATCTGCTTCGTCACCCGCGGGCCGGGCGCGACCAATGCCTCGCCCGGCGTTCACATCGCGTTTCAGGACTCGACGCCGATGATCCTTTTCATCGGCCAGGTCGGCCGCGAGATGGCGGAGCGCGAGGCCTTTCAGGAGATCGACTTCCGGCGCATGTTCGGGCAAATGGCCAAGTGGGTGGCGCAGATCGACCAGGCCGCGCGGATCCCGGAGTTCGTCGCCCGGGCCTTCGCCACCGCGACCAGCGGCCGGCCGGGCCCGGTCGTCCTCGCGTTGCCGGAAGACATGCTGCGCGAGCGGGCGGCGGCGCCCCGCGCCGAACACTACCATGTGGCGCACGGCCATCCCGGCCCCGGGGACATGAAACGCTTGGCGACTCTGCTGGCCGAGGCCGAACGGCCCTTCGTAATGCTCGGTGGTGGCGGTTGGGACCTCGACGCCGTCGCTCGGGTGCAAGGTTTCGCCGAAGCCTGGAACCTGCCAGTCGGTGCGTCTTTCCGCTGTCAGGACTATTTCGACAACGCACACGACAACTATGTCGGCGACGTCGGTATCGGCGTGAACGCCAAGCTGGCCGAACGGGTCAGGTCGGCCGACCTCCTGCTGGTGTTGGGCGCCCGCCTGGGCGAGATAACGACCAACGGCTATACCCTGGTGGATATCCCGCAGCCGAGGCAGACCCTGGTGCATGTGCACCCGGGTGCCGAGGAGCTGGGCCGGGTCTACCGGCCGGCGCTGGCGATCAATGCCGGGATCGGCGCCTTCGCGGCGGCGGCCGCCGATCTCAGGCCGGCGAAGTCACCGGTCTGGGACGCGCTCACCCGCCAGGCCCGGGCCGACTACCTGGCCTGGACGGAGCCGCCCGCGGCGGCGGGCGAACTCGACATGGCGCAGGTCGTCGCTTCGCTGCGCGAACATCTGCCGCCGGAAGCCATCATCTGCAACGGGGCCGGCAACTACACGGCGTGGGTCCATCGCTATTACCGCTATCGGCGATACCGCACCCAGTTGGCGCCGACCTCCGGCTCAATGGGTTACGGCACGCCCGCGGCGGTCGCGGCCAAGCGGCTCTATCCCGATCGCCCGGTGGTCGCCTTTGCCGGCGACGGTTGTTTCCTGATGAACGGCCAGGAGCTGGCGACCGCCGTGCAATACGGCCTCGGCATCGTCGTGGTGGTCGTCAACAACGGCATGTACGGCACCATCCGCATGCACCAGGAACGGCACTATCCCGGCCGCGTCAGCGGCACCGACCTGAAAAACCCAGACTTCGCCAAGCTGGCCGAGTCCTATGGCGCCTACGGCGAGGTCGTCACCCGAACCGACGGCTTCGCACCGGCGTTCGAGCGGGCGCTGGCCGCTGGCCGCCCGGCTTTGATCGAGCTGCGCGTCGATCCGGAGGCGATCACGCCGCGCCAGAGCTTGAGCGAGATCCGCGCCGCGGCTTCGGGCAACTAGCCGGGCTCAGGCCACCTTGACCCGCATGAACAGAGCGTAGAGCACGGGCACGACCACGAGCGAGAGTATCGTGCCGAGGGCCAGGCCGAAGGCGATGACGCAGGCCATGGAGTAGAACAGCGGGTCGTGGAACGCGATCAGCGGCATGACGCCCAGGATCGTGGTGATGGCCGACATCAGGATCGGGCGAAAGCGCGATACCGCGGCCGAGACGACCGCCTGATAGGGCGATTGGTCCTTCTCGCGCTCAGAGTCGATACGGTCGATCAGCACGATGCCGTTGTTGATGATCACGCCGGCCAGGCTCAGCAGTCCGAGGATGCCGAAGAAGTCGAAGGGTGCCCGCATGATGATCAGCCCGGCCAGGGCGCCGGCGAAGGCCATGGGTATGGTCAGCATGATGATCAGCGGGCGGCGGAAAGAATTGAACTGCCAGATCAGCAGCACGACGATAAGCAGTATGCAGGCCGGCATTGGCCCGAACAGCTTTTCGTTGGTCTCCGCCGACTCCTCGATCTCGCCGCCGATCTCCCAGCGGTGCCCGGGCTCCAGGGCCAATCCGTCCAGCGCCGGTCCCATCAGCGCCACCAGCTGCGGGGCCTTGAGAAACTGGTGCCGGGTCGAGATCGTGACGGTCCTTTCCTGGTCTTGCCGTGCGATCCGGCTGAATTGCCATAGACCGCGGATATCGGCGATCTGGGTCAACGGCACGTTGACGCCGCGCGCGCCGGAATAGACGTTGATGTTCCAGAGATCACCGAGGGCCTGCCGCTCGTTGTCTTCGGCCTGGAGCACGATCGGGATCGACAGATCGCCTTCCCGGTAGTCGGTCAGCGGCTGGCCGTCGAGGAAGGCGTTGAGCGAGATCGCCACCTCGCGCGAGGTGACCCCGGCCCGCCGCGCCCGGGCCTGGTCGACCAGCACGGTGAGCCGCGGGATCTTGTTTTCCCAGTCGCTACGCACGTAGTCGATGCCGTCGACATCCCGAAGCGCATTGGCAAGCTGCTGTGCCTTGGCATAGAGGTGGTCGGCATCGAGTCCGACTAGGCGAATTTCCACCAAACCCGGCTCGTTGGAGCCCATCCACATGCGTTTCACGCGCGCGTTCACGTTCGGGAAGTTGTCCAGCAGGTGCTCGCGGACGCGGGCAATCACCGCCGGGGCTTGCTCGGCTGTTTCGGTGTTGACCACGGCAAAGGCGACATTTGGATCCGGGTCCACCGGCGATAGCGACAGGAAAAAGCGCGGCCCGCCCGTGCCGACGTAAGCGACGTTGCTGGTGATTTCGGGATTGACCGTCTTGTCGGAAAGCCAGGCGGTCAGGCGCTGGGTCGTCTGGTCGGTCGCGGTGATCCGGTATCCCGCCGGCAGATCGACATAGAGCAGGAACTGATTGCGGTCGCTGGGACCGAAGAACTCGCGCACCAGCAGGCTGGAGGCGCCCCAGGCCCCGGCGAGCAAGGCGATCGTCAAGATCACGACGATGTAGCGGCCGTGGAGGGCCAGCTCCAGCAAGCCGCGGTAGCGTCGATAGAAACCGGAGGCGTAGGGGTCCTCGGCCTGATCCTCGCCGCCCTCCGGCTTCTTGACCTTGATGAACCAGAAGCACATGGCGGGCGTCATGTACATCGACAGAAACCACGACCCGAGCAACAGGATGATCACCACCATCGGCAGGGAGAAAGCGTACTCGCCGGTTTGACCCTCCAGCAGATACATCGGCATGAAGGCCAGGATCGTGGTCAGGGAGGACGTCAGAAGCGGGATCGCGAGGGTGCGGCCCGACTCGACGCAGGCGGCGCGCCGCTCTTGGCCACGCTCGAGCCGGCTGCGGATGTCCTCGGCCACGACGATGGCGTTATCCACCAGCATGCCCAGCGCGACGATCGAGGAGACGATCGAGACGCGTTCCAGCTCGATGCCGAAGCGGCGCATGATGATCAGGCCGAGCAACATGGTGATCGGCACGAAGGAGCCGACGATCAAGCCGGTGCGCACCCCCAGGAACAGCATCACGACCAGCAGCACGATGGCCAGCGTCTGGTAGACATTGGACAGGGCGCCGTTGACCGCGGTGACGACGAGATCCGGCTGAAAGGTGGCGTAGTCGAGGACGTAGCCGATCGGCAGTACGGCCTCTAGGGCGTCCAGCTTCGCGGTCAGCCGCTCGCCGAATTCCACGCTGTTGACGCCCGGCACGATCGAGACGCTGATCACGATCGACGGCCGGCCGTTGAAGTAGGCCAGCGAGTCGGGCGGATCGGCATAGCCGCGTTGGATCTTAACGAGGTCCTCGAGGCTGACCGTGTTCTGCGTGTTCGGTATGGCGATCAGGACCGATTCGATATCCTCGAGGTCGTCGAAGTTGCCCGAGGGTGACACGATGACATCCTGCCCCTCGGTATCGATATGGCCGCCGGGCAGGATGATGTTTTGCTGGATCAGCGTGCTAAACACGTCCTGTGGGCTGATCCCGAACTGGGACAGCTTGGCGTTGGAGAACTTGAGCGTGACCTGCTCCTCCTGGACGCCGAACAGCTCGACCTTCCTGATGCCCTTCAGCTCGTACAGCCGGTCGCGGATATCGCGCGCCACCAGGCGCATCTCGGCCATGGAAAAGCCGTCCGACCAAAGCGCGACCGTGGCGACCGCGGTCAGGCCGAACTCGTCGTTGACGAAGGGTCCGATGGTGCCTTCCGGCAGCTCCCCGCGGATATCCTCCATCTTGTTGCGCAGCCGCTTCCAGATCTCCTCCAAGTCGTCGTATTGGTCGCGCGTCTCGGCGTGGATGACTGTGATGCCGGTCTTGGTGTCCGACGTGATCTCGTCGATCTCCGGCATGGTGCGGATCTGCTCCTCGATCCGGCGCGTGACCAGATCCTCCATCTGCTCGGGCGCCATGCCGGGAAAATAGGCGGCAACGACGGCCTCCCGGATCACGATGGCCGGGTCTTCCTGGCGTGGAAAGGTCAGGAACTGTCCGATGCCGGCAAGGATTATCAGCAGTATCGCCGCAATCGTCAGGCGCGATTTATCGAGCGCGAACCCCGTTACGTTCAACATCCTGCGTCCCTTCCCCCCGGTGAGCGCGGCGCTACGGCGCCATCAGCTTGACCTTTTGCCCGTCGCGCAGGAAGCTCACGCCCGCCACGGCGATGATCTGGCCCGCCTCGAGGCCCTCGGTGACCACGACCCGCTCGTCGCGCACGCCCTGGCCCTGCACCATGTTCTTGCGGACCGTGGCGCTCTCGGGGTCGTAGACGAAAACATAGCCGCGTTGGGGCTCCTCGCCCGGCGCGATCGCCGAGAGCGGTACCAGGTAGGCCGCCGCGTCGCTCTGGTCCCCAAGGACGAGCGAGGCCTCGGCCGTCATGCCCGGCAGCACCTTTGCGGGCGGGTCGATCAAGGCGACCTTGACCGGGAAGGCGTTCGCCTCGGACGCGACCGTGCCGATCTCGGAGACGCGCCCTTTCAGGTTCTCCATGCCTTCGACCGGAAAGCCGACGTCCGCCGGCAGGCCCAGATTGATATCGCCGATCGCGGTCTCCGGCACGCTGATGACAACTTCCATCGCCCCCTTGGCGTAGATCTCGAAAACCTTCTGGCCGCGCGCAACCTCCTGAAATGGGTCGATGAACTTGTTCGCGACCACCCCGTCGAAGGGCGCGAGAAGCACCGTCTTCTCCAGATCGCGGCGCGCCAGATTGAGCTTGGAAACGGCAAAGGCCACCTGGTTCTTTCTGCTGTCGCGGGCGGCCAGGGCCTGATCGAAGGCGGCCTTGCTGACCCATTCCTTGGCGTAGAGCGTCTTCTGCCTGTCGAACTCGTTCTGCTTTTCCGCCAGGCTGGCCTTCGCCCTGCCCAGCTCCGCCTCGGCCGCTTCGACATTGAGCTTGAACGGCGTTTCGTCGAGCGTCGCCAGCACCTGCCCGCTGGTCACCTTGTCGCCGACATTGACCTTGACCTCGCGGGTGTTGCCGGCCACCTCGAAGGAGATGGTCGAGGTGTCGACCGCCTGGACCAACCCCGGAAAACGCCGCACCTGCCCGCCGCTGCGTTCCGCGACCGTGATGGTCTTGATCGCCCGGATCTGCTCGACGACCGGTGGCGGCTCCTGTTCGCAGGCGCCCAGCGCCATGGCGACCACCGCAAGCGCGGCGCACCACGGGGTTCTGTCCCAGCTCGGGTTCTTCAGTGCCGTCATCACGTCCTCCCGACCGTCTCGATGGTTGTTTTCCCGCGAAGCGGCCCGCGCGCTCCGCCTTCGATGAAGGCCCTCAGAGTATGTTCAAACATCTCCCGGTCAAGGCCGCGGGTGATGAAGACCAGACGCGAAAGGCGTTCGCCGTCGGGCCAGGCGTCGAGCAGCGCCGGCGGATGGAACAGGTGCTGCACGCCGTGGATCACCATCGGCCGCTCCAGGTCCTCGACATCGAGAATACCTTTGACCCGCAGGATGTCGGCGCCGTGGCAGGTGATCAGCATCTCGATCCAGGAATTGAAGCGGTCCCAGTTGAGCGGCCGGTCGGTGCTGACGCAAAAGGCACGGATCCGGTCGTCGTGCCGGTTGACGTCGTGCCGGTGGCCGTGATGGTCATGGCTTTGGGTGCCGTCGTAGGCCTCGGCCTTGAGCCAGCGCCGAACGTCCGGGCTCTTGGTCTCGGGGTTGTAGAGCCCGGCGCCGAACAGCCGGTCGGGCGCGACTTCGCCCTGCACGACCGGCAGGATCGGCGCGGCCGGGTTGAGCCTGCGCAGCCGCGCGCCGAGCGCCTTGGCCGCGTCGGCCGCGGCCAGGTCCGTCTTGGTGATCAGCAGCCGGTCGGCGACGGCGGCCTGCTTGACCGCCTCCTGGTGCCGGCCCAGGGTCGCGCCGCCGTTCACGGCGTCGACCGTGGCGATCACGCCGTCGAGCCGGAAACGGGTCACCAGCATCGGGTCGTTCATCAGGGTGTGCAGGATCGGCGCCGGGTCTGCCAGACCCGTGGTCTCGATCATCAGGCGCTGGAACGGCGGGACTTCCCGGCGCACGCGCTTCTTGAACAGCTGGCGCAGCGTGTCGATCAGATCGCCGCGCACGGTGCAGCAGAGGCAGCCGCTGTTGAGCAGTACCGTATCCTCCTCGGCCTTCTCGACCAGCAGGTGGTCGAGGCCGATCTCGCCGAACTCGTTGACGATCACGGCGGTCTCGTCCATCGCGGCATGACCGAGCAGATAACGCAGCACGGTCGTCTTGCCGCTGCCGAGGAATCCGGTCAGCACGGAGACCGGCAGCGGCGCGTCCGGAATCGCCAAGTTCGCCGGATCGATGTCGTCTGCGTTCATTTCGTCGCGCCAAAGTAGTGCCGCTTCATGGCCGGCGTTATAGACCATGGGAAGTCGGTGGGAAAGCATGGTCCAGCTGGTGAAACGCCCAGAGGCCGAATCCCAGGAGCAGGAGCGCGCCGCCCTGGTGCAGGGCGCCCAGCCAGACCGGCACGGCCAGGACCAGCGCCGAGATGCCCAAGGCCAGCTGCAGCAGGGCCATGGCGAGCAGCAGGGCCATTGCGCGCGCCGCCCCGCGCGTCAGCGCCAGGCGCCGGGACCAGAGCCATAGACCGGCGGCCGCCACGACCGTCACCATGGCCAGGAGCCGGTGGTTGAACTGGACCGCGGCGACGTTCTCGAACAGGTTGAGGGCCCAGGGCCGCAGCTCGCCGTAGCCGGCCGGTACCAGGTCGCCGTCCATCAGCGGAAAGGTGTTGTAGGTGAAGCCGGCGTTCAGCCCGGCCACGAAAGCACCCGAGACGATGGTCAAGGCGGTGAGGGCGAGGAAGCCGCCCAGACCGCCGCGCAGCGCACCGATCCTCGGGTCGGCGCCCGCCTGCGGCTCGGGCCAGAGCTGGGCGAAGGCGACCTTGAGCAGGTAACCGTAGATCAGGACCGCCAGGGCGAGGTGCGCCGCCAGACGGTATTGGCTGACGTCGGTGCGCCCGGCGAAGCCGCTGGCCACCATGTACCAGCCCATCAGGCCCTGCAGCCCACCCAGGGCGAAGAGTGCAACCAGGTGCGGCACCAGCGGCCGGCCCAGACGGCCGCGCAGCCAGAACCACAGGAAGGGCAGGGCGAAGACGATTCCGATCAGCCGGCCCCACAGGCGGTGGATGTACTCCCACCAGAAGATCGTCTTGAACTCGGCCAGGCTCATCCCGGCGTTCTCTTCGAGGTATTCGGGGATCTGCCGATAGAGCTCGAACAGCCGTTGCCACTCGGCTTCGGAGAGCGGCGGCAGTGCGCCGGCGACCGGCGCCCACTCCATGATCGACAGCCCGGATTCGGTCAGCCGCGTGATCGCGCCGATCACTGCCATGGCGAAAACCATGGCGGCGCAGGCGAATAGCCAACAACCGACCGGGCGGTTTCCGCCGCGCCGCCGGGCGGCGGGCGACGGCGTCGCGAGGGCGCTTTCCGAGGTTGAGCTCATGCGATGGGGGCCTGCGCGGTTCGGGGCGCTCAAACTAGACCGCCGGCGCGCGCCGGCCAAGTCCCCTTGACCGGTCTGCGAATGGCCGGCTAATGCAGGGTCAGGCAGGTCCCGGTCACGCGGGTCCGCGGCGGGCTGATGATCGGCACATTGGCGACCGACACGGAATGCAGCCGGCCGTCCAGCTGGCGTTCCCAGAAATCGAGGAAGCGATGCAGGACCGGGAATTCCGGCGCCATGTCGTAGTCCTGCCAGATGTAGCTTTGCAGCAAGCCGGGATGATCGGGCAGGTGATACAGGATCTCGGCAGTGGTCAGGCGGTAATCGCGCAGCTGAAGCCCAAGGGAACTCATGAGGTCACGTCGCCTCCAGCCTATGTTGGGTCCGATCCGCTTCAGTGTGTTATTTTCCCAGCCCGTCTCGCAATCAAAAAGCTTTCTATATCAGTATTTTAGCAGCCGGCACTCAAGAGCGCTGCCAAGCGGGGCGGTTTTTTTTCCGCCCCGACCGGCGGCTCGACTTGACAGCGAGGGGGTGAACCCTTAGATCGATGGCACTCACAGGGCGAGAGTGCTAACAACTAGACGGTTCGCCTGGAAAAGTTCTTTAAATCAGCCAGTTGGCTAGGGAGAGTCGAGCATGAAATTCCGACCTTTGCACGACCGCGTGCTCTTGAAGCGGGTCGATCAGGAAGAAAAGTCAGCCGGCGGGATCATCATCCCGGACACGGCGCAAGAGAAGCCCATGGAAGGTGAAATCGTCTCCACCGGTCCCGGTGCCCGAGGCGAGGACGGTACCCTCCATCCCCTCGATGTCAAGGCCGGAGACCGCGTGCTGTTCGGCAAGTGGTCCGGCACCGAGGTCAAGATCGATGGTCAAGAATACTTGATCATGAAGGAATCCGACATCATGGGTGTGATCCAGGGCTCCGCCACCAAGAAGAGCAAGAAAGCCGCCTGAGGCGGACAATCCAACCAGATTAGGAGATATGACTGATGGCTGCTAAGGACGTAAAGTTCGGCGGCGACGCCCGGGCACGCATGCTCAAGGGCGTCGATATCCTCGCCGACGCTGTAAAAATCACGCTCGGCCCCAAGGGCCGCAACGTGGTGCTCGACAAGGCCTTCGGCGCGCCGCGCACGACCAAGGACGGCGTGACCGTCGCCAAGGAGATCGAGCTTGCGGACAAGTTCGAGAACATGGGCGCCCAGATGGTGCGCGAGGTCGCCTCGAAGACCAACGACATCGCCGGTGACGGCACCACCACGGCGACCGTACTGGCCCAGGCCATCGTGCGCGAGGGCGCCAAGGCGGTGGCCGCAGGCATGAACCCGATGGACCTCAAGCGCGGTGTCGACCTGGCAGTCGCCGCCGTGGTCAAGGACCTGGGCTCGCGCTCGAAGAAGATTTCCGACTCGGACGAGGTCACCCAGGTCGGCACGATCTCGGCCAACGGCGACACCGAAATCGGCAAGATGATCGCCGAGGCCATGCAGAAGGTCGGCAACGAGGGCGTGATCACGGTGGAAGAGGCCAAGTCGCTGGATACCGAACTCGACGTCGTCGAGGGCATGCAGTTCGACCGCGGCTACCTTTCGCCATACTTCGTCACCAACGCCGACAAGATGGTCTGCGAGCTGGAAAGCCCGTACATTCTGCTGCACGAGAAGAAGCTCTCGGGCCTGCAGCCGATGCTGCCGCTCCTGGAGTCGGTGGTGCAGTCGGGCAAGCCGCTGCTGATCGTCGCCGAGGACGTCGAGGGCGAGGCCCTGGCCACCCTGGTGGTCAACAAGCTGCGCGGCGGCCTCAAGGTCGCGGCGGTCAAGGCCCCGGGCTTCGGTGACCGGCGCAAGGCCATGCTCGAGGACATCGCCATCCTGACCGGCGG
>JBFJPL010000030.1:0-43206 GCA_041617155.1 Kiloniellales bacterium
GCGATACAGTTCCTGGAACTCCCGCCGCTCCCCTTCGCGGTCCGCCTTGTCGTGGCCGTCGTGCCGGGCCTTGTGGTCCTGGCCCTGTTCTTCGGCTTTTTGATCGAGCAGATGGCACCGGCGCTGGCGTTCTGGCCCCTGAGGACCATGCCGGCCGACAACTTCCTGCGCCTCGGGGCTGACGGCCTGACCTACGTGCACCGCGGCCGCGCGCGAAACTGGCGCTGGACGGAGCTTGCCGAAATAACACGGCGCTGGCGGCGTATCGCCGTGGTCGTGCCCGACGATGAACGAATCGGCTGGCTCGCCCGCTGGCGCGGCAGGCTAACCGGCAGCGGCCCGCACCTGACGATCTGGGACGACTATGTTCTGCCGATCGACAGGCTCGGGGCCAAGCTGCGCGAACAGCGGGCCGCTGCTCCCGCGGCGAAGCATCCGGCAACGGAGGTCGAAGCCACGCAACGCGCCGACGACCCGGCCACCTTGCCGGCTTTGAAGTTCCGCCAGCGCCGCCGTGTGGAAGTGGCCGGCGTGCGGGCGCTGGTGGTTGTTTTCTCACTGCCGGTCTTTGTTTTCCTGTTGATCAGTTACGCGAGGAACGATAGCGCCGGAGTGGCCCTGGCGGGTGGATTGGCCCTGCTCATTTGCCTTTTGTTGGGCGTCACGGCGGTTACCGCGGGCGCCGAGCGGGCGAACTGCCTGTCGCTCGACCCAAAGAGACTTCGCTACACGCGCAACGGCCTGTCGCTCGTCTGGCCGTGGCACGAACTGTCGCCCTTTGAGCTGCGACAGACCCCGCCTCAGCCTTGGCACTCGCAGATTTCGGGCGGACAGATCATCGCCTTCACCGCGCGCGGCGACGAGAACGTGGCCGCGACCGGCCGCGAGGCTTGGTTCAGGCTTGCCGGATCGGCTGCCTACGCCATTCCGGACGGTTATGACGCGGGGCTCACGGAGATCATGGCCAAGCTGAACGAGTACCGCGAAAGGGCGCTGGCCGGGCCGTCGCGCGCCTGACCGGCCGCGTCCACTGTCGGTTGCGCTGCCCTTTCAGGGTGTTAAAGTAACCGGACACTCGGGCGAGGGCCGCTTGGGTCGTCCAAACGGTCTATGCGGCACGTTTAGGGGGTCTTAGATATTTCGCATGAGCAATTAGACGCGATTGGTCCAGCAACGGCAGTCGGCGGTCAATGAACATTCACGAGTATCAGGCCAAGGGTCTCTTGGCGAAGTACGGTGTCGCGGTGCCCCGCGGCGGCGTGGCCTTCACACCGGAGGAAGCGGAAAACGCCGCGCGCGAGCTGGGCGGTCCGGTCTGGGTGGTCAAATCCCAGATCCACGCCGGCGGCCGCGGTGCCGGCCGCTTTGCCGACGATCCCGACGGCCAGGGCGGCGTCAGGCTCTGCAAGTCGCTCGACGAGGTCAAGGAGAACGCCCGCAAGATGCTCGGCCACCTGCTGGTCACCAAGCAGAGCGGTGCGGCCGGCAAGGAGGTCAAGCGCCTCTACATCGAGGAGGGCTGCGACATCGCGCGCGAGCTCTACCTCGGCATGCTGATCGACCGGGCGAGCAGCCGGGTCACGGTCATGGCTTCGACCGAGGGCGGCATGGATATCGAGGAGGTCGCGGCGAAGACGCCGGAGAAGATCCTGAAAGTGGCGATCGACCCGGCGATCGGCCTGATGCCCTACCACGGTCGCGAGATCGCCTTCGGCCTGAAGCTGAAGGGCAAGGAGGTCGGCGCCGCGGTCAAGTTCCTGATCGCCATGTACCGGGCGCTGACCGAGCTCGATGCCTCGATCGTCGAAATCAATCCGCTGGTCGTGACCGGCGGCGGCGCGGTGATCGCGCTCGACGCCAAGATGAACTTCGACGACAACGCGCTGTTCCGCCACAAGGACGTGGCAGACATGCGCGACGAGGACGAAGAGGACGCCCAGGAGCTCGAGGCCGCGCGCCACGAGCTGAACTACATCAAGCTCGACGGCACCATCGGCTGCATGGTCAACGGCGCGGGCCTGGCCATGGCGACCATGGACATCATCAAGCTCTATGGCGGCGAGCCGGCCAACTTCCTCGACGTCGGCGGCGGCGCCACCAAGGAGCGGGTCACCGCGGCCTTCAAGATCATCCTGGGCGACCCCAACGTCCAGGGCATCCTGGTCAACATCTTCGGCGGCATCATGCGCTGCGACGTGATCGCCGAGGGCGTGGTCGCGGCCGCCAAGGAGGTCTCGCTGCGGGTGCCCCTGGTGGTCCGCCTGGAGGGCACCAACGTGGATCTGGGCAAGCAGATCATGGCGGAGTCGGGCCTACCGATCGTGTCGGCCGACAACCTGGCCGATGCCGCCGAAAAGGTCGTCAAAGCGGTCAAGGAGGCGGCGTGATGGCGGTCCTGGTCGACAAGACTACCAAGGTCATCTGCCAGGGCTTCACCGGTTCCCAGGGCACCTTCCATTCCGAACAGGCGATCGCCTACGGCACCAACATGGTCGGCGGCGTGACGCCGGGCAAGGGCGGCGGCAGCCACCTCGATCTGCCGATCTTCGATACGGTCGCCGAGGCGGTCGCGGGGACCGGCGCCGACGCCAGCGTGATCTACGTCCCGCCGCCCTTCGCGGCCGACGCCATCCTGGAGGCGATCGACGCCGAGGTGGCGCTGGTGGTCTGCATCACCGAGGGCATCCCGGTGCTCGACATGGTCAAGGTCAAGCGCGTGCTGAACGGCTCGAACACGCGGCTGATCGGCCCCAACTGCCCCGGCATCATCACGCCCGACGAGTGCAAGATCGGCATCATGCCCGGCCACATCCACATGCGCGGCAAGATCGGCGTGGTCTCGCGCTCGGGCACCCTGACCTACGAGGCGGTGGCCCAGACGACGGCCTCCGGGCTCGGCCAGTCGACCTGCATCGGTATCGGCGGCGACCCCGTCAACGGCACCAACTTCATCGACTGCCTCGAGGCCTTCCTGGCCGACGACGAGACCGAGGGCATCATCATGATCGGCGAGATCGGCGGCAGCGCCGAGGAGGAGGCCGCCGACTTCTACCAGGCGTCCAAGACCCAAAAGCCGATGACCGGCTTCATCGCCGGCGTGACCGCGCCGCCGGGCCGGCGCATGGGCCACGCCGGGGCGATCATCTCCGGCGGCAAGGGCGGCGCCGGCGACAAGATCGAGGCGCTCAAGTCCGCCGGTATTCACGTCGCCGACTCGCCCGCCAGCCTGGGCAGCACGATGTTGGCGGCCATGGGTGGCTGATACCATATAAGTCCTAGAAGGCGGCCGGATCGGGTCCGCCCTGGCGAGATCGAGACTGAAGATGGCAAATTCAACGAGTAGCAACGCGCAGGTTGTCGCAGAACTCTACCGGCGCTTTCAAAGCGCGCCCGATCAGCTGGACCCCGAATGGCGCCGTTTCTTCGCCGATCTGGACGAGGAAGCGACGGCGCTGATCACCGGCCTCAACGGTGCCGGTGGCCAGGGCGCCCCCGCCGCGGCCGTTGGAGACGCCTCCCCCGATGCGATCCGCGCGGCCACCCTGGATTCGATCCGGGCGCTCATGCTGATCCGGGCCTACCGGGTGCGCGGCCATCTGGAGGCGACGCTCGACCCGCTCGGCCTCAAGCCGATCGAGCCGCACCCGGAGCTGGACCCCCGGACCTACGGCTTCACCGACGCCGACATGGACCGGCCGATCTTCATCAACAACGTGCTCGGCTTCGAGACAGCGACCCTGCGCCAGATCATGACCGCGGTGCGCGAGACCTACTGCGGCACGATCGGCGTCGAGTTCATGCACATCCAGGACCCGGCGCAAAAAGCCTGGATTCAGGAGCGCATCGAATCGATCCACAACCAGACGGAGTTCACCGAGGAGGGCAAGCGGGCGATCCTCGAGCGCCTCACCGCGGCCGAGATCTTCGAGCAGTTCCTCAACAAGAAATACACCGGCACCAAGCGCTTCGGGCTGGACGGCGGCGAGGCCATGATCCCGGCGCTCGAGCAGATCCTGAAACGCGGCGGCCAGCTCGGCCTCAAGGAGGTGGTGCTCGGCATGCCCCACCGCGGGCGGCTCAACGTGCTCGCCAACTTCATGGGCAAGCCTTTCACCGCGATCTTCTCGGAGTTCCAGGGCGGCGCGGCCAACCCGGAGGACGTCGGCGGCTCCGGCGACGTCAAGTATCACTTGGGCACGTCGTCCGACCGCGAGTTCGACGGCAACCCGGTGCACCTGTCGCTGACCGCCAACCCCTCGCACCTGGAGGCGGTCAACCCGGTCGTGGTCGGCAAGGTGCGCGCCAAGCAGGCGCAACGCGGCGACAAGGATCGGACCCAGGTCATGGCGCTGCTGATGCACGGCGACGCCGCCTTCGCCGGGCAGGGACTGGTTCCCGAGACGCTCGACCTCTCCGAGCTAAAGGGCTACCGCATCGGCGGGACAATCCATTTCGTGGTCAACAACCAGATCGGCTTCACCACCAACCCGGTCAACTCGCGCTCCGGGCCCTATTGTTCGGACGTCGCCAAGATCATCCAGGCGCCGATCTTCCATGTGAACGGCGACGATCCGGAATCCGTGGTCCACGTGGCCCGGATCGCCACCGAATTCCGCCAGACCTTCCGCAAGGACGTGGTCATCGACATGTTCTGCTACCGGCGCTTCGGTCACAACGAGGGCGACGAGCCGGCCTTCACCCAGCCGCTCATGTATCGCGCCATCGCCAAGCACCCGACCACGCGTAAGATCTACGGCGACCACCTGATCAGCCAGGGCGTCCTGACCCAGGCCGAGGTCGACGGTCTTGTCGCCGAGCGCGAGCAAGGGCTGGAGGCCGATTTCGAGGCCTCGAGGGGCTACAAGCCGAACAAGGCCGACTGGCTCGAGGGCGCCTGGTCGGGCATGGACCGGGTGCGCGGCTACGACGCGCGCCGCGGCAAGACCGCCGTGCCGCTCAAGGCGCTGCGACAGGTCGGCGCGGCGCTGACCACCTTCCCGGAGGCATTCAACGCCAACCGCAAGATCATCCGACAGCTCGAAGCCAAGCGAAAGATGTTCGAAAGCGGCGAAGGCATCGATTGGGCGACCGCCGAGGCGCTCGCCTTCGGCACGCTCCTGACCGAGGGGCATCCGGTCCGGCTGTCCGGCCAGGACAGCAACCGCGGCACCTTCTCGCAGCGCCACGCCTGCCTGATCGATCAGGAGAACGAAGAGCGCTACGTGATGCTCAATCACATCGACGACAAGCAGGCGCAGATCGAGGTCGTCGACAGCCCGCTCAGCGAGTTGGCGGTGCTCGGTTTCGAGTACGGCTTCTCCCTGGCGGAACCCAAGGCGCTGGTGCTTTGGGAGGCGCAGTTCGGCGACTTCGTGAACGGCGCCCAGATCATCATCGACCAGTTCATCTCGAGCGGCGAGTCCAAGTGGCTCAGGATGTCCGGCCTGGTCATGCTGCTGCCGCACGGCTACGAGGGCCAGGGCCCCGAGCACTCCTCGGCCCGGCCCGAGCGCTTTCTCCAGCTGTGCGGCGAGGACAACCTGCAGATCGTTAACTGCACCACGCCGGCCAACTACTTCCATGCCCTGCGCCGCCAGCTGCACCGCGAGTTCCGCAAGCCGCTGGTCGTCTTTACGCCGAAGTCGCTGCTGCGCCACAAGCGCTGCGTCTCCAAGCTGGCGGACCTGGGGCCGGGCAACAGCTTCCACCGGGTCATGTACTGTGACCAGGTGCCGGGCGATCCCAAGGACGCCAAGCAGGTCGTGATGTGCAGCGGCAAGGTCTACTACGACCTGCTCGAGGAGCGGGAGAAGCGCGGCGTCACCGACGTGCACTTCCTGCGACTCGAACAGCTCTATCCCTTTCCGGCCGACGCACTGGCCGGCGAGCTCGAGCCCTACCAGCACTGCGATCTGATCTGGTGCCAGGAGGAGCCCCGCAACATGGGCGCCTGGACCTTCGCCAACACCTTTATCGAGGAGATCGCCGAGGAGGTCGGCTGCAAGAGCCCGCGGCCGCGCTACGCCGGGCGGCCCTCGGCTGCCTCGCCGGCGACCGGCTCGAACGCCCGCCATCGGCAGGAGCAGGCTGCGCTGATCGACGACGCGTTGACGGTCGGCAAGAAGGCCATGAAGCGTATCGCCGCCAAGAAGGCAGAGTTCGATGCGAAATCGACCAACGGCACCACGCCGGCCAAAGAGCCCAAGCCGAGAGCCAAGCCGCAGGCCAAATCCAAGACCGCGGCCGAATAGCTGGCCAAGCGCGGAACAAGGACGGATCGAGAGACATGACGGCTGATATCCTGGTGCCCACCCTGGGCGAATCGGTCAGCGAGGCAACCGTCGCCCAGTGGCTGAAGAAGATCGGCGACCCGGTTGCCGTCGACGAGCCGCTGGTCGAGCTCGAGACCGACAAGGTGACCCTGGAGGTCAACGCCACCGAGGCCGGCGTGTTGTCCGAGGTGCTGGCCGGCGAAGGCGACAACGTCGGCGTCGGCGCCCTCTTGGGCCGCATCGCCGACGGCGCGGCCGCTGCGGCGAACAGCGCCCCGGCGGCCAATGCGGCGGCTGAGCCAACGGCCCAGGCAGCCCCCGCGGCGGCGCCCGCATCGGCCCCCTCGGCGGCGACCTCCGGCGGCGGCAAGCCGACCGATCTGGTGGTGCCGACCCTCGGCGAGTCGGTCAGCGAGGCGACCGTGGCCCAATGGCTGAAGCAGGTCGGCGATGCTGTTGCCGCCGACGAGCCCTTGGTCGAGCTGGAAACCGACAAGGTGACGCTGGAGGTGGGCGCGCCGGCCGCCGGTGTTCTGAGCGAGATTCGGAGTGACAGCGGCGCCACGGTCGAGGTCGGCGCCGTGCTCGGCGTCGTGATGGCCGGCGCCGGTGCCGCCGTCTCGGCCCCAGCCGCCGCCGCGCCCGCATCGGCAGCCGCGCCGGCCGCCGGCGGCGCGCACGACCTGCTGTCGCCCGCGGTGCGCAAGATGATCAACGACAACGGCCTCGACCCGGCCCGGATCCCCGGCACCGGCAAGGACGGGCGCATCACCAAGGCGGACGTGCAGAACTTCCTGGCCGGCCAAGCCACCCCGGCGTCGGCCGCCCCGGCGCCGGCCGCAAGCACCGGGCTCGATCCCCGCGCGGTGACACGCAGCGGCGCCGGCGGGCGGATCACACGCAGCGATGTCGAGGCTTTCCTGGGCGCCGGCGCGCCTTCCGGGCCGACGGTCTCCCCGGCGGCCTCGCCGACGCCCAGCGGCGCCGCCGCCGGGCCGCGCGAGGAACGGGTGCGCATGACCAAGCTGCGCCAGACCATCGCCCGGCGCCTCAAGGAGGCGCAAACCACCGCGGCCATGCTGACCACGTTCAACGAGGCGGACATGGGCGCCGTCATGGACCTGCGCGCCAAGTACCGTGAAGGCTTCGAGAAAAAGCACGGGGTCAAGCTCGGCTTCACCTCGTTCTTCGCCAAGGCCGTGGTCGCCGCGCTCAAGGAGTTGCCGGCGGTGAACGCCCAGATCGACGGTGAGGAGATCGTCTACAAGCACCACTACGACATCGGCATGGCGGTCTCGACGCCGAACGGCCTGATGGTGCCAGTGGTGCGCGACTGCGACCGCAAATCCTTCGCCGAGATCGAACGCTCCCTGGGCGAGCTCGCCAAGAAGGGCCGTGACGGCAAGCTCTCCATGGACGAGATGACCGGCGGCACCTTCACCATGACCAACGGCGGCGTGTTCGGCTCGCTCATGTCGACGCCGATCCTCAACATGCCGCAGTCCGGCATCCTGGGCCTGCACAAGATCCAGGAGCGGCCGATGGCAGTGAACGGCGAGGTCAAGATCCGCCCGATGATGTATCTGGCGCTGAGCTACGACCACCGCATCATCGACGGTCGCGAGGCGGTCACCTTCCTGGTCAAGGTCAAGGAGGCGATCGAGGACCCGGAACGCCTGCTGCTCGACATCTAGACACGATGCCTTACTTGGACGATCGGGAGCTGCGTCGCCTGACCGGGCGCGGCAGCCCGGCGGAATACGAGCTCGACCTGACCGGAGTCGACGGCGAGCACGCCCGCCTCGCCATCGCGCGCATGCTGGAACGCCAGCGCTTTCGCGGCGAGCCGCGCTCGGTGGTGATCCGCCTCGATCCGGCCGGCCCGACAAGCGGCGAAACCCTGTTCCAGCCGGTCGGCCGGCAGCTCTTGCAAGCCATGAAGAAAGGTCTGATCGCGCGCTGCGCGCCGCTGTCTGTGAAAGACGGTGCCGGCTTCACTATCGAGCTGCCCGGCCAGGAGGAGGCGGACGAAAACGGGGATTCGTCCTAGTGCCGGAAAGCCGAGCCTGGTGGTGACTCGGTTTGAAATCGACAGCCAGCAAGCCCGATCCGCATGCTCAGGCGTGGAACCTGGAAGGTCGCGGTTTAGCACCGATCCAGGTTCTGCATCCTGAGAAGTCGCGGCCGTGGATTCGTTGGTCCATCTCAGCTTTGGTGCGCTAGCCGGTTGACCTTCCCCTGCCTCCTGCTCGCCGCTGTGGTAGGATCGAGCCGTGCGTAAACTCTATGCTCTCATTCTGATCCTCGTGGCGGGACTCGCCCTCGGCAGCGGTTGCTCGTTTCGCAAGCTCGCCGCCGACACGGTGGGCGATATGCTTGCCTCGGGGGATTCCGTCTTCGCCGAGGACGATGACATCGAACTCGTCGGCGAAGCGCTGCCCTTCAGCCTCAAGCTGGTGGAAAGCCTGCTCGCCGAATCCCCGAACCACCGCGGCCTGCTGCTTTCCGCCGCCCGCGGCTACGTGCTCTACGCCTACGCCTACGTGCACTTCGCGGCGGAGCAGGCGGCACCCGGGGATGTCAAGGAGGCACGGCGTCTCCGCGCCCGCGCCCGCAAGCTCTATCTGCGTGGGTTCGACTATGCGCTGCGCGGGCTCGAGGTCGACCACCCCGGCATCGGGCAAGCGCTGCTGCGCACACCCGCCGAGGCGCTGGCCCGCCTCGACAGCGATGCGGCAGAGGAAGTGCCGTACCTGTACTGGGGCGCGAGCGCCCTGGGGCTCGCCATCTCGGTGTCAAAAGACGACCCGGCCATGCTGGCGCGGCTCCCCGAGGTCGAAGCGCTGCTTCAGCGCGCGCTCGCCCTTGACGAGGCCTATGACGAGGGCGCCCTGCACGAGTTCGCGGTCGTGTGGGCCGGCGCGAGACCAGGCTCGGCCGATCGCGCCGCCATCGATCGCCACTACGAGCGCGCGCTCGACCTTTCGGCAAACCCGCGGGCCAGCCTCTATGTCGCCTATGCCGTGGCCGTGGCGCTGCCGAGTCAAAACCGCGCGCAATTTCGCGGCCTGATGAAAAAGGCGCTTGCCATAGACCCGGACGCCGTGCCAGGCAAGAGGTTGCTCAACACGATCGCCCAGCAGCGCGCGCGCTGGCTGCTGGCCCGTAGCGGCGAGCTGTTTCTGGAGTAGGGGGGCAGGCATGCGTGGCCGATTGTTGCTTGCAGTTCTTTTGGCGCTGGCCGCACCGGCGCCGGCCATGGCCGAACCCGTTATCATCAAGCTCGGCACCCTGGCGCCGGACGGATCGGTATGGCACGACGCACTGCTCCAGGTGCGCCAGCTCTGGCGCGACATAACCGATGGCGAACTCGACCTTCGCGTCTACCCCGGCGGCGTGCTCGGCGGTGAGGCGGAGATGGTGCGCAAGTTGCAGCGCGGCAGCCTCGATGCCGTGGCCATCACCGGCGCGGGTCTGCCGCGCCTCGACCGCAGCGTGGATGTGCTCAACATCCCTCTGCTGTTCGACTCCTACGGCGAACTCGATCACGTCCGTGAGCGCATCGCGCCGGAGCTGGAGCGGCACCTGGAAAAGCGCCGCTTCAAGGTGCTGACCTGGTTCGACGCCGGCTGGATCTACTTGTTCACCAAGTCGCCGGTGCGCACGCCCGACGAGCTGCGGCGCCTGCGGCTGGGGATTTCTGCGGGCCAGCCGGAGTCGGAGGCGTTGTTCAAGGAGTTCGGCTTCAACGTGGTGCCGTTGCCGGCCACCGACTTGCTCACGGCATTGCAGACCGGACTGATCGAGGCCATCGATGTGCCCCCGCTGTTCGCGCTGCTCGATCGTTCCTACCAGCTCGCCGGCTACATGACCGACCTGAGCTGGGCCCCACTCAACGCCGCCACTGTGATCAGCACCCGATCCTGGAAACGCGTCCCGGCCCGGTATTATGGCGCCCTGCTCGCGGCCATACGCGAAGTCGCCCACACGGCAGAGATCCAGAGCCGCCGCGCCGGCGAGCAGGCAATCGTCGAGATGCAGGCGCGCGGTCTGAAGGTGGTTGCGGTCGACGACGCCAGCCGCGCCGAGTGGCTTCGCGAGGCCCGCGCCGCCTATCCGGCCCTGCGCGAGAGCATCGGGTTCCCCGAGCTGTTCGACGAGGTGCTGCGCCTGGCCGAGGCGTACAAGAGGAACAACCCAGGCGGCGCCGGGCCCGACCGGGCCGAACGACCTTAGCCCGGCATGGGGGATCCGCGACGCACCACACTATTCCGGCGCCTGGAGGAAGCGCTTGCCGTTGCGGTGCTTGCCGTGATCGCGGTGCTGCCCGTGATGGAGCTGGCCGGGCGCGAGTTTTTCGGCATCGGCATCCCAGGCTCCATACCGATCGTGCAGCATTTGACGCTGTGGATCACCTTCATCGGCGCCGCCCTCGCCGCGCGCAGCGATCGCCTGCTGGCGCTGGCCACGCCCGAGTTTCTGCCCGCGGGCTGGCGCATGGGCGTGGAGCTCGCCACCGGATGGCTCTCGGTAGCGGTGGGCGCAACCCTGGTGGTCGCCAGCGTGCTGCTGGTCGCCGTCGATCTCGAGTATGGCGATCGCATCGCCTGGGGGATCCCGGTGTGGGTGGTGTCCCTGGTGATACCGGCGGCCTTTGCCGTCATGACCTGGCGGATGCTGGTCTCGGCCGCCGCCGACTGGCGCGGCTGGCTGATCGTCGCGACCGGTCTGGTCGTCCCGGCCCTGTTCGGCTTCATCCCGGCACTCAACACGCCGGGCCTGCTGTTGCCGGGCATCGGTGTTTTCGTGCTCGGCACCGCACTCGGCCTGCCGATCTTCGCCGCCATCGGGGGCACCGCGGCCTTGCTGTTCTTCCTCGAAGGCACGCCGATCGCCGCGGTGCCGGGCGAGGCCTACCGGATGGCGACCTCGCCCATGCTTCCGGCCATCCCGCTGTTTACGCTGGGCGGCTATATCCTCGCCGCCGGTGGCGCCAGCCAGCGCCTGCTTTCGTTCTTCACCGCCTTGGCGGGCTGGCTGCCGGGGGGGCTTGCCGTGGTCGTCACGCTGTTGCTCGCCTTTTTTACTCCGCTGACCGGTGCCTCCGGCATCACGATCCTCGCCATCGGCGGGCTGTTGCTGCCCATGCTCACCCAGGCCCACTACCCGGAGCGCCACTCGGTGGGTCTGGTGACGGTGTCCGGCTCGATCGGCGTGCTGCTGCCGCCGAGTCTGCCGGTCATCCTCTACGCCTATTATGCCGAGCTGCGGCTCGACGATCTCTTCATCGGCGGCCTGGTGCCGGGCCTACTGCTGATCGTCGTCGTGGCGGCCTGGGGCGCGTGGCGGGGCTGGTCCCAGGGCGCCGAACGCACACCGTTCCAATGGCGGAGGCTCCGCCAAACGCTGTGGGCGGCCAAGTGGGAGGTGCTGCTGCCGTTCATCATCATCGGCGGCATCTTCGGCGGGGTGGCTACCTTGGTCGAGGCCGCCGCGCTCACCGTGCTCTATGCGTTCATCGTGGAGACGCTCGTCTGCCGCGAGCTGAGTATCCGCAGGGATCTGCCGCGCGTCGTCGTGGAGAGCGCCACCATGGTGGGCGGGTTCATGATCATCCTCGGCGTGGCGCTCGGGCTCACCAACTACCTGATCATCGCCCAGGTGCCCATGCTTGCGCTCGAGTGGATCACGACGGTCATCGAGTCTCCCCTAGTGTTCCTGCTAGCGCTCAACGTGCTGCTCATCATCGTCGGCGCGCTCATGGACATCTACTCGGCCATCATCGTCATCGTGCCGCTGATCGTGCCCATGGCCAGCGCCTACCAGATCGACCCGGTCCATCTCGGCATCATATTCCTGGCCAACATGCAGCTCGGCTATCTGATGCCGCCCATGGGCGAAAACCTGTTCCTGTCCGCCTACCGCTTCAACCAGCCGCTGCCGCTGATCTACCGTTCAACCCTCCCCTACGTCGTCATCCTGCTCGTCACCGTGCTGCTCATCACCTACCTGCCAGGGTTGACCTTGGGCTTGCTGGAACTGGTCGGGCGGTAGGGAACTAAGCGCCGGTTGCAACGAGCCTGAGCGGTTGGGGGCCATTCTGACCTGCCCGCGGAACCCGTATGGTGAGAGCTCGAACAGCCTGCCCGGCCGTATCTCGTGAACCCCTGCCAGATCATGGGCCGCTACGACAGGCATGGCTGGGCCCGGCTGATCATCGATTTGTGTAACCGGTGGATTCCCGCGCCGCCGCCGGGTGCCGGCACCTTCTGCCACGGCGAACAGTCCTCGGCACCCAGGAACAAAGCTTGTCGTTCGGGCGGCGGAGTCCCTCTCGCGAAAGCGCGTGAAAGGCAAACACGCGCCTTTTCAGAGGGCCCCCAACGCACCAGATTTCACCCAAACCAACCCCGGGACCAAATCTCCAGCGCGTGCGCAAAGCTGGAGCTTCGGATCCGGCATGGGGTGATCAGGAATGACCGACTTTCTGCTCTTCGTCGCGGTCGGCTTCGCGGCGCAGCTGATCGATGGCGCGATCGGCATGGCCTACGGCCTGTTCAGCACCACGGTGCTGCTCAGCATGGGCATAAACCCGGCTACGGCGAGCGCGAGCGTGCACGCGGCCGAAGTCGTCACGACCGGGGCGTCCGGCCTGTCGCATTGGCACTTCGGCAACATCAACTGGACGGTGGTGCGCCGATTGGCCCTGCCCGGCGTGATCGGAGGCTGTATCGGCGCCTACATCCTGTCCAATGTCGACGCCGACACGATTCGTCCCATCATCGGCATGTATTTAGCGCTCATGGGGTTGTGGGTCCTTTCCAAAGCGCTGCGGGCGCGTCGCTTCGAGGAAAGGCAGCCGCGCTTGGTCGGACTCTTAGGCTTTGTCGGGGGCTTACTGGATGCGATGGGCGGCGGCGGTTGGGGGCCTATCGTGACATCGACAATGGTCGGTCAGGGAGCTCGCCCGCGCACCGCAATCGGATCCACGAACACGGCCGAGTTTTTCGTCGCCTTTGCCATCTCGATGACCTTTTTGGCCGCCATCGGACTCGAGCTCTGGCCGATCATTCTCGGTCTCATAGTGGGCGGCGTATTGGCAGCGCCTTTTGCAGCCTACTTGGTCAGCAAGCTGCCCGACCGGCCGATGATGATCATGGTGGGGGTGCTGATCTGCATTCTTGCCGTGCGGGAGGTCGTGCGCGGGCTTGGTCTCGGCTGACCCGGCACACAACCGTATGCCTGCGTCCGAGCCTGGACCAAGGGCCGCCTTTGCACCCTGGGCGGACCGCGGCCTTGTCCCCGGCGGATTCTTGCGGCAAGGTCTGACAAAAGCACAAGGGACCTGAGCCATGGGCGACAAGAGTTACGATCTGGTGGTGATCGGCGGCGGGCCGGGCGGCTATGTGGCGGCGATCCGGGCCGCGCAGCTCGGCATGAAAACCGCGTGCGTCGAGAAGCGCGGCGCGCTGGGCGGCACCTGCCTCAATGTCGGTTGCATCCCCTCCAAGGCGCTCTTGCATTCCTCGGAGAGGTTCGCCGAGGCGAAGCACCACTTCGCCGAGCACGGCATCAAGGCGGCCAAGGTCGAGCTCGATCTGGGCGCCATGATGGGCCGCAAGGACAAGGTCGTGAGCGACCTCACGAGCGGCATCGAGTTCCTGTTCAAGAAGAACAAGGTCGACTACATCAAGGGCGCCGGCAGCATCCCCAAGCCCGGTCAGGTCGCGGTCGCGCTGAACGGCTCGGGCAACGAGACGCTCGGCGCCAAGAACATCCTGATCGCCACCGGCTCGGAGTCGACGCCGCTGCCCGGCGTCGAGGTCGACGAGAAGCAGATCGTCACCTCGACCGGCGCGCTGGCGCTGGCCAAGGTGCCCGAACACCTGGTTGTGATCGGCGCCGGCGTGATCGGGCTCGAGCTCGGCTCTGTCTGGTCCCGCCTCGGGGCCAAGGTGACGGTGGTCGAGTTCCTCGACCGCATCCTGCCGGGCATGGACGCGGAAATCGCCAAGCAGACCCAGCGGGTGCTGAAGAAGCAGGGCCTCGACTTCCAGCTCGGCCGCAAGGTGACCGGCGCCAAGAAGACCAAGGGCGGGGTGACGCTCAGCGTCGAGGCGGTCAAGGGCGGCAAGGCCGACGAGCTCAAGGCCGACGTGGTGCTGCTGTCGATCGGCCGGCGGCCCTATACCGAGGGCCTCGGCCTGGAGGCGCTCGGCGTCAAGATCGACAACCGCGGCGTCATCCAGGTCGACCAGCGCTATCAGACCAGCGTGCCGGGCATCTATGCGATCGGCGACTGCGTGCCCGGGCCGATGCTGGCGCACAAGGCCGAGGAGGACGGTGTGGTCTGCGTCGAGATGCTCGCCGGGCAGTCCGGCCACGTCGACTACAACCTGGTGCCCGGCGTCGTCTACACCTGGCCCGAGGTCGCCGGGGTCGGCCGGACCGAGGAGGAGCTGAAGGAGGCCGGCGTCGACTACAAGGTCGGCAAGTTCCCCTTCACCGCCAACAGCCGGGCGCGCGCCAACGCCGAGACCGACGGCCTGGTCAAGATTCTGGCCGACGCCAAGACCGACCGGGTGCTGGGCGTCCACATCCTCGGGCCGCTGGCCGGCGACCTGCTGGCCGAGGCGGTGCTGGCCATGGAGTTCGGCGCCTCGGCCGAGGACATCGCCCGCACGGTCCACTCCCACCCGGCCATGGGCGAGGCGGTCAAGGAGGCGGCGCTCGCCGTCCACGGCCGCGCGATCCACATGTGACCGAGCTCCCCCGATGGCGAACGATCCGCCGGGACTGACAGTTCGGCGTCGCGTTGTTTGGCCGGAGCTTGTAACCTGATCCCGTTTCGGACGAACGTTTGGGAGTAGGGCCATGACGTCGAGATCCACCTTGGCCGCTCTCTCTGGTGTCCTGGCGGCGCTGGTGTTGCTGGCCGCCGGTGGCGCGGCGCGCGCGAAGTGCTTTCCGATCGCGGGGCGCGAAGGCCAGGTCATTCGCGCCGCCCTGCCCGAGGCCGGCACGGTGCGGCTGACCTTTCTCGGCCATTCCAGCTTCCTTATCGAGACCGCCGGCGGGGTTAGCGCGGTGACCGACTACAACGGCTACCTCAGGCCGCCGGCGCCGCCCGACATCGTCACCATGAACAACGCCCACGAGACCCACTACACCGACTTCGTCGAGCCCGAGATCGGCATCGTGCTGCGCGGCTGGGACCCGAAGGGCGGCATGATGGTTCACGATCTCACCTACCGCGACCTACGGGTCTGGAACGTGCCGACCAACGAGCGCGACTACGGCGGTGTCAAGACCAACGCCAATTCGATCTTCGTGTTCGAGGCGGCGGATCTCTGCATCGGCCATCTGGGCCACCTGCACCACGTTCTGACCGATACCCATCTGGGCGAGCTCGGCATGATCGACGTGTTGCTGGTGCCGGTCGACGGCGCCTTCACCATGGCCCAGGAGTTCATGGTCCGGGTGATCGAGCAGATCGAGGCGCCCTTGGTGATCCCCATGCACTACTTCAACGCCGAGACGCTGGCCCGCTTCCTGCGCCTGATCGGGCATCGCTACGAGACGGTGTTCAGCGAGGTGCCGGTGGTCGATCTCTCCCGCCTCAACCTGCCCTACCGCAAGGTCCTGGTCCTGCCGGGCGGGTGATGCCGAAGGTCATGGAGCGCGGCGCGCTTCGCCGCTCGGCTTGACGCCGTCCCTGGCTCAATGACCCTCTCCCGACGGGCGAGGGAAATAAGCACGGAGACCAGGGGCGGGTCTTGGAACATGCGTTCGAAAACCAGCAGTTTGAGATCGATGAAACACCTGCTCCTTTGTCATTCGCCGGCTTGACCCGCGAATCCAACAAGGGCGTCGAATTCCTGGATTGCCGGGTCAAGCCCGGCAATGACAATATCGGAATGGGAGTAATCGGAGCCCGAACTCCTGTGGACGGCTAGTCAACCGATCGGAGGCCCCGAATGCCAAGCGGATCAGACCAGAGCTTCGACGGCGGTTGCACCTGCCGTACGGTGCGCTACCGCATGACCAGCGCGCCGATGTTCGTGCACTGCTGCCACTGTCGCTGGTGCCAGCGCGAGACCGGCGCATCCTTCGCGCTGAACGCCATGATCGAGGCCGACCGGGTGGTCCTGCTGCAGGGCCGGCCCGAGCGGGTCGCGACGCCATCCAACAGCGGCAAGGGCCAGCAGATCTTCCGCTGCCCCGAGTGCCGGATCGCGCTGTGGAGCCACTATGCCGGGGCTGGCGACAAGATCAGCTTCGTGCGCGTCGGCACGCTCGACGAGCCCGACCGCCTGCCGCCCGACATCCACATCTTCACCGCCTCGAAGCAGCCCTGGCTGACCCTGCCGCCCGGCGTCCCCGCGGTACCGGAGTTCTATGACCGCAAAGCCTACTGGCCGGAGGAGAGTCTGGAACGCCGCAAGGCGGCGCTCGCTTGAGGCGCCATTGGTGATCGAGTAACGGAAGCCCGGGCTAGGAGCCTGTCCGAACAAGTCGATCCAGCCCGCTCCCCCTCCCGGCACCGACTCTACGCGAACGGATAACGCACTCGATTCTTGTACCATTGATCCAACGGATACCCACTTTCATGGAAAGTGGGTAGAGAACCTCGGGTGCGGATGCACCTGCCCGCTTCGATTCGAGAGTCGCTTCGCGACTGACGAAACGACGCGGGTCGGTACGAGAGGGCTGGGACATGCATCGTGAATCCTTCCCGTCACGCGGCTGGGGAGGCCAGCGGCTCGTGAGCGCCGCGCTGGGCGTCTTGTTGCTGGGGTTCGCGAGCTGCGGCGGCCCCGGGCGGGCGCCGCCGGACTGGGTTCCGCCGACCGTCACGTTCAATCCGGACGAGACGCTCGTGTGCAGTGATCCCGCCCAGCCGGGCTGCGCCGAGCCGACACCCTTCGACACCCTGGTCGAGAAAGCCTTCAATCCACCCCAAGGCAAGCGGGGCCACTACGTCGATCTGCTCGATATCGGCGACGAGGCGCTGCTGTTGCGCATCCACCTGATCCGTTCGGCGCGCAAGTCGATCTACATCCAGCAGTTCATCTGGAAGCAAGACGCTTCGGGCAAGCTCATCTTCGACGAGCTGGTCAAGGCGGGACGGCGCGGTGTCGAGGTCAAGCTTGTCGGCGACCAGCTTTTCACCGTGGGCGATGCACGCGCCATGGCCGCTGCCGTCGTGGCCCACAGCAACGTCAAGATCAAGCTCTACAACCCGACCTATGACAAGTTGGAGACGTCCAATCCGGAAATCTTCGTCGGCGCGCTGACCCGCTTCTCGGGCATCAACCAGCGCATGCACAACAAGCTCCTGGTCGTCGATGAGACGATCGGCATCCTGGGCGGCCGCAACCACGAGGACAGCTACTACGACCGGGATCTCGACTATAACTTCAATGACCGGGACATCCTGGTGGTCGGGCCCGAGGTCCAGGACATGGTCCTGTCGTTCTTCGAGTATTGGAACTACGCCTATTCCGTTCCCGCCCAGTATCTGGACGACGTGGGGGCGATGCTGAACGCCCCCGATCGCCTGGACTTCGCGCTTACCGATCCGTTGCCGCCCAGCGTTCGCGACATCGACCGCCGGGCGTCGGACCCGGAGCTGATTCGCAAGCTCTTCGTCGAGCCGGCCTTCCGGGTGGAGGGGCGCGTCGAGTTCTTCGCCGACGCCCCGGGGAAAACCTACGAAGGACCCAAACGAGAATCGACCCGTCCGATCCGCGGAACCTATTGGGCGCTCACCACGGTATTGGAGGAGGCGAAGACGCAGCTGATCCTTCAGACGCCCTATCTCCTGCTCAGCGAACGCGCGGTCAACGCCTTGAGGGACCGCCGCAAGCAGTACCCGGACCTCGAGCTGATCGCGTCGACCAACAGCATCGCCTCGACCGACCACGTCTTCGTCTACGCGGTCATGGCCAAGGAAAGGAAGCGGCTGCTGCAGAGGGTCGGCTTCCGGATCTTCGCCTTAAAGCCGGTCCCGGGCGACGTGCGTCATTTCAACCCGCGCTACGACCAGCTGACTGAGGAAAGCGGCGGCGCACACGCGGCGTCGCCGGACCGTATGCCGGTGGCGACGAAAGGCCCGGTCACGGGGCTTCACGGCAAATCCGCCGTGGTCGACGAGCGAATCGCTTTCGTCGGGTCTCACAACTTCGATCCGCGCTCGAGCCTCTTCAACACCGAGCTGGGGCTCTTGATCTGGGACGAGCAGGTGGCGCGGGCTCTGAAGGCCGAGATCCTGCGCCACACGGCGCCGCAGAACAGCTGGGTGGTGGCCAAGCAGCAGCAGGTCCCGGTGATCTCCATCTTCGCCGACATCGTCGAGACGATCTCCCGGGCGCTGCCCGTGGGCGACGTCTGGCCTTTCCGCTACAGCGCCTACTTCGAGCTTCGCGATGGCGCGGAACCGGTGCCGCCCGGTCACCCCGAGTTTTTCGAGCGCTACGAGAACGTCGGGCAGTTCCCAGAGGTTGACGACTCGGCCACGGCGATCCAAGCCAGACTCATCGGCGCCATGGGCGGCTGGGCCAGACCGCTGATGTAATGCGGACGGGACGTCAAGAAAAAGGGCAAAAAGCGGTGCTCCCGTGCCGGGTGGGGCAGCGGGCCGGACCCGACTCTACCTGAAAGGAACCCTCGCTAGCAGGCTTGGACCGGCCGTTCCGTAGCGCCGAGGTTCGCAAAGAGCGGCGGTTCGCCGCAGGCCGCGATGGCTGGCGTCTCGCGGCGGCGCCAGTCCGGGTTCAGATCGAGCGTAACCAGGATCGGCCTATGGTCGGACGACTCGGTCGGCAGGACCTCGGCCGACAGGGCCGCGAAGCCGCGGGTGTAGACCCGGTCGAGGGGAAGCTCGGTGTCGACCCCGAAGAGCCAGTGAAGGAACTGCGAGTCGAGGTTGCCCGTCTTCCGGCCCTCCGGAAAGTCGGTCACCTCCCGCAGTCCTAACGCCGCGACCATGTCTTCCACGAGACCAAGACGCGCCTCGTTCCAGGTGTTGAAGTCGCCGGCCAAGATGAGCGGCCCCGAGTGCCTGGCCATGACCGCCTGCAGGTCGTCCAGCTGAGAGCGCAGCATGAAGGGGTTGTCCGAGCTCTCGAAGTTCAGAAGGTGCACGTTGACCGCAAGCAGGGTTTCGCCGTTCGGCAAGGGGTGCTCCGTGAGCAGCGAGACCTTGGGCGCGGTCACGAGGAACTCCCGCCATTTGGTCTGAAGCGGCTGGACCCTCACAGGCGACGACTTGGAAAGCGTGAGGACGCCGACCGTGGCGCCGCCCGGCCAGGGGTAAGACCAGCTGTTCGCGAAATGGCCGACCATGCGCTCGTTCGAGAACGGCTTGGCCCGCGCCTCTTGCAGGAACACCAGGTCCGGATCGTGCTGCTCGATCAGGGCCGTGAGGTCGTCCGCCGCCCTCGGATCGTGGGCCTTCTGCGCATTCCAGCTGAGCAGGGTCACGGTCTCGGGAATCGGCTCGTTCAATCCGAGAAAATGCGACAGCCGGAACGTCCCGCCCGACTGGCAGGAAGCCAGGATCAGCAGGACAAGAGGAAAGACGAGAGTCCTTCTTTGGATACGCACTCCAGGAGCCCCCGATGCCTCCGACAGGATGCGCCGCCCCCGGCCGGCTGGTTCGAAAACCATCCGGCGCGGCGCCGGGCAGCCCGGACATTGGACCGCAATGTCGGAAAATTTAATTAACGTCAAGGTCGAAAAGTCAGACAGGCGGGGTCGCAAGGTTCGCAATCAAAGAAGCAAAGGCGCGGACTCGCATGATTTCGGAGTTCCAGCTCAGACCGGAAAAACCAATCGAATCCGGGCCCTTTGATGTCAAAATCTACGTTGCCAGAGCCCATTTGGCGCGTAGCATGCCACCCACGCCGGTGGCGAGTGCGAAGAAGCTTGCGCCCAGGAAATGCATTTGTCCTAACAATCCGAA
This sequence comes from Kiloniellales bacterium, assembly GCA_041617155.1. Lineage (GTDB taxonomy): Bacteria > Pseudomonadota > Alphaproteobacteria > Kiloniellales > JAKSDN01 > CAMYKD01. The sequence continues at coordinate 20,239 of JBFJPL010000030.1, forward strand.
GAGACAAAGCACCAGAGCGCCCGCCGCCAGCAATCGGGCCCCGGCGTTCTTGAAACCGAAGGCCCGGCTAAACTCGATTTGGCCCGAACCGGCGCCGGGGTCGCGCAGTCCCCCTGAAGTACAGAATTCCGTGATCTTTATGCATCAATCCGATGAGCAAGACGATTGTGTGACCGCCGGCATAAAAGTCGAACCAGGCGCCACCGAGTAGCCATGCGGCCGCGAGCACGGCCGTCGCGAAAGTCAGCTGCTTGAGCACGAGCCAGGCTTTTCTGCTTGGCGACAACCCAGGCTCATCGACGATAAACAATATCTGGTCGCCGATCGCTCTTCACTGGACGAATTCCATGACGTAGCTCAGCAAGATAGACAGGGCGGCGATTGCCGTGAGCGCAACGTGATAGTCTGGTGACCCTAAAATCATGTCCATCACCGGGCTTGGGGAGGCTGGAGCAACTGTCGTTGGTGGGACATTGCCACCTGACGTTCCGGACGGGTGCGGCACCAGAAAAGCCTTTAGCGGAGATGTGCTGATGAAAAATGGAGACCGCAAAGATGTCGAGATCCGGAAGCTCCACGACGATAATGGAAGATGCGTAAAACTGTCTTTCGCGGACCTCGTCCAGTCCGTGCTGCCGTGGCCTTTTAACAAGGATTTGCCGGCGAACTACTGTGGGATGAATCCTGAAAACAGGTTTTGGGACTTGTTTCTGTTGACTCTGCGCACCCCGACACCCGACGCCCCGCGGGAGAAGACCAAAAACGCCAATGAGCCCGAATATTGAAGGAAGACGAGATGGCAAATGGCAAGGCGGGCGACCATCCGCTGATCGACATTCTGCACTACAAGCCCATGGTCTACGTCGAGGAGGGCGATATCCTCATTCTGAATAGATGTAATCAAAGGTTCAGACTCCTTGATGGTGTTCGCCCTAGATTCCAGGGAGATCAAGGACTCTGACCCTTTAACGTAACGGGGTCATCCGTTAGCCGTTTCCGTTGCAAGGGCAAAGCGCACGCTCCCCGAACCCAAAAGAGTCCTTGAACTAATCCGCCTTCGCCCGCGGGTGGGCCCTGTCGTAGACCGCCATCAGGCCCCGCCACATTCACCTCGGTATAGCGCTGGGCGGTCGAGTGCGAGGCGTGGCCGAGCAGTTCCTGGATCGTGCGCAGGTCGCGGCCGCCGGCCACAAGAGGTGGGTGGCGAAGCTGTGGCCCAGCGCGTGCGGCTTGACGCTCTCGGGCAGGCCCAAGTGGCCGCGCAGCTCGCCCATGTGTTGCTGCACCTTGCGCTAATCTCCTGACCCTTCGGGCACTTAGGCTGTTCTCGGCCCAGGTCACCCTGCCAAAGGGGTCGAACATTGACCGGCTACATACTGTGCTACGTAAACCGGACATTTCCTGTGCGAACGACACAAATTGCGTGCAGTCATTGCAAATGACAGTAATTTGCGCTAGCGTTTTAGACAGCTAGGAGGTGTTGTCCCAGATATTTTCGGGGAACAGCCTGCGGCTATCGTATTCAAACGTATTCAAAAAGGTAGCGAAGATCGAGTTTTCCTACGGCATCTCGGCTGCCCTGACCGGGCGGGCCGCGCCGAAACATTGTAGATCCGGTCTAAATCAGGAGACGGAAAATGCTTACACAAACGATCTGGCGGTTCGCCAGTGCTTTGGCATTGGCAGCCTCACTTGCATTTGCGCCGCCGGCGCTTAGCGACAGCGACCACGGCCGTGACTCCGATAGCGGCGCCGTCGGCGCCGTATTTGTCGCGTCCAACGCAACGACACCGGGCCGCGGCAATGAAGTCAGGATGTTCAACCGCTTCGAAGATGGCGCCTTGGAGTACGTTGCGTCGTTTGCCACCGGTGGGGCAGGGTCCGGTCCCGGATCGCTCTTTGCTGGTGATGCGCTTGGCTCGCAAGGGCCCATGGTGGCGACTGAGGACGGCGAATTTCTGTTGCTGACGAATTTCAGCACCAACAACGTTTCCGTCTTCAAGATCAGCCGCAGCGGGCTCGTTCTGACCGATGTTGAGCCGTCCGGAGGCGTGTTCCCCATCAGTGTGACCGTTCACCGGAATCTCGTTTACGTGCTTAACTCGGGCGGAAGAGACGGTTTTCAAAACGGCTTTTTCAATGCCAACGTCGTCGGTTTCCGGCTGAGCGACGATGGTGACCTGAGACGAATTGGCGGCTCGGCCAGGGACCTGGGTTCGAACACGCCGGCCCTGGCGGATCCCAACCTTCCTCGGGTTCCGAATGTCCTGTTCTCGGCCTCCGAGGTCCGGTTCAGCCCGAACGGCAGGCACTTGGCCGTGATCATCAAGGGAACGGCGGTCGGCGGCGGTCTGCCGGTCGACGGTAGGATTGACATCGCCCGCGTCAGGAGGAACGGCCGCCTCGGCAACTTTGTGCAAAACGCTTCCGTCGGTCTCGTGCCGTTCGCGTTGAATTTTGCCGACAACAGCCGCCGCCTGTACGTCGTCGAAGCCATCGGCGACTTCCCCCGCGCCGCGATATCTTCATACAGGATCCGCCGCAACGGGACCTTGGTCCCGATTTCCGCGTCGGTTCCTCTGAGCATTCCCACGACCGCCGTGGACACCCTGGACACCTGCTGGGTCGTCAGAGTCGGCAATTTTCTCTATACGGCCAACTTCTTCAGCAACACCGTATCGATTGTGGAGATCCAGCGGGACGGAAGCCTCCAGGTTGTCGATGAGGCCGAGACAGCGGGGCCACCGGATTTCGGCCCTCCGCCTGACTCATCGACGTTCGATTACAACCTTGACCTCGCCGTGTCGCCGGACGGTCGCTTTCTCTACAACGTGCTGCCCGGCCGCGGCGCGATCGCCGGGTTCGGGGTCGACCGCAGGGACGGGAGTCTGGACCTGATCGGTGCGTTCGAGGGCTTGGATAGCAGCCCGCCTGTGAACGATCCCGCGGCCCAGCCGCCCGGCGAACTCCTGCCGCTCAACAATGATGGCGGTAGCCCCGCCGGCGCCATCGCTGTCGACTTCGGCGACGACGACGACGACGACGATGACGATGACGATGACGATTAGAACGACGCCTCGGGCACGAAAGCGCCGGCCTGACGAAAGCCGGCGCGCTCCAACTCGAAGCGGTAGCCCTGGGCGCAGATGACCGGGCCACTGGCAAACCGCTTCAAGAGAACCGGGCCGAGAGTTCACCACTTCGATGGAGTGAACTCTCGGCCAGGGGCGTGCCTCCGGTCTGTTGGTGGCGCCTTAACCTATGCGATGAACTGCACGGGCGTGACATGCGGCGTGTGCCGTTGTGTCGCGACCGGCTGAGCGGTTGGAAGCGTGCTGCCTTCACGGCACGAGATTATTGCCGCACCGGCCGCTCAATCGCCAAATCAGCCCCAGAAGACCAGGGGATCGTTTGCAATGTGCCGGTCGAGGCTGAGCGCGGCCTCGATTGGTCTTGCCGAAAAATTTCCCGGCGAGAGAGGCGTTGCCCGGGAAATCTCGGTTCGGAGAACCCTTTCTGTGGTGCGCGCGCCAATTCGTACGCGCGCGCCAAATAGGGGCACAGAGGAGATCGATCATGCTGAGAAGAACAACACTGCCCACACTACTGTCAGCGGCGATTTTGTCACTCTTCGCTAGTTCGGCCTGGGTTGCCGATCACGAGGACGGATCCATCCAGCAGGACAGGCCGGCGGACATCTCGGACCTCCATGCGTTCCTGAACCCGAACAACGGCAATGTCGTGTTGTCGATGGCGGTGAACGGGTTCTCCGTGCCGGGCTTCGCCAACGCGTTCTCCAACGATGTATTGCTCCAGATCAAGATCGACAACACCGGGGATTTCGTCGAGGACCTGGTCATCCAGGCCGTGTTCGAGGGCCTGCTGGACGGTCAGACGGTCACGGTCATCGGCCCGGCTCGGCCGGTCCGTGTCGGTGCGAAGAACGAAATCCTGCCACACGGGGCCTTTATCGACGGCGACGATGATGACGACGACGGCGACGCGTTCGACGATGACAACGGCGACGCAGAAGATATCGCGCCCTCGATCACCGGGCCGGTCGGCGCAATCTTGGAGGACATCGACATTAAGGTGTTCGCCGGTCCGACCGACGATGCGACCTGGGCCGACCTCATCTTCGTCGAGTCATTGCTGATGGGCGTGCCGCTGGGACGTGCGCCGGGGATCGATACCGTGCAAGGTCTCAATGCCGCCACGATCGCGGTCGAGGTGCCCCCCGACCTGCTCCGCGGGTCGACCGGTAACGTCATCCGTGTCTGGGCCACCTCGAGCCGGCAGCGCACGACGAAGCGTAGCCCGCGCAGGGGCGAAAGAAGCTCTGGCCCCTGGATCCAGATCGACGGCGTCGGAATCCCGGCCCTCAACCCGGTCTCGATAGACAACGCGCGTAAGGACGAGTTCAATCGCACTATCCCGAGCCGGCAGGTTAGTTTGTTCCGGGACGACATCTTCCAGGCCGTGCTGAGGCTGAACGGGGGGAACGTGCAACACGCCAACGCCGTGGCCGACGCCTTGCTCCCTGATGTATTGACGCTCGACATGACGAGCCTCGACAATTTCCCCAACGGCCGCCGGCCCGAGTCCGATTTCGTCGACGTCGCGCTCGGCTTGCTGTCGAACGGTGCCGTGACGACGGACGGTCTGCCGGCAAACGACGTACCGTTTCTCGATGACTTCCCGTTTTTCGCGCCGGCGCACCTACCGGAGGAGGAGATTCCACCGCGGAACTGACGCCCATCTCGGCAGAACGCCCCGGCGTTCCACCACATCGGCGTTGGGGCGGCGGCACGTCGATAAAGCTTTGGTGAGACCATGCGATGAGATCGTGCTTCGCAATTGGCGTGTTCCTTGCCGCCCTTGCGTCGGTCGCTGTGCCGCCGGCTGGTGCCGGACAGCTGGATCGAGAGATCGCGTTCTGGGAGTCTCGCCTGGAGCGCGATCCCTATGACTATGTATCGCGCATCAAGCTCGGCACGGCTTACCTTCGGAAGGCGCGCGTCGGCGGGGACTATCGCCAGACGCTGCGGGCCGAGTCCGTGCTGCGTGAGGCGCTGGCGCGGGCCCCGCAATCCTATGACGGCCTGGTCGCGCTCGCCTTCGCGCTCAATGCCCAGCATCGCTTCGAGGACGGCGCTCGCGTGGCACGTCAAGCCGTCGAGCTGCGTCCGCAGGCGCTCCTGGGCTACGGCGCCCTCGGTGACGCCCTGTTGGAGCGGGGTGACGTTGCGGGCGCCCAGCTTGCCTACGACAAGCTGATCGCGCTCGACGGCGGGCTCTTCGCCCTCACCCGGCGCGCCAACCTCCGGTTTATCCGAGGCGACACCCGAGGCGCGCTCGAGGACGTGCGTCAAGCCGCCGAGATCGGGCGCGCGCGAGGCGCCGCCGCTGAGGATATCGCCCGATGCTACGTGACTATCGGCGCGAAGCACTTCCTGCGCGGTGCCTTCGACGAAGCCGAGGCGCACTATCGAGAGGCGCTGAAGCTCTGGCCTGACGGTTACCTGCCCCTGGAGCATCTGGCCGAGCTCCGGGCCGCGCGCGGCGACTTCGAGGGGGCGCTGGCGCTCTACGAGCGAGTGGTCTCCAAGGTGCCGAATCCCGATCTGCTGCAGGCCGTGGGCGATGTCCACGCGGCCCGGTTCGACGGCGCCGCCGCGGCACGCTGGCATGACCGGGCCCTGGCAGGCTATCTCGCGCGCGTCGCCGATGGTGATCGGAGCTACTACCGGAATCTCGCACTGTTCTTTGCGGACATTCGGCCCGATCCGGCCCAGTCCCTGGAATGGGCGCGCAAGGACCTCGTGGTCCGCCAGAACGTCTACACCTACGACACCCTGGCCTGGGCTCTATACCGGAACGGGATGTTCGACGAAGCGCTTGACGCTGCCAACCATGCGCTCAAGCACGAGACAGAAGATGCCACGCTATGGCTTCACGCTGCGAAGATTCATCAGGCTCTCGACCAGGAACAAAAGGCGCGGCGGCATCTCCAACGCGCGCTGCTCATCACTCCCGCTCGGACGCTCTACGGGCTTAATCCCTGGCTTCGCTGAAGAGCTTTTCTGCGATCTCATTGATCTTGGCCGCCACTATGAAGTCGTTCTCGCGCAAGCCATTGATCTTCTTGGTTTGCAGAACGACGTCGGCATAGCCCCAGCCGAAGGTGATGGACACCGGGTGGTGAATCTCGGCTTCGGCCAAGTCGCCCGCTCGGTGCACGAAATCGAGCGCCGCCCGGAATTTTTTGAACCGAGAGCGGGCCTCGATTTTGGTGCGGTTATTCCGGTCCTCCCGGCCCGGCATCTGCGACAAAGGCGAGACCCCGCCGTGGCAGGGGATGCAGGTCTTCTGGACAAGTGCGGTTTCGCTCATCAGCCGCAATCTTCCTCAGGCGCCGCCTAAGCGCCGAATCCCTGGAAGCGTGGGTCCGGCCATGCGGCGGAGCTACTCCATATCGTTTCCTCAGGGGGGCACAACTCCCCGTACCAGCCAGGGCCGGGGCAGGTCCGCGGTCAAAGGCGCAGCGGAAGCAAACGGCCGGGTAGCCGGCGTTCGGGGGACGTGAGCCGATGCCGCAGCGCCAACTTCACGCAACCCCCTCGCACCGCAGGGCGAGAGGGAAGGGCGTAGAAGCGGTGTCTCCGACAACGGAAGTCCGCTATCCCCCCTTCGCCCTAGGATGCGCCCGATCGTAGACCGCCATCAGGCCTGCCACGTCCACCTCGGTATAGCGCTGGGTGGTCGAGAGCGAGGCGTGGCCGAGCAGCTCCTGGATGGTGCGCAGGTCGCCGCCGCCGGCCAAGAGGTGGGTGGCGAAGCTGTGGCGCAGCGCATGCGGCGTGGCGCTCTCGGGCAGGCCGAGGAGGCGGCGCAGGTCGGCCATGCGCTGCTGCACCTGGCGGGGCCCAAGCGCGCGGCCGCGCTGGCCGAGGAACAGCGGGCCCTCGGGCGGCAGGGCGTAGGGACAGGCGGCGAGATAATCCTCGACCGCCGCGATCACCGTCGGTAGCAGAGGCACGACCCGCTCTTTGCCGCCCTTGCCGGTCACGGTGAGCGCCTCCTGGCCCGGCGCCGGGGCGTCACGGCGGCGGAGGCCCAGCGCCTCGCCGATGCGCAGGCCGGCGCCGTAGAGCAGCAGCAGGACCGCCGTGTCGCGCTTGCCGCTCCAGTCCTGGTCGCTCAATTCCCGCACCGTCTCGACGCTCTCGACCGCCTCCTCGGGCGTGAGCGCCTTGGGCACGGCGCGTGGCAGCTTGGGGCCGTGGATCGCCGCCAGCGCGGGGTTCTCGGCCAGGCCGCGGCGCTGCAGCCAGCGGAACAGGTTGCGAACCGTGGACAGCGCGCGGGCGGTCGAGCTGCGCTTCAGGCCGCGGCCGGCGCGCGCCGCCAGCCAGGCGCGGAAGTCGGCCGGCCGCAAGCGGCCGAGCGCCGCCAGGCTCGGCGGGCCGCCCAGGTGCTCGGCCATGAACTTGAGGAACCCGGCCAGGTCGCGGGCATAGGCGGCGCGGGTGTGGGCCGAGGCGCGCCGCTCGAAGGCGAGCCAGGCCTGCCAGTCCTCGATCGCGTCCAACAGGTCGGGCGCCGCGTGCCAGTCCCTGGTGCCCGAGGTCATGGGCCGGAGGTCACGTCATGATGGCGGACTGGGGCGCCAGGAGCAGCGTTCCCTCTCCCCCTGGGAGAGAAACAGGGTGAGGGCGGGTTGATTTCTTGGTTCGAGGGTTGCTTCACGTCGAGCGACTCCGGCGCTGGCCGATAAGCAGCAAAACAACGCGCCCTCACCCTTCCGCTTCGCGGGCCCCTCCCTCTCCCGAAGGGAGAGGGAAACGAGCGGGCGCCGTCTGCCAGCCGGTCAGTCGGGCAGGTCCAGCCATGCCCGGATGGAGTGTTCCAGGACGCCAGCCAGGAAGGCCAGCAGCTCGGTGCCCTGGCCCTGGTGGAACTGGTCGGGCCGGCGCGAGCCCAGGGCGAGCAGGGCCGGCGGCGTCGCCGGGCTGATGTCCAGGCGGATCAAGGCCTCGGAGGCGACCAGGCCGGCGGCCGCGCCGAAGATCATCGGGTCGCCCTCGGTCTCGCCGCGCAGCAGCAGGGCGCGGCCCTTGCCGATCAGCGAGTCGACCGTGTCCGGCTCGAGCTGATAGAGCCCGCCCAGGCGCACCGGCGGCAGGCTTTGCTCCGAATGCTCGACGCCCAGGGTGACCGCGTCCAGGTCGAGCGCGATCGCGAGGTCCGTGGTCACGCGCTCGATCAGATGCTCGAACGACCTGGCCGACAGGAGTGCGAGCACCGCCTTGTGCACGCGGGCCTGGGCGGCCAGGTTGCTGCGCCCGGCCTGGACCAGGGCGTCGCGCGCCGCGGTCATCTCGGCGACCTCCGAGCGCAGCCGGTCGACCATGTAGCTTTGCAGGTCGAGCACGCCGTCGCCGCGCCGGCATTCCGGCGGCGTCAGGACCTGCAGCAACTCGGGATGGCGGGCCAGGAAATCCGGATGGCGCCGCAGGTAGCCGTCGACCTGCGCGGCGCTCGGCCCGCCGTGCTCGACAGCGTCCTTGGCGGTGTCCTTGGCCGCGTCCTTGGCGGCCTTGCCGGTCATGTCCTTAGGCACGGCATTTCCTCGGGCACGGCGTCTCCTCAGGCACGGCGTCGCGCGGCTTGCTTGCCATCCGCCTTATCATCCCCCGGTGGGGTTAAGATCGTCTGACCGGTCTTGGCCCAGTCCTCCAGGAAGGCCGCCAGGCCCTTGTCGGTCAAGGGATGCTTGAACATGGCGCGCAGCACGCCGGGCGGCAGGGTTGCGACGTCGGCGCCTAGCTTGGCCGACTCGACCACGTGGATCGGGTGGCGCACCGAGGCGACCAGCACCTCGGTGGCGAACTCCGGGTAGAGCGCGTAGATCTCGACGATCTCGGCGATCAGGCCGAGGCCGTCGGTGCCGACGTCGTCCAGGCGGCCGACGAAGGGCGAGATGTAGGCGGCGCCGGCCTTGGCCGCCAGGATCGCCTGGGCCGCCGAGAAGCACAGTGTCACGTTGACCTTGATGCCGTCGTCGCTGAGCGCCTTGCAGGCCTTGAGGCCGTCGGGCGTGAGCGGCACCTTGACCACGATGTTGGCGGCCACCTCGGCCAGGTGCCGGCCCTCGGCCAGCATGGCTTCCAGGTCGGTCGCCGTCACCTCGGCACTGACCGGCCCGGGCACCAGCTCGCAGATCTCGCGCAATACGGTAAAGAAATCGCGCCCCGACTTGGCGACCAGCGAGGGGTTGGTGGTGACGCCGTCGACCAGGCCGGTCGCGGCCAGGTCGCGGATCTCGTCGACGTCCGCCGTGTCGATGAAGAATTTCATGCCGTTCGCGCGCGCTCCAAGCTCATGCCGTGCCCGGCCCGGGCCAAAGGAATCTGGTGTCCCGGCGGGCCGCTCCAGTAGAGTGTAGCCGATGCCAAAGCGCCGCGCCAGCACCGCCCCCGGCACCGTCCGCCGCCCCAATACCGCCGAAAAACTGGCTCCGCAAGGGGATTCGGCGCTGCTCCGGGCCCCGGAGGCGGCCAGGTGCGCCGTGCTGCTGCCGCTGCCGCTCGCCGGCGCCTACGACTACGCGGTGCCGTCGGGACTTCGACTCGCCGCGGGCGACCTGGTGCGCGTGCCGCTCGGCAGCCGCGAACTGGTCGGCGTGGTCTGGGAGCCGGACCCAGAGCGCCGCCAGGTCGCGGCCGAACGGCTCAAGCCGGTCGTCGGGCGCATCGACCTGCCGGGCCTGCCGGCCGACCAGCGCCGCTTCATCGAGTGGCTGGCCGCCTACACCATGGCGCCGCCCGGCGCGGTGCTGCGCATGGCGCTCAGCGTGCCGGCCGCCATCGAGCCGCCCAAGCCGGTCACCGGTTACCGTCTGGTGGCGGGCGGGTCGGCGGCCGAGGCCGGGTCGCTGCGGCTCACGCCGGCGCGCAAGCGGGTCCTGGCGCTCGCCGCCGAGGGCCCGGCCCGGCCGGCGGCGGAGCTGGCGCGCGATGCCGGGGTCGGTGCCTCGGTGGTCAAGGGCCTGGCGGCTTTGGGCGTCCTGGAGGCCGTCGCCTTGCCGCCTTCGGCTGCCTTCGAGTCGCCTGAAAGTCGCCGTCCAGGACCCGCCTTGTCGCCGGCTCAGTCGGCCGCCGCGACGGCGCTCAGGGACCAGGTCGCGGGCGGCGGATTCGGGGTCACCCTGCTCGACGGGGTGACCGGCGCGGGCAAGACCGAGGTCTACTTCGAGGCGCTCGCGGCGGCGCTCGCGGCGGGCGCCCAGGTGCTCGTGCTGCTGCCGGAAATTGCCCTTTCGGCGCAATGGCTTGAGCGCTTCCGGCAGCGCTTCGGCGCGCGCCCCGCCGAGTGGCATTCGGACCTCACCGCGGGGCAGCGGCGGCGCACCTGGCGGGCGGTCGCCGAGGACCAGGCGCGGGTCGTGGTCGGCGCCCGCTCGGCGCTCTTCCTGCCGTACCGGGCGCTCGGCCTGATCGTGGTCGACGAGGAGCACGACGGCGCCTTCAAGCAGGAGGATGGCGTCATTTACCACGCCCGCGACATGGCCGTGGTACGCGCCCGCCTGGCGGAGATCCCGATCGTGCTGTGCTCCGCCACGCCGTCCCTGGAAACCGTCACCAACGTCAAGGCCGGTCGCTACGACAGGCTCCATCTGCCGGACCGCCACGGCGGTGCGGAGCTGCCGAAGGTCGAGCTGGTCGACCTGCGCCGCGACCCGCCGCCGCGCCTGGCGGGAATCGGTCAGTCTTGGTTGTCCGCGGCCTTGCGCCGCGCGCTGACCGAGAGCTTCGCGGCCAACGAACAGGCGCTCTTGTTCCTCAACCGCCGGGGCTTCGCGCCGCTCACGTTGTGCCGGGTCTGCGGCCACCGGATCAAATGCCCCAACTGCACCGCCTGGCTGGTCGAACACCGCTTGGCCGGGCGTCTGCAGTGCCACCACTGCGGCCACCGCACGCCCCTGCCGTCCGATTGCCCAGCGTGCGGGGCGGAGGGCGGCCTGGCCGCCTGCGGGCCGGGGGTCGAACGCCTGGCCGAAGAGGTCAGGCTGCTGTTCCCGGAGCAAAGGACGGCGATCGTTTCCAGCGACAGCGTGTCGGGACCGGCCGCCGCCGCGGCGTTGGTGCAGGCGGTCCAGCGGCATGAAATCGACCTCATGATCGGTACCCAGATCGTCGCCAAGGGGCACCACTTTCCCCGGCTCACGCTGGTCGGCGTGGTCGACGGCGACCTGGGGTTGGCCGGCGGCGACCTGCGCGCGGCCGAACGGACCTACCAGCTGCTGCACCAGGTGGCCGGCCGCGCCGGGCGGGCCGAGCGGCCGGGCCGCGTGTTGATCCAGACCTATGAGCCCGAGCACCCGGTGATGCAGGCCCTGGCGTCCGATGCGCCGGATGCCCGTGACCGCTTTCTGGAGGCCGAGACCGAGAGCCGGCGGCTGGCCGCCATGCCGCCATTTGCGCGCCTGGCTGCGCTGATCCTGTCGGACCGGGATGCGGCCCGGCTCGACGCCGCCTGCCGCCGTCTGCTGCGCGTCGCGCCACGCGGCGACGGCATCGAGATACTGGGCCCGGCGCCCGCTCCTCTGGCCGTGCTGCGCGGCCGCCATCGCCGGCGTTTCCTGCTCAGGACCCGACGCGATATCGCGCCCCAGGCCGTGCTCGGCCCCTGGCTTGGCGCCGTCGAGCTGCCGCGCCAAGTGCGCCTGCAGATCGACGTCGATCCCTACAGTTTCCTATAAGCCCTAAGCGGCGGCCTCGCGGGAAAGGAAGTCGACGTCCACGAAGGCGTCGTAGGGAACCCGCGTGAAGGCGTTCGCGAAGGGCTTGCCGGCCATCGCGGCAAGCCGTCTGGCTTTTTGCTTGGCCGCATCCGGCCGAAGGATGGCCAGATCGTCGCTTTCGCCCAAAGGCGTCAGCACCGCGCCGATGATGTTCCGCACCGAGGATGCCGGCACATACTCGATCGTTTCGGCGGGCGCGCCGAATCCGAAGAGGGACTTTTCCCGGCGGACCAGGACCACGTAGTCAACCTCGGGAAAAGCCATGGCCGCACCGTTCCAAGTTATGGCGGTGGCGCATTGGCGCTCGCCCTTGGGCGCGAAGAGGAAGATCTGCGGGAAGTAGACCTTTCCGTCCAATGCCGCCTCGCGACGATCCTTGCTCAGGCGATAGGACCAGAGCCGATCGGCCTTTTCTTTGGGCAAATAGTAGAAGCTGTCGATCAGGCCCTTCGCTGCCATGGCGCGCACGGCTTGCCGATTGCATTCCGACCAGCTGACGATCAGTTCGTCCGCCTTGGCCGCGCTTGCCAAGGTGGCGGCTTGCGGGTTGAACAGCCACAGCTCGAATGAGCGAGCCAGATCGACCAGGAACGGCATGGCCTCGTAGGTAAAGTAGGTGGGTCGGCCATAGTACAGACTGAACCCGAGTCCGCTGTCGAAATAGCCCTCGGGGATCTCAAATGCATCGTCACAGGGTTCGTCGGGCAGATAGTCGACCGAGAAGTGAACGTCGGTCTCCGGGTTTTCATAGACCATCTGCAGGCCGCCGGGCAGCGATCTGGCGCTCAGGTAGGGGCTCTGCTGGTTCCACAGCACCAGTTCCCGCGGGTCAATGAAACGCCGATCTTTGGTCAGGAAGCGGAGCTCGAAGCCCATGCAGAAGTTTCTCTTGTCGGGAAGGCACGGCCAGTGGCCCGCCGAAGTCCGATGGTTCTCCAGCTTGATTACGACAACCTTAACGGTGCGTCGTTTTACTGAATCGAAAGCGGGGGAGAAGCTTTGCGATCCGCCGGCCACCCCCTTCGAAAACCCGACGCCCAAAGGGAGCAAAGAAGCGTTCCCCGAGACTGTTCGAAGACTGGTGTTTTCCTGGCGAATTCGGGGATTTCACTGGCTCGACTCGTCTTGCAACGCCTTGTTGACTATGATACCACCGACGCGCCCGCGGCCGGGGGACAGCCCCGTCACATCACAACCAAAATCCATTGCTGATTCGGCGTCGCGGGCGAATTTGGGTTCTGGCACCGCTTGGGGGCAAGTGATTTGGCTGGGGAGAGTGCGCGCGAAAGCGGCTTGGCGGGGCGTTACGCCTCGGCGCTTTACGAGTTGGCAGAAGACGCCAAGCAGCTCGACGCGGCAGCTAGTGAACTGCGCGACCTCAAGCAAGTGATCGCCGACAGTGAGGACCTGACCCGCCTGATCCGCAGTCCGCTTTACGGGCGCGAGCAGCAGGGCAAGGCCATGGCGGCAATCCTCGACAAGGCCGGCGTCAACGATCTGACGCGCCGCTTCGTTCTGGTCGTGGCGCACAATCGCCGGCTTTTTGCGTTACCCCAAATGATCGACGCCTACCTGGCCGAGTTGGCCCGCCGTCGCGGCGAGGTAGCCGCGCGGGTCACAGCCGCCCACGACTTGACCAAGACTCAGCAGTCGGCCTTAACCGATGCGCTCAAGAAAGTGGTAGGCTCCAAAGTGCAGGTCGAGCTTGATGTTGATCCCCGCCTGCTCGGTGGGCTCGTCGTCCGGGTCGGCAGCCGCATGATCGATTCTTCGATACGCACCAAGCTAGAAAAACTACAGTTCGCCATGAAAGGGATCGGGTGATGGACATCCGTGCCGCGGAAATTTCCGCAATCCTGAAAGATCAGATCGAGAATTTCGGCACCGAGGCTGACGTCGCCGAGGTTGGCCAAGTGCTGTCGGTCGGTGACGGCGTGGCCCGTGCTTACGGTCTGGACAACGTGCAGGCCGGTGAGATGGTCGAGTTCCCCGGTGGCATCAAGGGCATGGCGCTGAACCTCGAGGTCGACAATGTCGGTATCGTGCTGTTCGGCGACGACCGCGGCATCAAGGAAGGCGATACGGTCAAACGGACCGGCGCCATCGTCGACGTGCCGGTCGGCAAGGGCCTGCTTGGGCGCGTGGTTGATGCCCTGGGCAATCCGATCGACGGCAAGGGACCGATCGAGGGCGCGGAGCGCAAGCGTGTTGACGTCAAGGCGCCGGGCATCATTCCGCGCCAGTCGGTGCACGAGCCCATGCAGACGGGCCTCAAGGCGGTCGACAGCCTGATCCCGATCGGGCGCGGCCAGCGCGAGCTGATCATCGGCGACCGCCAGACCGGCAAGACCGCCATCGCGCTCGACGCTTTCCTCAACCAGAAGCCGATCAACCAGGGTGATGACGAGTCGAAGAAGCTCTACTGCATCTATGTCGCCGTCGGCCAAAAGCGCTCGAGCGTCGCCAAGCTCGTGAAGATCCTGGAAGACCAGGGCGCACTGGAATACTCGATCATCGTTGCCGCGACGGCGTCCGAGCCCGCGCCGATGCAGTTCCTGGCGCCCTACACCGGCTGCACCATGGGCGAGTTCTTCCGTGACAACGGCATGCACGCGGTCATCGTCTACGACGACCTGTCGAAGCAGGCCGTGGCCTATCGTCAGATGTCGCTGCTGCTGCGCCGGCCGCCAGGCCGCGAGGCCTTCCCGGGCGATGTCTTCTATCTGCACTCGCGGCTGCTCGAGCGGGCGGCCAAGATGAACAGCGATCACGGCAGCGGGTCCTTGACCGCGTTGCCGGTGATCGAGACTCAGGCGGGTGACGTGTCGGCCTATATCCCGACCAACGTGATTTCGATCACGGACGGCCAGATTTTCTTGGAGACCTCGTTGTTCTACAAGGGCGTGCGCCCGGCCGTGAACGTTGGGCTGTCGGTGTCGCGGGTCGGCTCGGCGGCCCAAATCAAGGCCATGAAACAGGTGGCCGGAACGATCAAGTTGGAACTGGCCCAGTTCCGCGAGATGGAGGCTTTCTCCCAGTTTGCCTCGGACCTCGATGCGGCGACGCAGCGCTTGCTGGCGCGCGGCGCGCGCCTGACTGAGGTTCTGAAACAGCCTCAGTACAAGCCCTTGGCGGTGGAGGAACAGGTCGTCGTGATCTATTCCGGTGTGCGCGGCTATCTCGACAAACTCAATATCGAACGCGTGACCGCTTTCGAGCAACAGCTGCTGTCGGAAATTCGCGCCAAGGGCGGCGATATTCTCGAGGCGATCCGGTCGGAAGGCGAAATCTCGGACGCCACGGAGGCAAAGCTTAAGTCCTTCATGGAAGATTTCTCCAAGTCCTTCGCCTGAGCCCGGGCAGACAAGAGACCCCATGATCGAGCCACGGACCAAGAGCGGATAGAGTCGCATGGCCAGCCTCAAGGACCTGCGAGTCCGGATCGCCAGCGTCAAGTCGACGCAGAAGATTACTTCGGCCATGAAAATGGTGGCCGCAGCCAAGCTGCGCCGCGCCCAGGAGCAGGCCGAGGCGTCGCGGCCCTATGCGGTGCGCATGGAGCGGATGTTGGGCTCCCTGGCCGCGAGCATGGCCGGTCAGGAGGGCGCGCCACCGTTGCTCAAGGGCACCGGCAAGGATGACGTGCATTTGATCGTCGTCGGCACGGCCGACCGTGGCCTGTGCGGCGGCTTCAATTCCTCCATCGTGCGCGAGGCGCGGCGCCTGATCCAGTCACTGGACCAGAAGGGTAAGACAGTCAAGCTGCTCTGCGTCGGCCGCAAGGGGCGAGACCAACTGCGCCGGGACCACGGTAAGTTGATCGTCGAAACGATCGAGGACGTCGCCAAACCGTCGCTGACCTTCGACAAGGCGGCGGCGATCGGCGCGCGCGTAACCGGGATGTTCGAGGCCGGCGAGTTCGATAACTGCACGGTCATCTATGCCGAGTTCAAATCGGCGATGACCCAGATCGTCACGGCCCAGCAACTGATCCCCTTTGCCGTGCTGACGGATGACGCGAGCACCGGGGAATTCGCGGCCGGTCCGTCGGCGGCTTACGAGTACGAGCCGGACGAGGAAGAAATTTTGGCGGCTCTGCTGCCGCGCAACATTGCGGTGCAGATCTTCAGGGCGCTGTTGGAGAACAACGCCAGCGAGCAGGGCGCGCGCATGACCGCGATGGACAACGCTACGCGCAACGCCGGTGACATGATCAAGAGCCTGACGCAGGTCTATAACCGGACCCGTCAGGCGGTGATCACGAACGAACTGATTGAAATCATCTCCGCCAAGGAAGCGATGTAACGCCGGCCCAATGGGCAGCGGGCGCGAAAGCGCGGGGCCGCGCGGACGGTTAAGAGGGAGCGTTAAGCATGGCAAAGAACCTCGTTGGTCGAATCACACAGGTGATGGGTCCGGTCGTGGACGTCCAGTTCGACGGCGACCTACCGCCGATTCTGAACGCGATGGAGACCGAAAACGATGGCCGCCGCCTCGTGCTCGAGGCCGCGCAGCATCTGGGCGAGAACATGGTGCGCACGATTGCCATGGACAGCACCGAGGGTCTCGTGCGCGGCCGGGAAGTCAGGGACTCCGGCGCGCCAATCACCGTCCCCGTCGGGCCCGAGACCCTGGGCCGGATTATGAATGTCATCGGCGAGCCGATCGACGAGTTGGGTCCGATCAAGACCAAGATGTCGTCGCCGATCCACCGGCCGGCGCCCGAGTACGTCGACCAGTCGACCGATGCTGAGGTTCTGATCACCGGCATCAAGGTGGTCGACCTTTTGGCGCCTTACGCCAAGGGCGGTAAGATCGGCCTTTTCGGCGGCGCCGGCGTTGGCAAGACCGTGCTGATCATGGAGTTGATCAACAATGTGGCCAAGACACACGGCGGCTATTCGGTGTTCGCCGGCGTCGGCGAGCGCACGCGTGAGGGCAACGACCTCTATCACGAGATGATGGAATCGGGCGTGATCAAGCGCGGCGAGCCGGGCTCCAAGGCAGCGCTCGTCTATGGCCAGATGAACGAGCCGCCTGGCGCGCGTGCGCGGGTCGGTCTGACCGGCCTGACCCAGGCCGAATACTTCCGCGACGAAGAAGGTCAGGACGTCCTCCTGTTCATCGATAACATCTTCCGCTTCACCCAGGCGGGTTCAGAAGTCTCGGCCCTACTCGGCCGTATACCCTCGGCGGTCGGATACCAGCCCACACTAGCGACCGACATGGGCACGCTGCAGGAGCGGATCACGACGACTAAGAAGGGATCGATCACCTCGGTGCAGGCGATCTATGTGCCGGCCGACGACCTGACCGACCCGGCACCGGCCACCTCCTTCGCGCACCTGGACGCGACCACGGTGCTGTCGCGCCAGATCGCCGAGCTCGGCATTTATCCCGCCGTCGATCCGCTCGACTCGACCAGCCGCATCCTCGATCCCTTCGTGGTCGGCGAGGAGCACTACAACGTAGCCCGCGAGGTGCAGCGCATCCTGCAGTCCTATAGGGCGCTGCAGGACATCATCGCGATCCTCGGCATGGACGAGCTCTCGGAAGAGGACAAGCTGACCGTGGCGCGGGCGCGCAAGATCCAGCGATTCCTGTCACAGCCCTTCGACGTGGCCCAAGTCTTCACCGGCAGCCCGGGCGTCCAAGTGCCGTTGGACGAAACGATTCGCGGCTTCAAGGGCATCTGCGCGGGCGAATTCGACCATCTGCCGGAAGCCGCCTTCTATATGGTGGGCACGATCGACGAAGCGGTCGAGAAGGCGCGCAGGATGGCGGCCGAGGCGGCTTGAGTCAGGGTCCGGCATCGGAGTGATGTGCATTGGCCGATAACAAAGTCGAATTCGAATTGGTCTCGCCGGAGCGGCTCCTTCTGTCCGAGCCGGTCGACATGGTGGTCGTGCCAGGCTCGGAGGGCGACTTCGGTGTGCTGGTGCAGCACGCACCGATGGTGTCCACGCTCCGGCCAGGCGTCATTTCGGTACACAACGGCGGCCAGGTGAGCGAGCGGATCTTCGTTGCCGGTGGTTTCGCCGAGGTCACGGCAGCGCGCTGTACGGTATTGGCGGAGCAGGCGCTGCCGGTCGCGGACATCGATCGACCGGCTGCGGAGCAGCAACTTAAGGACGCTCAGGAGGACCTGGCCGACGCCAAGAATGACGCGGAACGCAAGGCTGCTGAAGAACAGATCGCCGTTGCCGAAGCCAAGCTGCAGGTGGTCGGGAGCTGAATTTCCGGGCGGTTGCCCGACCCGCGTTCTACCCTCCTCTAAGCCAATCGCTGCGGTTGCGATGATGGCGGCCCAACAAGGTTGGAGGCGCCGTTCATGAGTCCTGCCGGCCGTGCACCGTACCTGCTTTACCGCCTCATCGCCCTCTGCCTTCTGCCCGGCTTGCCGCCGGAGGCCGCCGCACAGGAAGCGGCGATTCAGTCCGCGCGCGACATGTTCTATCCGGGCCTGGCGCGCAACGGAATGGTGGCCAGCCAGGAGGCGGTCGTGACGCGCATCGGTGTCGAAACGCTGAAGCGTGGCGGCAACGCGATCGACGCCGCCGCCGCGGTCGGCTTTACGCTAGCCGTGACCTTGCCACGCGCGGGCAACCTGGGGGGTGGCGGTTTCATGCTGATCCACAGCGCGAAGACCGGCCAGACGGTCGCTCTCGACCATCGCGAAATGGCCCCCGCGGCCGCGTCGCGCGACATGTACCTTGCCGCGGACGGCACGGTCGACCGGCAACGGGCACGTTCCAGCTATCTTTCAGTCGGCGTCCCCGGCACGGTGGCCGGACTCGCCTTGGCGGTGGAGCGGTTCGGCAGCCTGCCCCTTGCTGAGGTGATTCGGCCGGCCATACGGTTGGCCGAGGAGGGGATGATCGTCACGCGCGAACTCGCCGCGTCGCTCGAGTCCGGGCGCCAGCGCCTTGGCCGCTGGCCGCAAAGCGCCGCGATATTTCTCAAGCCGGACGGCAGCGCCTACCGACCGGGCGACCGGCTGGTGCAGCGTGATCTGGCCTGGTCCCTGCGACAGATTGCCGAGCAGGGCCCGGCCGCCTTCTACCGGGGCGCCGTGGCCGAGCGGATCGCCGCCGATATGGCGGCCAATGGCGGGCTTATCTCCATGGCCGATCTGGCCGCCTACCGGCCGGTGATGCGCCAGCCGGTGAGGGGCAACTATCGGGGATTCGAGATCGCCTCGATGCCGCCGCCGAGCTCCGGCGGCGTACACTTGGTACAGCTGCTCAATATTCTCGAGGGCTTTCCGATCGGCGCACTCGGCCATAACGGCGCCTCGACCAATCACCTTATGGCCGAGGCGATGAAACTGGCCTATGCCGATCGCAGCCAGCACCTGGGCGATCCGGATTTCTGGCGGATTCCGGTTGCCGGCTTGACCTCGAAAGCCTATGCCGAGGGCCTGAGGCGGAAGATCGACCGGCGCTGCGCCGCCTTGGCGTCGGAGATCGCGCCCGGCGACCCTCAGCCCTATGAAAGCGATCAAACCACCCAATTCTCGGTCATGGACCGGGACGGCAATGTGGTCGCCAACACCACGACCATCAACTTCAGCTACGGCACCGGGATCGTGGCCGCGGGCACCGACATATTGCTCAACAACGAGATGGACGATTTCTCCGCAAAGCCGGGCATGCCCAACGCCTACGGACTGATCGGCGGCGCGGCCAACGCGATCGAGCCGGCCAAGCGGCCCTTGAGCTCCATGACGCCGACCATCATGTTCAAGGACGGTCAGCCCTTCCTGGCAACCGGCAGCCCGGGTGGCAGCCGCATCATCACTACGGTTCTGCAGGTCGTCATGAACTTGGTCGACCATGGCATGAACGTCGCGGCGACGACCGCAGCTCCGCGCATCCACCATCAGTGGCTGCCCGACGAGCTAAGGGTCGAGCAGGGCCTCAGCCCCGACACGGTTCAGGCACTCACGGCCCTGGGTCACAAGGTGGTGGTCAAGAATGCCATCGGCAGTAGCCGGTCGATCAAGCGGGCCGGGCAAGGATTCTTCGGCGCATCCGACCCACGCCGTTCGGGTGCCTTGACCTTGGGCTACTAGGAGCCGGTTGGTCACGGCGCCAGTAATCCGGCGAATTCCTCCAGCACGTCCCGATAGAGTTGTCGCTTGAAGGGGACGATCAGGCTTGGCAGCTGTTCGCAGGCGGCCCAGCGCCAGGTGCTGAACTCTGGCGACCCGGCGGCCAGATCGATATCGCTGTCCTGGCCCAGGAAGCGCATGACGAACCACTTTTGGGTCTGGCCGCGGTAGCGCCCGCCCCATACATTTGGGACCAGCTCCGCAGGAAGGTCGTAGGCCAACCAGCGGCTGCTTTCGGCAATGATCTCGGCCTTTGCGGTGCCGGTCTCTTCCTCCAGTTCGCGCAACGCCGCCGCGCGCGGCGTCTCGCCCTTGTCGATGCCGCCCTGGGGCATCTGCCAGGCGGCGATACGGGTGTCCCGGCGCTGGCCAACAAAGACTTCGTTGTCCCGGTTGAGCAGCAGGATGCCGACGCCGCGCCGGTAAGGCAGATGTTCGAGATCTTTCAGTTCCCGCGATTCCCTGGCCATGGTCGATCAGCCGCTGTCCGCGCTGCCGACCAAGGTCGAGAGGGGCACCAGGGCAAAGCCGCGCGACTCGAGGCCTTCCGCCCAGTCGACCAGCCGCTCCAGGGTCACCGGTAAGGACCGGCCCATGGCAATCGAATTGCCGCGCGCCACGGCCAAGCGCTCGATCTGCGCCAGACGCGCGCGGATCGACTCCCGGTTCGGCGTGCCGTCATCCAGCGAGCGGTCGTTGATCGCGTGGCGCAGCGCCAAGTCCGCCGCCAGTCGCCCCGAGACGCTCTGTTCACTCGAGCGGTTGTCGAGAAACAGGACACCCCTTGCCTTGAGTTCCTGAAGTATCGGATGAAGATCGGCCTCGGACGTGGTGAAGCGTGACCCCATGACTGCGGCGACACCGAGGGCACCCTGACCCCGGGCCAGAATCCATTGAAGCCGTTCGAGATTCTGAGCGGCGTCCAGGCCGGTCAGGAGCGCCCTTGGTCCGGGGTCGTCTTGCGGAAAGGTCGAGGGTTCCATCGGCAGGTCGATCATAACTTCATGCCCCCTGGCGCGGGCGCGGGCAAACCATTGGGCCAGGTCGTCGGCATAGGGCGAGAAGGACAAGGTAACCGCCGCCGGCAGACGCGCAATCGCCATTTCACTTACAGCCTGCGATAGACCAAGGCCCGTAACGACAACCGCAATGCGGGGAGTTTTCTTGGCGGCCATGCTCGGTGCCGGATCGGGCACCGGCGTGGACTCGGTCGGTTCAGGTTCGGGCGCTGCTTCCGTGGCCGTAGTCTGGCTTTCATCGACGGTCTCGGCCGGCACCGATTGCGAAGTTTGATCGGGCTCGGTCACCTGGGTGGGTTGGTCCTCGGTCGCCGGTGGATCGGCGACGGCAGGCGGCCCCGCTGGTCTGCTTTCGACGACTGTCTCCGTTGGGGTGCCGTCTAACGGCTCGTAGGGATCGATCGGCGCGGGCGGCTCCGCCGCGTCGTCTTCGAGTGGCAGGACGAAGGCCCAATCACCGCCGGTGCGCGCGGCGTCCGACAACCCATTGATGTAGACAAATCCCCCGACGGCCGCACAAAACGCGAGCAGCAACAGCCAGGCAACGAAAAGCGCGCTCGGGCCGCGTCGTTCGCCGGACGCCCGAGACGAAGGCGAACGCGACACGGCCCGATTTCGCCGATCGGTCAGTTGACCGCGCGTTGGTTGAACAGGGCGAGCCCTCGCAACAGGTCAAGTGCACGGGCCAATTGGTAGTCCTGCGGCGGATCGTTCGCGGTGTTCGGCTCGGACGACGAAGGCTCCGGGGAGTCTGGCGTTTCGGCGCCGCCGGTGGCCCCGGGGTTCTCCAGCGCGCCCCGCAGATCGGCCTCGCTGCGAGGCGGCCCGGTCTCCAAGGCTTCGATCCGCGCTGGCTCGACCAGGATATCCGGATCAATGCCCTTGGCCTGAATCGAGCGTCCCGAGGGCGTGAAATAGCGCGCCGTCGTCAATCGCATGGCGCCGTGCCCGGGCAGCGGGATGATGGTCTGAACCGAACCCTTGCCGAAGGACTTGGTGCCCATGACGATCGCCCGTCCGTGGTCCTGTAGTGCGCCGGCGACGATCTCCGAAGCCGAAGCGGACCCGCCGTTGATCAACACGATGATTGGCAAGCCGTCGGCGAGGTCACCCTGGCGTGCATTGAAGCGCTGGGCGTCGTCTGCGTGGCGCCCCCGGGTCGAGACGATTTCACCTTGGTGCAGAAAGGCGTCGGACACGGCGATCGCCTGGTCGAGCAGGCCGCCGGGGTTGTTCCTGAGATCAAGCACATACCCGGCAAGCTTATCGCCCAGCTCGTCCCTGATGTCGCGGATTTCCTTCTCGAGCCCCGACGAGGTCTGCTCGTTGAATGCGGTGACACGCAGGTATCCGACCTTGTCTTCGACGCGGCTGCGCACGGAGCGGATCTTGATCACGGCCCGAGTGATGGTGACGTCGAAGGGGTCCCTTTTGCCGCGTCGGATCGTCAGCTTGATGTCCGTATTGACCAATCCCCTCATCTTCTCGACCGCCTCGGCGAGTGTCAAACCGAGCACCGGTTCGCCGTCCAGGTGGCTGATCAGATCGCCGGCCTGAACACCAGCCCGGAATGCCGGTGTTTCGTCGATCGGCGATACCACCTTGACGAAGCCGTTTTCCATTGTGACCTCGATTCCCAGGCCGCCGAACTCGCCCTTGGTCTGGACCTGCATGTCGCCGAACGACTTGTTGTCCAGATAGCTCGAGTGGGGGTCCAAAGAGGTCAGCATGCCGCGAATGGCCGTTTCAATCAGCTTCTCGTCGGTGACCTGTTCTACGTAGTCGGCGCGCACGCGCTCGAAAACGTCGCCGAACAGCTTCAGCTGTCGATATGTCTCGGATTTGTCGCTCTGAGACGAACCGGTCTGAGGAACCAGAAGTATCAGGGCAGCGAGCGCCACTGTCAGTCGAAACCTAGGCATTAGCCTTGCACCTTGTCATTTGTTGTTGCCAGCCACGGCAGCGGGTTGATCGGCTGCCCGCTCCGTCGGAGTTCGAGATAAAGCACCGGGTCGCCGTTTTCGGGGCGA